>DASZLP010000068.1:0-19853 GCA_035552355.1 Bryobacteraceae bacterium | reverse complement strand
CGCGATCCACCTTTTCCATATTGGCAAAATCGATCTTCTCCCAGTTGTCGCCGAGCCCGTGGTAATCGGGGAAGTCGACTGCGACGACGACCGTATGCGAGATCACGCCGAACTGCGCGAATGAATAATTGTCGCTGCGGTCGAAATAATCGTCCGCGTCTTTGCGGGCGTAGACGCCCACGTCTTCGGCTTTGGCGGCTTGGCTCAGAATCGATGCGACATTGGAATACGAAGGCCCCGTTACGGTGAACTCTCCGAGTTTTTTTCCGCTCGGATCGTCCGTGCGCCCCATCTGCTCCAGATTGATGTCGGCGATCGTGTCCTTCAACGGGAACAGCGGGTGGTGGGCATAATAATAAGACCCCAGCAGACCCTCTTCCTCGCCGAAAAGCGTGATGAAGACGATGGTCCGTCTCGGATGAGGCTTCAGTGCGCCGAGCGCGCGGGCGATCTCGATCACGGAAACGGTCCCGCTGCCGTTGTCGTTCGCGCCATGATAAATGCCCAGCGCGGTCTTGCCCAGATGGTCGTAATGGGCGGTCACCAGCAGATACCGGTCGCGCAGCTTCGGGTCCGATCCGCGCAGAATGCCGGCCACATTTTTCAGAATCGCTTCATGGACCGCGGGTTTGGCGAGATGCACGGATACGGTCATCTCTCCCCTCGCGCGCAGCAACGCTTCGGCTTCGGTACGGCGGATGCGAATGACGGCCGCGTGGTCACCCTCGGCTTCGGCGAGAACCTGCTCCGCGGCTTGCAGCGTGTTTCCTTTGCGGCGGATATTTCGCGTGCGGCCAATCAACAGGATCAGTGCTGGCCTCCGTGACTGCAATTCATTGAGCGCGATCTCCTCGCCATAGCGGCGCTCCGGACCGGCGACGATCTTCCCCGCAACGGGCGGCAGCGCGCCGTTATCCGGCAGCTTTAATACCGGCGCGTTCGTCAGATCGAGACTGTCGAAGGATCGCACGCGGACCTCATCCGCGGCGACAGCGACGTCGGCCCCCGCCGCCTTCAATTGCAGACGGAAGCCATCCATGTTGTCACGCGCATCGTCGAATTTCGCGGGCTGGAAGAAGCTGCCGTCCGGCGTCGCGGATTCAAGCCCCGCATTATGGAATTGCTTCGCGATGTAATCCGCCGCGAGATCGAGTCCGTGAGAGGGCGTGCCGCGGCCTTCGAGCGCATCCCCAGCCAGATACGAAAGATTGGTCTTCAATGAGCCGGATGAGATCCGATCGATCGCGGCCTGCTGAGGGGCGGGTAGCTGCGCAAATGCAGCTGCGCAGGCGAGAGCCGCTATCGGCTTTAGCCAGGCCTTCATTCCGCCAGAACCGCTTTCGCCGTTTCCGCGGCCTTCTCCCACAGGAAGGCGATCTCACTCCCGCACCCAAGAAAGCGCATGCCGCGTGCTTTCCAGAACCGCGCAAGCGCGGCGTTGCGCGTGTGCGTTCCCGGCGCGACTCCGTGCTTCTCGCAGGCCTCGCGCACAGACTCCATCGCCTGCACCACTTTTGGATGCTGGAACTCTCCCGGCACGCCGAGCGAAATCGAAAGGTCGGCCGGACCGATCATCACCGCATCGATGCCGGGCACGGACAGCAGCTCATCGCGTGCCTCGACGGCGCGCTTCGATTCGATCTGCAGCACGGTCAGAGTATTCGCATTGACGTGCGCGATGACTTCACTGAACGAGAGTCCGGAGTAGTCGGTTTGCGAAGGCTGCAGCCCATAGCCGCGAACGCCCCTGGGCGGAAATTTCGTCCAACTCAGCGCAGTCTCGAGCAGTTTCGGATCTTCCATACGCGGAAAGATGATCCCGCCGGCGCCGCTGTCGAGAGCGCGCGCCACCAGGCCATATTGCAGATCGACCACCCGCACCACGGGACAGAGACCCGCCAATTGTGAGACGCGGCAGACATCCTGCACGGTTTCAAGATCGAATCCACCGTGCTCGGTGTCGATGAACGCCCAGTGGAAGCCGGCAGCCGCGAGAAGCCGCGGGATCTCCGGTGAGCGGAGCTGGCCGAAGTTCATTCCAAGCTGCAGCTGGCCCGCTTTCAGTGCGCTCCTGACGGCGTTCAGATACATGAAGAACAGTGGAGGCGCCGGCGCTCAGACGACCACGAACTGATGGTCCGGACACTCGACGCGAACGGCCGAATAGAGCTCGTCGACCAGCCCAGGTCCAAACTCCGCAAGAAACGGCACGATCGAATAGAAGCGCTCCTGCAGATGCTTCTCGGGAAACGCAAGGCCGTTCAGCGCGCGCGCGTCGCGGACCGCCTGCTCGTCGCGCGCCATGATCTGGGATGCAGTTTTGCGCGCGATCTTGCCGACCTGGTATTCGATCTTGCGGCGGCTGGTGCCGAGCGCTGACACAAGCGTTGGATCGAAGCGATCGAGATCCGCCTTGAGAGCATCCAGCGCTTTCGCGACGGCCGCCTTCGTATCTTCGAGCCGCGAGCGCAGGCGTTCCGGCACCAGACGTGCCGCTATGGTGTTACGCAGTGCCTGTTCGCCGCCGAACAAGTCCACTGGCCCGAGTCCGTAACGCACCATCCTCTTGTGACTGCGCGCATCCACCAGCGTGAAGCACGCCCGCGGGAATGCCGCCGGTTGCCGGCCGAGCAACTTGCCATACAGGACCTGCGATTGCGCGAGATACGCGAGTTCCGCGGGACCGCCGACGTAAGCCGCGGTCGGCAGCAGATAATCCTGCATCACCGGGCGCAGCAGCGCATTCGGCGAAAGATCGGCACCTTGAACGGTGAGCTCAGCCGCCGTGAATCGCCGCTCGGGACCCACGAAATCGCCGTTCGATCTTCGCAGCGCGAGGCGCTGTCCGTTCGACAGAAGAAATACCAGCGAAGTATTTTTGTCGACCAGCACCTGCGCGTGATAGCCGCGCGATTCGAGCTCCTTCGAGCGTGCCATCAACGCGCCGGTAAGCTCGGGCATCCGCTCGACCGCCTGCTCGAGCAGCGGCGCGGCGATGCGCCGCAGCGCGGGCTCCATGGGGTCGATCACGAGCAGCCCCCAGGGCGCGAAGAGTTCCTTAATGAATCGCGCGAACGCAGAACCCATCGTCTGCCCTGGCTGATATGCGCGCTCGATCGCCGCCAGCGCATCGTCCGCGAAAGGCAGGCCCGAGAGAGCCGCGCGCAGTTCGCCGACGGGAAAATCTGCGATCGCAATTCCACCGACGGGCTTCGGACCCGCGTCAGCGGGACCGGCGACGCGAAGCTTCACCGGCCGGCGGTCGGGTCCGAAAACCCAGACGTGGTCAACTTCGGCGAAGTCGTGATCCTCGGTCGCGATCCAGAAGACCGGAACCGCGGGTGTTCCCCGATTGGAAAGCTCGCGCGCGATTTTGATCGCGGTTAGGGCCTTGTAAACAGAGTACGCGGGGCCCGAAAAAAGTCCCACCTGCTGCCCCGTTACGATCGCGACCGTGCCCGGTTTTGCCAATGCCGCGAGCGACGGATTTCCCGCATTGAGCGGGCTGAGGGCATCGATCAGAGCCGCACGGCGATCGTCCGGAAAATCGAACCGCGCCGCGGCCTCGAGTGCCTGAATGTCATTTGGCCGATGCGGGTACAGGTCGTTGACCCGATCGAAATGATAGATCAGGTCGGCGAAGAGTTTGGATGTCCCTGGGACATCTGTGTGGCGGACACACGTACACTCCATCAGCTTGTGTCAGGTTAGCAGATGAGCGCGAAATGCTCCCGGCTTCAGGAAAACTCCTGCCCGGGGTGTTCCGCGTGTTCCGGCGGCACAGCAGCAGGCACGGCAGTATATGATATTGCAGAGGTTTTCTCAGTGACCAGGCAATCCCTGCATTCGCTCCTGACCATCGCAGCAATGGCGTGCGCCACCGCGGCCGCCCTTTCGGTTCCGATGAAGGCGCAGTTTCCGGCCGAGAGCACGATTCCGAAGGCCAAACGCGGCAAGGCGCGGAAGATCGGAAACTTCGCGCCCGGACCCGTGCCGAAGAAAGACGGCCATGTCGATTTGTCGGGCGTCTGGGGATACTCCGGCTACACGTCCGACATCGCGAAAGACTATGACGTCGGCGAAGTGCCGATGACGCCGCGCGCCGACAAGTTTTTCAAAGAGGCGCAGGCGAATCAGGGAATCTACGACCCGGAAGCGCGCTGCCTGCCGACGGGCGTGCCGCGCCGCGATCCATATCCGATGAAGCTGATTCAGGAAAAGGATTTCATCGCCATCCTGTTCGAGGGCAGCATGCACAGCTACCGGCAGATCTACATGAATCGTCAGCATCCGAAGGATCTGAATCCCACGTGGTACGGAGACTCGATCGGCCGTTGGGATGGCGACACGCTGGTTGTGGACACGATCGGGTTCAACGGCAAAACGTGGCTCGATCTGGCGGGACATCCCACGTCCGACCAGTTGCATGTGACCGAGCGTTACACGCGCCCGCAGCTTGGCGAGTTGCAGCTGGATATCACGATTGAAGATCCCGTGAACTACACCCGGCCATGGAACGTCACCGAGAAAATGCCTCTGATGGTTGGTGAGGATTTGCTCGAGTACGTCTGCGCGGAAAATGAGCGCGACGTGCCGCACTTGATCGCGCCTCACAAATAGCAGCGTGTGGCGCGGACACTCGTGTCTGCCGCGCCGGGACTCATCCCGGCGCTTGCATTTCGGAAAACTGCACGAAACCGGGGCTAATTCACCCGCGCGCTCTTCAGGAGCATTTCCAGAGTCACCACTTCGAGCGCGCGCTCGTGAGTGGCCTCAAGCCGGACCGGCGCCATGATTCCGGCTTCGAACGACTTCTTCCACGGCTCGACGCAAACACACCATCCGTCGCCCTCTTTCAGTCCTGGAAAGCCGAATTCCGGACGCGGCGTAATGAGGTCGTTGCCGATCGACGCCTGATGACGCAGGAACTCCTCATTCACCAGGACGCAGACGACATGCCGGCCGAGATCGTCGAGTCCACTGTTGCATTTGCCGTCGCGATAGAAACCCGTCAGCGGGTCGGTGCAGCAGGTTTGCAGGGCGCCGCCCAGAACGTTCTTGACCATTGAACCAGCCTACCCGATCTATTGTTTCTTCTTCCCCCCGAAAATGCCATTGAGAATTCCCCCGGCGTTCGTCTTGCCTCCCGTCAGACTCTGCAGACGATCGTTGACGATGCCCCTCACATCCGGACGCACCACCGGATTTTCCGCCGTTCCCTGAATCGTAAACGGGATGGTTGCGCTGCCGGTCAGGCTATTCAGTGCCGCGCTCCCCGGCGCCGCGCGCATTTTGAAATCGAGCGCATGCGCGGGGCTAACCGTGCCCGATCCGGTAATTGCGCCGATCGATGCGATCACGAGGCGCAGGGAATCGACGTTCGTCCCGGCGGGCGATTCCCTCAGGTGCGCCGACAGCGTTTGAATCAAGGTGTGCGGCTGCGACTTGATTGCCGTGAATTCGTGCAGCACCTGCAGCTTCGAAGCGAAGTCGTAATTGGCAAGGCGGGCGTTCTCGGCGTCCACGGTTCCTTCAGTGACCAGCTTGTCGAGCGCACCCGTGGAAGTCAGGTTCACGTCGGCCGTCCCCTGATCGATGGATGCGCCAGCGGGCAGCGCGATATCCAGCGCCGGCAGGAACGTCGCCAGTTCCGTCAAAGGCATCTTTGACCCCGTCAGCCTGAGATTCACGCTGGCGGGTTCGGTATCGAGCCGATAGTTCCCTGTGAGCTTCGCTACGGCATTCCCAAGGTGGATCGTCATCTGGCGTACCTCGCCCGATTGCCTGGCAGGATCGTGCGCAAGATCAAGGTCGATCTCGACCGCGCGCTTCGCCGGTTTGCCTCCGCGCGCCAGAACGAGCTGATCCGCTTTGAGTTTCCCAGTCAGGTTAATGGCGCCATGCGCGGATTCGGCGGCGCCGTCGACCGAGGCGAGCCCGGCAAGTCCGGTGGACGGATCGACGATGCCCGAGCCGATCAGATCGACGTGCGTCGCGGTGAGCTTCGCGTTGAAAGGTGTGCTGGCGGCCGAGCCCGCGCTGATCGGCCCGGCGTTTCCGGTGAGATTGAGGGTCCCGCCCCCGGAAAGCGCCGCGCTCAGCGAAAAGGGAAACTGCGTGGCCTCGGAGAAATTTTTTACCTCGATGTTGAGCTTGTCGAGTACCAGCGGTTTCGCGTGCGAGCCGGTCTTTTCAAGCGTGATGCGGCCGTCGGAGATTTTAATCAGCGCGACGGCGAGGTCCGCCGGCCGCGAGGGCGGCGCGGACGGCTGTGCGACGTCTGCAGTGTTACGGCCGCCCATGCCCGAGAAATTGAACACGCCGGCGGGAGTTTCGACCAAACTGATCTGCGGCTGGTTGATCGTGATCGCCGTGATGTTGAGCTTGCGGGAGAAGATCAGCGGCATGAACGCCACGGAGGCGTGGAGAGATTGCGCGCGCAGGAAGGGTGTCTTGCTGAAGGCCGGGTCGTCGGCGACCGCGAGGTCGCTGGCGGAGACACCGCCTGAGAAGACCGAGACTTTCAGATTGCCGAGCTTCACTTCGCGTCCCAATGCGGCAGTCAGACGGCTCTCGAGGGAGGGGCGGAACTGATTGGCGTCGATCAGAAACGGCAGAACGAGCGCGGCCGCGATCAGCAGGACGACGACGATTCCCACAATCCGGATAGTGCGTTTCACGGGCGTGTCCTTTCGTCTCCGAGTCTATCGGAAGTGAGGGTTGGGCCGGCGTGCGCGCGCCAGCGCTCTGTATTACCGTTCACGGCAAGGAGGCTCGTCGGATGAAATCGAAATCAATCGGAATCGCCGGACTCCTGCTGGTCGCCGCTATGGGCTCGAGCGCCGTTGCGGCGGAGAGCGACATTATCCGGACGGCGAAAGACCGTGCCGAAATCGAGAGTCTGATGTGGCGGTACGTACGTGCGCTCGATACCTTCAACGCGGATGCCTACGCCGCCACGTATACGCCCGACGGACAATTCGGCTCCGGCGCAAATGCGCCCAGGGGCCGCGAAGCGCTGGCGAAAATGATCACCGATCTTCGGCAACGCTCCGCCGCGAATGAAACGAAGAGCGGACAGAAGCCTGCTCCGATGTACCACGTCCTCGCCAACAGCTATCTGGAATTTGTCGATAAGGACCACGCGCCGATGGAGGCTTACTGGATGACTGTATTCGGCGCGGCAGGGCAGGAAACGCCCGCCCGTGTCGCCGCCGCCGGCCGCGAAGTGGATCAGTTGGTGGAACTACTTCCTCGGTATGTTGCGAAATGCCTACAAGGAATTCGAACAGCAGATTGAATCCACCGAGGCGCGGCCAGCGAAGGGTGATCTCGTGCGCCAAACCATACTCGGAGAGCTGGAACCGTTTACTTTGGCCGATATTTCGGCCCAGTTACCCGCGGTGAGCCGGCGGCTGATTAAGAAGGTGCTCGCGGAATTGAAGATGAAGCGCAGAGCCCGGCTGACCGGGCGAGGACGCGGAGCGCGCTGGCAGGTGATCCGGTAGCTCGATGCTGTTTTCGTATACTGGCCCCATGCGCGGCGGGAGATTCGGGCGAGTCAGGGAAAATTAGTGTCGCTGGCCGAATCCGCTTCCACGCCGCTGATGCGTCAGTATCACGCGATCAAGCAGCAGGTCGCGGGCGCGCTGCTCTTCTTCCGGCTCGGCGACTTTTACGAATTATTCCTCGAAGACGCCATCGTCGCCGCGCGCGAGCTTGAAATCACGCTCACTTCCCGCAACAAGGAAAAGGACCAGGCGATTCCGATGTGCGGCGTGCCTTACCACGCGGCCGAGGGCTACATCGCGCGGCTGATCGGGCGCGGCTATCGCGTGGCGATCTGCGATCAATTGGAAGAGGCCGGTCCCGGGAAGAAGCTGGTGCGGCGCGAAGTCACCCGCATCGTGACGCCCGGCACCGCAACCGACGCGCATCTGCTGCGTTCGCACGAGAACAACTACCTGACGGCCTGCTCGCGCAATGGCCTGAAGGCGGGCCTCGCGTGGGTCGACGTCTCAACCGGCGAATTTCGCGTGACCGAGATCGAGTTCGCCGAGTTGCCCGGTATGCTCGAAAACATCGGCGCGCGCGAGGTGCTCGTGGCGGCCGAAGCTCCGCTGTTTCAGCATCCGGAGCCGAAGCGCTGGGTCGTCACCGAGCTGGACGACTGGGTCTTCAGCGCCGATTACGCGGACCGCATCCTGCGCGAGCACTTCCACCTGCTTTCGCTCGACGGGTGCGGACTCGCCGGCCGAAGCGCGGCGGTTGCCGCCGGCGGCGCGGTGCTGCATTATTTGCGGGACACGCAGCGCGCGGCGCTCGACCATCTCGATCCGCCGAAGTATTTCGATCGCGCCGACACGATGGTGCTCGACGCGGTGACGGTGCGCAATCTGGAACTGGTCGAGCCGATTTTCTCGGATGGCGGGGCGACGCTGATCGGCGTTCTCGATCAGACCGCCACTGGCATGGGCGGACGGATGCTGCGGCAGCGGCTGCTGCGGCCGGCTCTCGACCCGGCGGAAATCGAAGCGCGGCTCGATGCGGTGAGCGATCTGGCGCGGGAGACGATCCTGCGCGCCGAGCTGAAAAAACAACTGGCGCCGGTGCTGGATATCGAGCGGCTGCTCGCGAAAGTCACGATCGCGAGCGCGGGTCCGCGGGATCTTCTGGCGCTCGGCAAATCGCTCGATCAGACGCCAAAGCTGACGGAATCCCCGCGGCTGGCGGCGAAGCCGCTGTCGGAGCGCCTGCAAGCCACGTTCGCGCGGCTCGATGCGGTGCCCGAGGCCGCGGGACCGATTCTCGCGGCGCTTTCCGATACGCCGCCGATCAATGTCGCCGATGGCTCAACGATTCGTGACGGGTATGACGCCGAGCTTGACGAGCTGCGCGACCTGAGCCGCAATGGGCGGCAGTTCATTGCGCAGATTGAAGCGCGCGAGCGCCAACGCACCGGGATTGCGTCGCTGAAAATCCGCTTCAATAATGTTTTCGGTTATTACATTGAGATCTCGAACGCCAACCGCCATCTCGCGCCCGCGGACTATGAACGCAAGCAGACGCTGGTGAATGCGGAACGCTTCACTACCCCCGAGCTCAAGGAGTACGAACGCAAGGTTCTCGCGGCGGATGAAAAGATTCTGGAAATCGAAAAGAGGATCTTCGGGGAGATTCGGCAGAATACGGCCGAGCATGCGCAGCGCATCCGCGCGACCGCCAGCGCCATCGCGGAACTTGACGTTTCGGCCGCGCTCGCGCAGGTTGGCGCGGAGAATCGCTACTCGCGTCCGCGGTTCGCCGATACGGGCGAGATGCGCATTGCCGCGGGACGGCATCCGGTGATTGAGAAGCTGGCGAGCGAAGAGGCTGGCCGCTTCATTCCGAACGATCTCTATCTGGACGACGAGACAGGCCGGATCGCCATCATCACCGGTCCCAACATGGGCGGCAAGAGCACGTATTTGCGGCAGGCCGCGCTTATCGCGATCATGGCGCAGATGGGCTCCTGGGTGCCCGCCGACGCCGCGCTGCTGCCCGTGATCGATCGCATCTTCACGCGCATCGGAGCTTCGGATAATCTGGCGCGCGGGCGGTCAACCTTTATGGTGGAGATGACCGAGACCGCTGTAATCCTGAACACGGCGACGCCGCGGAGCTTCATCATTCTGGATGAAATCGGGCGCGGCACCGCGACTTATGATGGCCTCTCGCTCGCGTGGGCGGTGGTCGAGCACATCTCGGCCGCGACGCGCGCGAAGACGCTCTTCGCGACGCATTACCACGAGCTCACGGAGCTTGCCGAGCAACTGCCCGGCGTCAGGAATCTGCGCGTGTCCGTGAAGGAAGCCGGTGACCGCATCATTTTTCTGCGCAGGGTCGAGCCGGGCAAGGCGGACCGCAGCTATGGAATTGAAGTGGCGCGGCTCGCGGGCCTTCCGGCAGGCGTGATCGAACGCGCGCGCGAAGTGCTCGCCCTGCAGGAGCGAACGGAACATCAGGCGGTGGAACAACTCTCGCCGCATCCCGCACCGGCGGCCGTGCAGATTCGCTTGTTTGAGCCCGCCGCGGATGACGTGAAGCAGAAAATTCGCGGCTTGAAGATCGACGAGATGCGGCCGGTGGAAGCGCTCCGGTTCCTGGAAGATTTGCAGCGCGCCCTCGAATGAGCGCACAGGCGGAGTCCGTTGGGGGCGCAGGTCGAATGATGCAATGAGAGTCGCCGGGATAATGAGCGGCACGTCGCTCGACGGCATCGACGTGGCGGTCGTCGACATCGGGGGAAAGCGTATACGCACTGTTGCGCATTCGACGACGCCATTTTCCCCGGCAACGCGCGCGCGCATTCTCAATGCGGGAAGCGCCGCCGATATTTCCCGGCTGAATTTCGAGCTCGGCGAACTTTATGCGAAGGCGGTGGCGGCGACCGGAGTGCCGCTGGATTCGATCCATCTGATCGGGTGCCACGGGCAGACGATCCACCATGAGGGCGGCGCGAACACTCTGCAGATCGGCGAAGAGTCGGTAATCGCGGAGCGGCTGCGCATTCCGGTTGTGTCGGACTTTCGCACGCGCGACGTGGCGGCGGGCGGCCAGGGCGCGCCGCTTGTCCCGTTCGCGGACTTCCTTCTTTTCGCAAGCCGCCGCGTAAATCGGGTAGCGTTGAATATCGGCGGTATCGCCAACATCACCGTCCTGCCGCGCGCCGTTACGGCCGATCGTGTGATTGCGTTCGACACCGGTCCGGGCAATATGGTGATCGATCAGCTCGTCGGGCGCCTCACGGCGGGCAAACGGCGCTTCGACCGCGACGGCTCGATCGCCGCCCGCGGGCGGGTCAACCGCCCGCTGCTCGATACCCTGCTTCGCGACCGTTTTTATAAAGCGAAGCCGCCGAAAAGCGCGGGACGTGAAGAGTATGGCTCGGAATTCGTCGATCGTCTGGTCGCGACGAAGCTGCCGATGGAAGATCTGATCTCCACCGCGACCGCCCTGACAGCCGCCACCATCGCTTCCGCCATCGTCCGCTTTGCGCCAGCCACAGAAGAAGTGATCGCGGCGGGAGGGGGCATCCATAACCGACAAATCATGGCGGGGCTCGCGGCGTTTCTTTCGGGGCGCCGCATTACGACCACGGCGGACTACAGCGTCGAGCCTGACGCGAAAGAAGCCATCGCTTTCGCCATCCTCGCGCATCGCACGTGGACGCGCCGTACCGGAAATCTGCCGTCAGCCACCGGTGCGCGCCGTCCAGTGATCCTCGGAAAAATCACACCTGCGTGACCGCGAGTGGACGGCTTCGGCGAGCGTCTTCATCGCGCCAGGCAATTGCTCCATCATTCCGGTGAGACCGTCGAAACCTGTGGTGAGCGTAGCCATCTTGTCGGTAAGCTCGCCCAGTTGGCGATCGTGTGGCTCAACGGACTGGGTCAGGAATTCAAGTCTTTCGTCAATGGTCATTGAAGCTCTATTTATTTTAGAGCGCAAACAAATCCCCTCAATTCAGTAAAATGACTGCTTGACTCCCGAACCCGCAGTTCCCGAGCGCCAGACTCCGCGCATTTCCGTGGTCATCGTTTCGCTCGACCGCGTCGACAGTTTGCGGGCATCCATCGAAGCTCTGGGTCCCGATCACCAGATCGTCGTCGTCGATAACGGCTCGACCGACGGCGCGGAAGCGCTCGACGCGGAGTTTCCCCATCTCCGCTTCAGCCGCTTGCCGCGCAATTTCGGACTGGTCAAGGCGCTGAACGTCGGACTCCGCTCAGCCGAAGGCGAATACATTCTGTGTCTTCACGACGACGCCCGCATCACCGGTGAGGAGGTCTCGCGGCTTGCCGATTACCTGGAATCGCACCCGGAAGCCGGCGCGGTGTCTCCTCTTCTTACCGACGAAGCGGGCGCGCCCCTGCCGCAGGCGCGAGCCTTGCCTTCGCCCGCGGAGCCCGATCCCCCGCTGCGGCTTCCGGGCACGAGCGAAGAGGAAAACGTCGCCTGCGTCTCGGGCGCGGCCATCATGTTCCGCTCATTTTTTCTGCGCGCGCTGCGCCACGTGGATGAGCACTACGGCACCTATGGAGCCGCCATCGAGATCTGCGCGCAGGTGAAGCGGGCCGCGAAGAAGGTGGTTATCCTTCACAGTGTGACTGCGATTCACGAAAACGAAGAGTCCGTGGTGCCGCGCGGCATGCTCAATGGAGACCGCGCCGCGGGCACGGCGGTATTCCTCGGCAAGCACCACGGGTTCCTGAGCGGACTGCTTTACCGCCTGAAGACGGCTCTCGGCGCGCTGTTCACGCTGCGCTTCACGGTCCTGAGCGGCGCGCTTTCCGGACGAAAGATCGATGGAACCGGCTAAACTGCAGGTATGGTGCAGATAAGCGCCCTCACCTTCGTCAGCTGGTCGCTGTTCTGTGTCATATTCACGGCGGGCCTTGTCTACTTCGTGATGCGGTCGCAGATGGAAGTGCGGCTGGCCCGGCAGCGGGAACAAGTCGCGGGCGCCAGAGCCACCCTGCAGGCGAAACGCGAAGCGCTCGAAGATTCCCTGAAGACCACTGAAGAAACGATACGCCGCAAGGCAATGGACGAATTTCTCGCCGACATACACGTGGAAGAACGGCACTACACGCGCGAACATCGCGTCCTGTTTGCAACGCGAAAAATGCTGGTGCGGCAGGAGAGGATTTTCTTTCGCAACATTCCGCTGTCGAGCTGGGTCGAGCATGAGATGCCGTTTGAAGAGGGCGTGGATCCCGATAAGCTCGCGCAGACGATGTCGGTCTTCGCGAACGCGGCGTTGTTCGGGGAAGTGCCGGAGACGGCTATCCGAAAGTTGCTGCGGTAAGGGGAAATCTCAATACCGGGGGACTTGCGGGTCGATCTGCAGGCTCCACAAATCGATGCCGCCGCTCATGCTCTGGCAGCTTTCGATGCCCTGTTTCCGGAGCCAGTCGACGACAGACAAACTGCGCATGCCGTGATGGCAGAACACCACGAGACGGGCCGCGGCGCCATCCAGTTCCGCCAGGCGCTGCGGAACGGTTCGCATCGGGATCAGCGCGGCGCCTTCAATGTGGCAGATGGCGTGCTCTTCCGGTTCGCGAACATCAATCATACGAAGCGGGGCTGCGCTCTTGCGGAGCTCCGCAACTTCCGCAGGGGTAATTTCAATTGGCAATTCTTTCACAAACGGCGAGTGTAGCAGGCCCGGCAGACCTCGGTCCGTTGTTATACTCAATGGTTAAATCGTCGGTCTCCAAGATCTCTATCAAAATGCAGTCTTCCCGCGCCGTTTTACTGTTGGCCGGATTAGCCGCAGTGTGCGCGTCCGGTCAGACTCCCAAACCTGTATTCTCGACAGGCCAGGCCGCGCGCCTGGTGATCGGTCAGAAGAATTTCACCCTGGGCGACTTCGGCGGCAGCAACACGCTGCTCGGCTCACCGAGCGGTGTCGCTTACGCCAATGGCGTGCTCTGGGTCGTCGATTCCAACCGCCTTGGAGCCACACCGAACAACAATCGCGTGTTGCGCTTCAGCGACGTGAGCACGTATCCGGGGCCAACCGCCGACCCCACAATTCCCGGCAGCACCTGCGGCGCATGCCGCGGCACGGCGGACCTCGTGCTCGGCCAGCCCGATTTCATCAGCAACGATTCGAGCCCGACGCCCAAATCCACGCTGCTGCGCAGCCCAACCGCCATTGCCACCGACGGCAAGGTTGTGGTTGTGGCGGATACGGACAACAACCGTGTCCTTATATGGCAGTCTCTGCCGCGTGTCAATGGCCAGCCCGCCGACAACGTGATCGGGCAACCGGATATGGTGCATGGCGGCACGTCGGTTCCGCCTACCCCCACGTCTCTGCGCGGACCGGCCGGGGTCTGGATCGCCGATGGCAAGCTCTTCATCGCCGACACACTGGATAATCGGATCCTGATCTACAACAAGATCCCAACCAGCAACAACGTCGCGGCGGATGTCGTCATCGGTCAGCCCAACTTCACCACCTTCATCCAACCCGATCTCACCCAGTCGAACGCCACGCCGACCGCGAGCAACATGCAGACGCCGGTCTCGGTGACGACGGATGGCACGCGCATGTTCGTCACGGATCTCGCGCAAAGCCGCGTGCTCATCTGGAATACCATCCCCACCACCAACGGGGCCGCGGCGGATATCGCGGTCGGACAACCGAACCTCAACAGCGCCGTCAGCAACAACAGCTATACGGTTAATACCACGGCGGTCGACGCAGACAACAACCCGACGGATGTGACGACGGTTCTCTGCCAGTCGAACGCCGCCTATGCGGCCACTCTGGGACAGACCGGCGCCACGGCGGTCGATACGACCACGGGCACCACGATTTATCCGCCGCGGTGCGCCGCCACGCTGTCGCTGCCGCGCTTCGCCCTCTCAGACGGAACGCGCCTCTTTATCGCCGACGGTGGCAACGATCGCGTGCTGGTTTACAACACGATACCGACCGCGAGCGGCCAGCCCGCCGACGCCGTTCTTGGCGAACCGGATGAATTCAGCGACAACACCGGACAGAATCCCGACGGGACCGACGCTTTTCAGACGCCGGTGAGTCTCGCGTTCGATGGATTGAATCTCTTCGTCGGCGATACGTATAACCGGCGCGTCCTGATCTACACGCCGGGGGTCCTGAACATTCCCCTCGGCGCGTCGCGCAACGCGGCCAGCCTCAATATCTATGCCCTCGCGAGTGTGGCAATCGGCGGCGGCATCGCAGCTAAGGATACGGTGACGATCACGATCAACGGAACCGATTACCCTTACACCGTCCTTTCCACCGATACGTTCACTACGGTCGCGCACGGGCTGGCCGATGCGATCAACAAAGGTCCCGACCCGAATGTCGTCGCCAGCGTGGACGATATCACCAACATCGTGGTTCTCACGGCGCGAGCGCCGGGCGCGTCAGGCGGGAATATCACACTGACTACCACTGTCTCGACCAACGCGCAGATCGTGGCGACCGCGAGCGGCGCCACGCTCAACATCTATTTGCAGAATCCGACCTCGATCGCGCCCGGCACCCTGATCGAGATCTCGGGGCAGAATCTTTGTCATGCGACGGCGGCGGGCGATTTTAGGCAGGTTTTTCTGCCGGACACGCTGGATGGCTGCGAGGTGTTCATCGACGGGCTCCGCGTGCCTCTGCTCTACGTATCGCCCACTCAGATCAACGCGCAGATGCCGCTCGAATACACCGACCGCACCAGCGTGAGTCTCTATGCGCGCGACACGATGCCGGATGGCACGATCAACGTTACGAGCCCGATTGCCGTCACGGTCGTGCCGCAGAATCCTGGCATCTTCGCTCAGGGCGGCACCGATCCCCGGCCGGGCATCGTTTTTCACGGCTCATCGTCCGCCAACGATTTGATAGGCATCGATGGTGTGATCAACGCGGGCGACCAGGCGGCGATTACGATCGCCAGCGCCGATGGCAGCGTCACAAATACGTATACATACACGGTCCTGTCGACGGACACGCTCGATACGGTTCGCGATGCCATCATGAACCTCATCAACGCCGGACCCGATCCGCTCGTCACCGCCAGCTCGATCAATGAATTTCATCGCATCCTGCTGACGGCGAATCAGCCGGGACCGGCCGGCGAAGGAGTCGCGGTCACGCAGGCCGTCACCGGCACGAACGCGTCGCTCATCGTCACGGTCTACAATCCGACGCTGTGCTGTGACAACGCGGCCGGGGCGCTGGTCACGGGCGATAATCCAGCGGTTCCGGGCGAAATCGTTTATCTGTTGGCGACGGGCCTCGGGCCGACGAACCCGTCGGACATCGATACGGGAAAGGTGTATCAGGGCGGAGAGAATAATCCACCGGCCGTTCCCGTGGATTCGATTCTGGTGGGCGGCACGGCGGCGAACATCATGGATGTCACTCCGATGCCGGGGACGGTGGGAGTTTACTCGGTGCAGTTCCAGCTCAGCCAGGCATTGACCACCGATCTGAATACGCAGGCGACGATCGCGCAGCAGGCGTTCGTGAGTAACGTGGTGACGTTTGCGGTAGTGGCTCCGCCGACGGCGACGTCGTCGGCGCGCAAGCCGGGTCCGCGCGGCCGGCGCAGATAATCGCACGCGTGGCGCCGGCACTCATGCCGGCGCCTGTGCGCTACTTCTCGAACGTGACCGTCGCGTCGCTGCCGAACTTCTTATAGTTCTCGTAGCGGATGGTCAGCTTCTCGCGAATCGGCGCGCTGCGAAAGTAAAGCGTGTCATCCGCCAGAGTCTCGGCCGGAAACCAGAAGCCGTTTACAAGCATGCGTACCGTGGTGAAGCGGGGAAACAGATTTTCCTTCTTCAGAGTGACGATCTCGGGCACTGCTTTGCCTTCGCCACGGATCACGGAATAGTCATCCTGCTTCACCCACACCATGCCATCGAACAGCCGCTGTCCCGAAAGAATCTGGCGCGGCCGGACCGAAAGCACCCAGCAATCGAACCCATCGGCGCGCTCTTCGCCTTTGTATTCGATCTCGTAGAGCCGCAGACGATCTTCAGTAATGACGAATGGCTGGATCTCGCGCACATCGGCGAAGTCCTCGGGCGTCATGATGAGGTTCTTCAGGCGCGATACCGGTTCGGTGGTCAGCCGCTCGGTGCGCTCGCCGGTTGGTGAAAAAATAACGTCCCGGATTTCCTTATACTCACCCGTCTGGCGTCCGCGTCCGTCGAGCTCCTGGAGCAGCACCGACTGCGTGTAGGCATAATGGCGCCGCTCTTCGGCCGTCTCGCTTTCGCGGTGCGCGACGCGCTTCGCGAGATCGGCAGGCGGCTCGGCCGCGCGCGCGAGCCCGAGGCAAGCCAGTGCTATCATGACCGCGATGCCAAGTTCGCCCGGCCATCGGGCTGGGGTTTTGGCCGCCGGATGGCTGCTGCTCGCGCTTGCAGCCTGGGTATACGCGCGCTTCACGAATATGCCCGCGTGGGCAGCCGTGCCGGTAGCGGCCGCATTCCTCATCGAAATTCCATTTTATCTTTCACCGGCTTCGCAGGCCGTCAGGAACTGGCTGGCCGGCCGCGGAAGAATCCAGACCGCGTGCCTGCTCACCGCGGCTGCACTTGTTCCATGGATCGTCTACGCGGCGGCGACATCGGAGGCGAGCTTCACCGCTTTCGGATTGTTGCTTCTCGCCGCACTCGCCGTGTCTTTCTGGTACGTCGCGCTGCCGGCGGCGCCGGCTTCCGACCTGTTCTTCCTCGGCGTGGCGGCGGGTATTTATCTTTCGAAAGTCTTCGATCGGATCTACGTCTCGCCGGTCCCGAAGCTTTCGATCACGGTGCTCGGGCACCTCATGCTCATTCGCACCGCCGCGCTCGCCATCCTCGTGCTGCGCGGCAATGCGAAGGCGGAATATCGTTTTCTGCCGAATCGGGATGAGTGGCTCACCGGCGTGCGTTACTTTGCGATAATGCTGCCGGCGATTGCCGCGATTTATTGGGCGCTCGGATTGGTCGAGCTCCGCGCCTTACCGAAGAATGCGGCGCTGGCGGTTTTGTTGGCGATCGGCACCTTTCTGGCCATGCTGTGGGTGCTTGCGCTTTCCGAAGAATTTTTCTTTCGCGGACTCCTTCAGCAATGGCTGGAGCGCTGGACCGGCAGGCCGTGGCTCGCGCTGATTCTCGCATCCGTCATATTCGGATGCGCGCACCTCGGCTTTCAGCGCAAATTCCCGAACTGGCGCTGGGTTATCGTGGCCGCGATTCTGGGAATCTTCTGCGGACTCGCGTGGCGCAAATCGCGCAGCGTGCAGGCGGCGATGGTGACGCACGCGCTCCTGGTCACCACATGGCGGATTTTCTTTCGGTAGAGCGGAGGCGAAACGAACTGGCGACTGGCTTGCTGAAACGTAATCCATCGTCCGCTCAGTCAACCTCTTCATGCGCTGTTTCGCTATCGCTTCACTTGTCCTGTTGTGCTCCGCTACGGGATGGTCCCGCGACGTTCACCGCTACGCCGTGATCCTTTCCGACCCCCCGCCCATCAGGGCCCGCGCGCAGGGCGGCAGGGCGGCCGTCGAAGCCGCGCGCGCCCGCCTGCAGCCGGTGCAGGAGTCGATGAAATCGACGCTGCGCGCTCGCGGCTTCCGCGTTACCGGCTCGGCCCACACGCTGCTCAACGCAATCTTCATCGATGCTTCGCCATCTGATGCGGAGCAGATCAAATCGTTTCCGGGTGTGACCCAGGTGGCGCCCATGCGCCTCCTTCATCGCAGCCTCGACCGCGCCGAGCAATTGATCAATGTGCCCGCGGCCTGGAACCTCGCCGGCGGCACGGCGAACGCGGGTGCCGGCGTGAAGATCGGCATCATCGATACGGGAATTCAGGCCACTCTTCCGGCATTTCAGGATCCTTCGCTCACGCCGCCGCCGGGCTTTCCCGTGTGCCAGGTTCTTTTTCCCGACAGCGCGGGCGCGCAATGGATCGACTGCACGACGGCCGACGCCACGAAAGGTTTTCCTCTCTGCGACTCGGCAACCTGCGCCTACACCAACAACAAAGTAATTGTGGCGCGCAGCTACGTGCCGGTGCTCACCGAGGCCGACGCCGCCGACTCGCGTCCCGACGATCCTTCGCCGCGCGATCGCGTCGGTCACGGCACCGCTGTCGCGATGGCCGCCGCCGGCTTAACGAGCGTGGGTCCCGCCGACACAATAACCGGTGTCGCGCCGAAAGCATTCCTCGGCAGTTACAAAGTCTTCGGATCGTCCGACGTCAACGATTTCACGTCGGGGGATGTCGTCATCCAGGCTTTGGAAGACGCCTATAACGACGGCATGGATGTCGTGGTTCTCTCGCTCGGCGCCCCGGCGTTTTCGGGTCCGCTTGACAGAGGCAAAACGTGCCGTCTCTCGTTCGGACAATACTGCGATCCGGAGGCGAGCGCGGTCGAGCTGGCCGTGACACAGGCGCGGATGGTCGTGGTCGCAGCCGCTGGCAACAGCGGAGCGAACGGCCTGCCGTTGCAACCTGGATTCGGCACCATGAACTCACCGGGCGATGCGCCCTCGGCGATCACGGTCGCGGCCACTACCAACTCCCACAGCTGGGGCAACGCTCTCACCGTAAGCGGGCTGGCTTCCTATCATTCGAGATTCGGCGATGGACCGCTTCCCGCCGGAATCGTGAGCGGTCCGCTGGGCGATGTGGCCAGTGCCGGCGATCCGCAGGCCTGCACAGCGCCGCCTGCTCAGTCGCTCACCGGATTGTTCGTCCTCGTCGAGCGCGGCACGTGTACGTTCGCGATAAAAGTGCAGGCCGTCCAGGCAGCGGGCGCCGCGGGCGTCATCTTCACCAACAATCCCGGCGATGACACTCTGCTCTCGCCCAGCGGACTTGGCGGAACGACAATCCCCGCGGTCTTCCTCGGTTATGACGACGGCGCGGCGACTCGCGCTTATCTGGCCACGAATCCGAAAGCCACAGTGAGCATCGATTCCGCGTTTTCCGCTTTCGACGTCACTACGTTCAATCAGGTGGCGCCCTTCAGCTCGCATGGACCGACCACCGGCACCGCGGCGCTCAAGCCCGATATCGCGGCTGTCGGCGTCGATCTGTATCTGGCGGGCCAGACCTATGACCCCAACGGAGATCTCTACTCGGCCAGCGGATTTCTGGTTTCGCAGGGGACGAGCTTTTCCACCCCGCAGGTCGCGGGCATTGCCGCCCTGGTGAAGCAGGCGCATCCGGAGCTGTCAGCCCTCCAGATCAAATCGTCGGTCGTGAACACCGCTACGCAGGATCTCATTGAAAACGGCAGCCCGGCCTCTGTACTTGCGGTCGGCGCCGG
>DASZLP010000067.1:0-9746 GCA_035552355.1 Bryobacteraceae bacterium | reverse complement strand
GCACGCCGGCCGAATTCAGCTTTGCGAGATTGCGGGCCTGCACGCCGTAGAACTCGTGCGCCTTGCGGGCGGCGTCCGGCGTGACGGCGCGAAGGGTGGCTCGCATCTTCGCGATCTCCGCGGCCGGGACGGTTTCGCCGGCGAACGCGAGGTCCGCTTCGGTGGTCTCGCGCTCCGGTAAATTCGGAATCACGATTACACGCGGATGCTGTTTGAAAAGTTCGATCGCTTCCGCATCGACATCTTTGTCGCGGATGCCGTGGGCAAAGATATCGATGCCGGATCGCAGCAGTTCTTTCGCGTCCTCCAGGTAAAAGATGTGGGCGGCGACCCGGAGATTGTTTTTATGCGCTTCATCGATGATGGCGCGATACAAAGCGGGCGTCAGCTTCTTTACGGTGCCGTTGCGATCGTCGACCCAGATCTTGATGAGGTCCACCTTCTTTGCCGCGAGCTCGCGGACGGCGGCGCGTGCTTCACCTTCGGTGCTGATGCCGTAGGCGACCGGCCGCCAGTATGCCGCCCCCGGGCCGGCGTTCGGCATGGCCATTCCGCGTCCGGCGGTGCGAAAGAGCGCCGCGTTGGGGGCAGGGTTCGCGCGCACCTGATACGGGATTTCGCCTTTGTCGATTCCCATGCTCTGGACCGCGGCGATTCCGTAATATGCGTCGCGCTGCAGGTGGTCGACCAGGTTTTCCTTCGTATATGTTTCGACGCCGATTTGGCCAGTCTTGATCACTTGCCACCCGAGGTGGGTGTGCGCGTCGATGAGCGCGGGCATAACCGTTTTGCCGGCGAGATTGACCCGCGTGGCTCCGGCCGGCAGTTGGATGTCCCCTTTGCGGCCGATGGTTTTGAATTTGTTATCGACCACGAGGAATGCGGAGTTTTCGATCGGCACGCCGCCATCGCCCACGATCAGACGGGCCCCTTCGAAGAGGACCGGACCTTGCTGGGCCGCGGCGAGGGACGCGTTGACGGCAGCGAGTAAGAGATACAGGAAGACGCGCATTGTGTAAACTGCAATGCTATCCCGAAATTCACATCGCAGTGTTACAGTGGCGGCTATGAATGACAAGCTGGCAATCCGCCAGGTGGTAGAGGACTGGGTGGTGTGGCGCGACGCCGGCGATTGGGAGCGGTTCCGGACGGTGTGGACCGACGACGGCTACATGATGGCGACATGGTTTCAGGGTACGGCGGCCGACTTCATTAAGGTCAGCATCGAGGGCTGGAACAAGGGCGTCAGCATCCTGCATTTTCAGGGCGGGAATTCTGTCGATGTCGCGGGGAATCGGGCGATCTCACAAACGAAGATGACGATCTCGCAGAGGGCCAGCGTCGACGGACACATGGTGGATGTGGTCTGCACCGGCCGTTTCTACGACTTCTTCGAAAAGCGCGAGGGCGATTGGCGGATCGTGCTGCGCCAGCCGATCTATGAGAAGGACCGAATGGATGCGATCGATGCGGATCCGGCAAACCCTCTCATTCCGGACCGGAAAATCCTCGACCAGTTCCCGGAAGGATACCGGCATCTGGCCTATCTGCAGACGCGCATTGGTTACGCGGTGAAGAAGGACATGCCGGGGCTGAAGGGTCCAGAGGTGGAAGCGCTTTACGCTCGCGGCGCGGGATGGCTGGCGGGTAATCCAGCGCGGCTGTAGCGGGAGGGAATAGTTCGAGGTCGCTCCATCGGTCGCTCCATCAATTCCCAGAGGGCCTCTCCACGGAATCGATCACCAGGATTTCAACCGGCCTTCTGGTTGGAACGAGTTTGAGCCCGAGCTGTTCCTGGACCGCTGTAAAAATGGTCGGGTCAACCGGGTCTGGTGCCGCGCCGCGGGCAGGCGGCATTGGCAAAAAGCCGGAAATCTTCGGCGTGTCCTGATCACGCGCAAAGGTCAGATGAATGTCAAACCGCCCGCTCACTCCGGTTTCGTCGAGCACGGGACGGTCGACGATATGGTCGAGCAGTCTGACAAACTCTTCCATACTGGCTCCATCAGCCTCCACTGAGGGCTTCAGGAGGGAGATGTTCTCCATGCAATACCTTTTGCCGGCCGGCAGCGCGGTCCATGGGTAAGGTGTGTCCGGGGGCACAACGCAGCTTCCTTCCTGAAACGGCTTGAGTTTCGATGCGTCTCTCGCGAGAGCGAGCGCGTACACCGGCGCCTCTCTGGTTTCCCGGTGGATCTTCAGCCTGAAGCGATCTTCGAGGAGACGCTGCAGCATCGGCCCCGCCATTATGGCCTCACTCGGATGGCCGTCCGCGGTTGCCTCGATCTTATAGCCCTGGGTATGAATCCACTTCGGTCCCCCTGTAATCGCGATCAGGTCAGGAGCATCGTGGGAACGGCCGTCGGCAAACTCGACGTACGCGCGCCGAATGAGTCCCAGGAAGGCATTGTCGTCATCCAGAACATCGCACCCCAGGTCGAGCCTTCCGGGGGAGGAATGCCCGTTCCTGTCCTGGATCGGCCCCTGGATCTCGCAAGGCCGGATGGAAGCGACGTCAAATGAGGAAGCCGCGGGTTGCGCGTGCAATCCGCCAACGACGATGGGAAATGTAACCGCTGACATTCCCGCGGCGGCCAACAGCAGCTTCTTTGTAATACTCATCCGAATCGTTCCCCGATGCGTCATGATGCTTCGGATGCGCTCCCTGAGATTCGAGCCCGTCACGCCTGCGACGCACTGGAGCGGCGATTCCACATATAGCTCGCAGACTTTCAGAATGCCTTCGGCGTATATCTCCGGCTCGCTGCCGAGCCGCAGAACTTCTTCGTCGCAGGCGCGCTCGCGCTCCGCGACGAGCCGTGTTCCCATCCACCACACCAGCGGATGAAACCAGAAAATCGACTCGACGACCATGTAGATCACGGCCGTCAGGTTGTCATGGCAACGGACGTGGCACATTTCGTGTGCGAGGATTGCTTCCCATTCGGCTTTGCTGAGATGCTCGGACATCCCGTCAGGCAGTACCAGGACGGAATGGAAGATGCCGAACACTCCGGGCTCGCAGAGCGCGGGCGAGGACACGACGAGAATTCCGATGTCGATCTGTAATTTCGAAGCCAGGCGCACATCGGCGCGGATGCGCATCCATCGGCGAACCCAGCAAGTCGCTATCGCGACAAATCCACACGCCCAGATCCCGAGCAGAATCGCCGGAACAGGAACAGTCGTGTTCCCTCGAGCGGCGGGCCGGGCCGTCAAAGCCGGCTGCGCTACATCACCCATCACGAACGAGATCGCCGGCCGGGCCAGCGCCTGAGCCAGCGCCGGAGCCTTCGGCGTCCATTGCGGCATCGTCACGTGGCTCCCGAAGTTCACCAAAAGACCGAACGGAACCAGAAACTTCACCAACCCGATGAACCATACCCAATACCGCGTCCGCGCCCGATTCCTCCTGAGAAGGAGGGTCAGCAAGCCCGCCGCGCCGGCGAACAAGGTCGATTGCCAAATATGAGTGATCATTTTGACTCGTCCTTTCGTTCCAGCTTTCGCAGATCCTTGCGCGCTTCTTCAACGTCCTCCCGCGTCAGTTGGCCGGATTCGATCAGATGCGCCATCACGAACCTGGCTCGTCCGCCGAACAGCGCCAGCAAGTCGTCAATCAGTCCGCGCTGCGCGTCGTCGCGGGAGATAGCGGCCTCGAAGATATTGGCTTTGCTGATTTTCTTCACGATCCGCAGCGCCTTTTTGCGTTCCAGCCGGTACACGGTGGTCTGCACGGTCGTGTACGCCGGTCGGCCGCGTTGTGGAAAGGCCTCCTGTATCTCGCGGACACAGCAGGCGCCCTGGTTCCAGAAGATTTCCATGATCTGCATTTCGAGCCTGGTGAGTTTTAGTCGGGCCATTCCCGTATGCCTCTTCAGTACATTCACATTACTATCATGATAGGCGTAAGAACGCAATGGCATTTTTGCATCAATTGCACGCATCGCAGCAATGTCGCGTCTAACTCTGACAGGGAGGGACGCGTCTTGTGAGGAGATCAAATCTCAAGAGCCGATTCGAAGCGACCAGAAGGAGGAAGTTCCTCCTCGGCGCCGCCGTCTTTGCAAGCGTGGGCACACCTCTCATTGTTGGCGTCCTGAATACGCCTGCCATCCGGGCTCAGGATGCTCCAGACTGGCAGACCAGGGCCGGAGGCAAGATGACCTTCGAGGTGGCTTCAGTCAAGCCGGGCAAGGGAGCGTTCGTGCCCTCAAGCGTGCCGCTCACTCCCTGGGATGATTATGGCGCGACGAACGGGCGCTTCAGAGCGGACGCCGATCTCTCGACGTACATCCAATTCGCCTATAAGCTCTGGCCGAATGAGCTGCAGACGCGGGAGTTTTCCCATCTGCCGAAATGGGTCGGGACCGATCGCTACAGCATTGAAGCACGGGCAGCAACAGGCAATCCGACTAAGGACCAAATGCGTCTCATGATGCAGTCCTTGCTTGCCGAGCGTTTCCGGTTGGCGGCTCATTTTGAAGCCGGGGAGGTTCCCGTTTTTGAACTCAGGCTTGCAAAGACCGCTCAGTTGGGGCCGAAGCTTATTTCCCATGCCGACGGTCCACCTTGCGACAAACCCGGAACCTCATCAGGCGATGGCCTCCCCGGTTTTCCCGGCGATTGCCATTCGCTTTCGGCGATGGACAAACCCGGTACCATGCTCATCGTGACAGGTTCCCGCGACGTGACGATGGATGTGCTGGCGGGCGAGCTTTCCATCCTGACGTCCTCAGGGCTGGGTCGCCCGGTGATCGACAAAACGGGGCTCAAGGGGAGGTTCGATTTCACGCTGGAATGGGCGCGTGAACCTCGGGGGCCCGCGGTTCCCGATTCGCCTGCGCCAGCCGCGCCGGCGGGCCCGACCCCGATCGAGGCTCTGCGCGACCAGCTTGGCCTAAAGCTTGAACCAACGAAAGCCGCGCTTCCGATCCTGGTTATCGACAGGGTGGAAAGGCCATCAGAGAACTGATATGGAGCGACCTTGTCAAGACCGCCCGAATTCTGAGCGGCATCCGCGTTACCGATTCCGCCCCAATGCGGTAATCGCGATCTCGCGGGTCTCGTCCGGCAGCGCGCGCAGCCGGATCTCCGCGCGCTCCGGCGGCAGCAGCGCAGGGAAGCGCTCAGCCCATTCCAGCAGCACCAGCGATCCCGAAGTGAAGATCTCGTCGAGACCAAGCGCCTCCACTTCCCGCGCATCATCGAGGCGATAGAGATCGATGTGATACACGGGCCGCTCGTCAGTATACTCGTGGATCAGCGTAAACGTCGGGCTGGAAACCTCTTCAATCGGCGTGCCATTGTGTCCTGACACGATGCCTTTCGCGAGCGTCGTCTTGCCCGCACCCAGATTGCCGATCAGCAGAACCACACCGCCTTGGAGTTCCGCGCCGAGCTTGCGGCCGAGCGCGATCGTCTCTTCCTCAGAGCGCGTCAGGAACGTTCGTGATTCCACGAATTCCTTCCGGCAGGTATCGCAGAAGATCCGTCGCGAGCACCGTCTGCTCGGTGAGATGCTTTGCCGCGATCTCCCCGGCAAGCGAGTGCAGATAGACAGCAGCCGCGATGGCGCGGTCCGCGTCGCCCGGGAACTGCGCGAGCAACCCCGAGACCATGCCTGTGAGAATGTCGCCCGTGCCGCCCTTGGCCATGGCGGGCGAGCCGGTGGGATTGATCCACACGCGTCCGTCGGGAAAGCCGATCAGCGTACGCTCGCCCTTGAGAACCACAACGACATCGCGCGCGGCCGCGAAAGTGCGGGCGGAGGCGATGCGATCCGATTGCACTTCCGCGATTGTGCGGCCGGCGAGGCGCGACATCTCGCCCGGGTGCGGCGTCAATACACGAAGCGCTTTGCCGCCGTGAAAGACCGAGCCGGCGAGGCAGTTGAGCCCGTCGGCGTCGACGACCATCGGCTGGGTCGCGTGCGCAAAGAGGTGTCCGGCAACGTCGCGCGTTTCGTCGCCGGTGCCGATGCCGGGTCCGAGTGCGATGAGCGAAGACTTCTCCGCCAGTTCGGCGATGCGGTCGAAGGCGGCACGCGCAATCTCGCCGGGCGCGGTCTCGGCGAGCGGCTCCAGCATGAGTTCCGGCGCATGCGCCGAAATCGACGCGACGGCGGATTCAGGGCAGGCGATCGTCACAAGTCCCGCGCCCGCGTGAAGGGCGGCGAGTCCGGCCATGGCGGCGGCTCCGGGTTTGCGGCGAGATCCGGCGACGACGAGCACGTGCCCGTACTTGCCTTTGTTCGAATCCCGTTCGCGCGGACCGAAGCAGGGCGCAATGCTCTCGGGCGTCACGAGCGAGAGTAGTATCGCCGCGTCGTTTTCATAAAGCGAAGCAGGTGACCCTATAGGCGCGATTTCCAGCTCCCCCATCAAATTGCACGCGGGATGGATCGCGTGGCAGACCTTCGGCGCGGTGAAGGTGACCGTCGCGTCGGCGCGCACATACTCCGCGGGCGGTGTGCCGCTGTCGCCCGAGAGTCCGGATGGAATGTCGACGGCCACAACGTTCGCGAAAGGAAATCCGCAGTTGATTTCGAGAATCGCATCGAGAGCGGGACCGCGCGCGGCGCCGGCGAGGCCCGTGCCGAGGACGGCGTCGACGACCAGCGTAGCCGCGCGCATTTCGGGGCCGAAATCCTTATACTCCTGAACGCCGGAAGCGCGCAGCATGGCGTAGTTTTGCGCCGCGTCGCCAGTGAGCTCGTCGGGCGCGCATATCAACACGACCCACAGATGACGCGGCGCGAACTGGACGTGAAGCTGGCGGGCGATGGCGAGTCCGTCGCCTCCGTTGTTGCCTTTGCCGCAGACGACCACGATGCGCTGCTCGCGCAGAGGAGAGTAACGGCGCGCAATAAAATCGACGACACGGCGCGCCGCGGTTTCCATGAGGATGATGCCGGGGATACCCGCTTCGATAGTGGCGCGATCGACCGCGCCCATCTGCGCCACCGTGAGGACTTTCACCGCAGGCCTTTCGCAATGATGACTGTCATGTCGTCAGGCAACTCGGGCGCCGCGCTCCACTGCGCCACGGCTTCCATGATGCGCGCGACCACTTCCCCGGGTTCACTGTTCTGGTAGCGGAGCGCCGTTTCCGAGAGCCGGTCCGCGCCGAATTCCTCACCGTATGCGTTCTCAGGCTCCGTGATGCCGTCGGTGTAAGCGATGAGCATATCGCCGGGTTGAATCTGCACGGTCTGTTCCTCGTAATGGCTTACCGGAAACGCGCCCACCACGGTCCCGGTGACTTCGAGGCGCTGAGAGTTGCCGTCGCGCAGCAGCAGCGGCGGCAGGTGGCCCGCGTTAGTGTACGTGAGGACGCCCGACTGCTCCTCATAAACACCGAAGAAGAACGTCGCGTACTTCTCGGGTGCGGTGTTGGCGTAAAGCTGCCGGTTCAACTGCGCGACCATGTTCGAGGTAGAAAGGCGCGCCGGCGAGTGTCCGTTGCCGGCCGCGGCCGAGCGGGCAAGTCCGGCCGCGAGCTGAGTCCGCATGATGGATTGTATGGACGCCATCAACAGCGCGGCGGAGATTCCCTTGCCCGCCACATCGCCGATGGCGAGCGCGAGGTTGCCGTCGGGAAGGCAGAGATAATCGTAATAATCGCCCGAAACCATGCGGGCGGCCTGGCATACGCCCACCAGCTCGATCGTGCGCATCTCCGGCACAGCGCGCGGGAAAAGCTGATTCTGGACCTCGCCCGCGATCTCGACTTCCGATTCCAGGCGCTCCTTCTCCTTGGCGATGACGACCAGGTTTTCAATCTGCGCCGTCATGTTGTTGAAGGACTTGCCGAGCTCGGCGAGTTGGTCTTTGCCTTTCACCGGGATGCGCCAGGAGAAGTCGCCCTTGGCGATGCGCTGCGTGCCTTCGTAGAGTCCGTGTACCGCGCCGGTGACCGTGCGTGTCAGTGAGATGCCGATGATCCAGGACCCAAGCTGGACCAGAACCAGCGTGACGAACAGCGCCACGAACACGAACGTGACGACCTGCGCCGTATCGAGCCCGTTACTGAAAACGGTGCGGAGGACTGCCGATGGGCGCGTGGTCACGAAAAAGATGCTCGTGCGGGATGACTGCGGGCTGTCCCAATCCTCGAGGTGAAGGTCGTTTCCCCAGGGCGTGGTGAAATCGAGCCGCTCCCAGCCGGGCTCGGCAGGCGGAACGGTCCCGGCGAATGGGCCTTCCGCGCCGATGCGCAGCGCGCCGATGCCTGGCACGAGATTTTTCAGCACATCGTCATCGACCGGCGCAAGAGCCGCCGCGATCACGTTGCCCGTTTTCACGAACGCGGCGGAATAATAGACGCCGCTTTTCGAGAGATTGCCGGTGTAATCTTTCCACCCGGCGGGCGGCGGCGCCAGCTTGCTGTCCGGGGGGTAGTGAAAGGTCTGATCACCCGCGACCACGATTTCCAGATGCGGCATACGCTGGGCGAGGATACGGCCTATTTGCACGGCGACAGCCGCGCGGTCGGACGGCTTCGCCTCGCTGAGGGCTCGCGCCGGAGACACAAGAGCAGCCGCCCGGCGCTGAAGCTCCGCGCTGACAAGGTAAGCGGCGACCTGACCGGTGACGATATAAGTTCCGACGAGGGTAAGGGCGAGGATCAGCACAATCGGAACGACGCCAATGAAGACATAGGTTACGTAAAGCCGATTCCGCAGACGCCAGATGGATTTGCGGATCAGGCGGAATGACAGCGTGGCGCCGGTTCCCACCAAAGGGAAAAAGATGAGAATGGCGGAGCCTGTGGCGTGGATGCCCCACTGGAGAACGACAAAAAGGATCAGCAGGGCGAGGAAAGCGCGCGGGAGTGTAACCAAACGCCGTGCTGACATGGAACACTTTCAGGATAGGGCAGAGTGGGCCCGGTTTGTCCGGCATCGTTTTGAAGTAAAGTGCGAGTATGTTCGAGCGCTACACCGAAACGGCCCGGCGAACTATCTTTTTCGCGCGCTATGAGGCCAGCCAGTTCGGCAGCCCGCAGATCGAAACGGAGCAAATTCTGCTCGGCGTGCTCCGGGAGGATAAGGCGCTGGCAAACCGGTTGCTGGGATCGCATGCCCGGGTCGAAGAACTTCGTAATTCCATCAAACTCCGAGGCACTACCGGGCTCAAAATCGCGACCTCGGTCGACCTTCCGCTCAGCCACGAATCCAAGCGAGCGCTGGCGTACGGCGCCGAGGAATGCGAGCGGCTGAATCAGAAGCAGATCGGTCCGGAGCATCTCCTCCTCGGCCTGCTTCGCGAGGAGAAATGCTTCGCCGCTCAACTGCTGCGCGAATACGGCGTCACCGTGGAATTGGCCCGTGAGCAGGTGCTGCAATCCGACCCGCTGGCACAGGGCAGATCCGCCTCGATCGCCGGCTTGGATCAATGGGTAGCCGACCGTGAAGCAGAGGGCATCTGGATCATCGAGCAAAGACGCGCCGGGAACAGAATAGCTGGAAACAGAACGATCCACTTCGCCGTTTATCCCGCTGGTGAATTAAGAGAAGACGAGCCGAAAGAGAATGATGAGGACGCGCCCGCCGCAGAGCTCGCGCAAATTCAGAAGCGCATTGAATTTATCGTGAAGCGCATGGAGCGTGCCATCGCCAATCATGAGTTCGAGAAGGCGCGCTTTTATTCGGAGGAAGAACGGAAAGAGAGCGAGCATCTTCGCCGGCTCTGCGAGCAGTTCAACCTGGAGGCACCGGCGCCGTCAGTCCCGCTCGTGTGCAT
>DASZLP010000066.1:0-46971 GCA_035552355.1 Bryobacteraceae bacterium | reverse complement strand
AAACTGACCCTGCAAATCCGGACAGACAGGAACGATTGTTACCGAAACGCGTGTAAAGCGATATTCCCCGGTCGGATTCCGAGGGCTAGCAGGCGAGATCTTCGCGGGTGATCTTAAAACCCTCGAGATTCCCCAACACCGTCAGCGCCACATTCTTCTGATCGAAGAAAGCCTGCGCGACACGCTGCACGTCCTCCGCGGTTACCTGCTCGATACTCTCGGCCAGCTCGTCAAGTGAGAAGAAACGGCGGAAGTGCATCTCCTGCCGTGCCAGGTTCGACATCCGGCTCGAAGTCGATTCGAGACTCAGCATCAACGAGCCCTTCAGATGATCCTTGGCGCGGCGCACTTCTTCGGCCGGGGCCAGGTGCTGCTTCAGATCGGCAAATTCTTTGAGGATCGATTCGACCACCTTTTTCGCCGATTCCAGCGATGTGCCGGCATATACCGACAGGCAACCGGTATCGCTGTAAGGATTCAGCTCCGAGAACACCGCGTATGCCAGGCCTTGGCGTTCACGAATGTTCTGGAAGAGGCGAGAACTCATTCCGCCGCCCAGAATCGTATTCAGCACGTAGCAGGTGAACCGGTCTTCATGTGGGATGGGATACGACGGCACGCCGAGACACACGTGCACCTGTTCGAGATCCTTCTTCGATTTCAGCGAAATGCGCGCATGCGTGGCCGGGGCGGCCTGGGCCGGCTCGGGCTCCGACCGCGGCCGCAATTCAAACCGCTCGCGCGCCAGATTCACCAGCCGCTCGTGATCGAGATTGCCCGCCGCCGTGATCAGCAAATTCGACGGCGTGTAAACGCCGTGATAGTAATCGTGCACCATCACGCCGTTGAAGCGCTTGACTGTCTCGCGCGTGCCCAGGATCGGCTTGCCCAGCGGATGGTCTTTCCAGAAGTTTGCCGAAAAAATCTCGTGGACCAGATAATCCGGACTGTCCGCGTCCATCTTGATTTCTTCGAGGATGACGCCCTTTTCCTTCTCGATGTCTTCCTCGCGGAAGCAGGGATTCAACACCAAGTCGCTCAACACATCCATCGCCAGCGGCAGATGTTCGTCGAGCACTTTCGTGTTGAAGCAGACCATCTCCTTCGCCGTGAAGGCGTCGAGATTTCCACCGATCGAGTCGACCGATCGCGCGATCTGCTCGGCCGACCGGTTCGCCGTTCCCTTGAACAGCATGTGTTCGATGAAATGTGAGAGGCCGTTCTCTTCCGGTGCCTCGCGGCGGGAACCGCTCGCGACCCAGATGCCGACTGAGACGGAGCGCACTTGCGGCATCGTCTCCGTTATGACCTTAATGCCATTGGGCAGAGCGGTTGTCAGAATATCCCGCTCCCCTGCTGATGCGTGCTCGACGGCGGTTTGCGTGGATATCAAAATTAGCTTGACCTGCTTCCTTTGTACCATTGCGCAGCCGTCACGAGCTACCACGGGACCCGCGTGTTAAACTCGAATAGATGCCGCAAGCTCTTGTAGGAATGGAACTTAGCGAGCTGCGCGCGGTCCTTCCGCCGGACCAGCCTGGGTACCGGGCAGCACAGATTTACCGGGCTATTTACCGGGAAAAGGTGGAAGACCTGGTTCAGATTTCCACCCTGCCGGCCGATCTGCGTTCCGAACTGGCTGGGAACTCCGAGCTGGGCCTGCCACTCCTCGATCGCCGTTTCGAATCGGTCGACGGCACGCGCCGGTATCTGCTCCGGCTGAGCGATGGCAAGACTGTTGAGACCGTTCTGATGCCCGAAGGCGAGCGCGACACGGTCTGCATTTCAAGCCAGGTTGGATGTCCAGTCGACTGTAAATTCTGCATGACGGCCCTGATGGGCCTCGAACGTTCGCTGACGGCGGGCGAGATCGTCGGGCAGGTGCTGTTCGTCGCGCGCGACAACAACCTTCTGGCCGACAAGAGGCGCTTCAACATCGTCATGATGGGGATGGGCGAGCCGCTCCTGAACCTTCCGGCCGTTCTGAAAGCGACCCGCATCCTTTGCGATCCCGAAGCAGTCGGCATGAGCGAGCGCCGGATCACGGTTTCGACCTCCGGCATCATCCCAAAGATCGAGGAACTCGGAAAGGCCGAGGTGCGCCCGAAGCTTGCCATCTCACTCAACGCTTCGACCGAGGAGATGCGGCGCGAGCTGATGCCGATCACGCGCAAGTGGCATCTCAAGGATCTGATCGAAGCCTGTCGCGCCTACCCGCTGCGGCCCTGGGAGAAGCTGACCTTCGAGTACGTGCTGCTCGGCGGCGTCAACGACAGCCATGAGGATGCGCGCCGCGTTGTCCGTCTGCTGGCCAACCTTAACTGCAAAGTCAACCTGATTGCGCTCAATCCGGGGCCCGGCATTCCCTACGAGACTCCGGCCGCCGAGCGCGTCGCGGCTTTTCAAAACGAGATCGTGCGCCGCGGCATTTCCTGCTTCATTCGCAAGCCTCGCGGACTTGATATATTTGCTGCCTGCGGACAGCTCAAACGGAATAACGTTGAGCACACAGGCGGAACGTCCGTTGTGCGCGCTGGTGAGAACATTGAAGGTCACGGTCCCCCACAACACAACGGTTGAAGAAGCCATCCAGATCGTCGACCGGTCGGCGGATGGTTTGTTCGCGGGCGTCGTCGGAGGCGCCGTGGAGCTGGCCGACCGCAAGCAGCAGTGGAACGGTCCGCGGATGGGCTTTTCCCTGACCGCGCGTCTGGGATTCATCGAACTGCCGATTTCGGGCACGGTTGTGATCGACGACCTCAACGTAACTGTCAATTGCGATTTGCCGCCGCTTGTGACGACCTTCGTGGGCGAGGACAAAATCCGTGCCGGCGTCGAGCGCAAAGTGCGCGGCATGCTGCAGCGCTGACCTTTGTCGGAATGGGCGGTGAGGGCTCCGGCATGATGGGGTTGGCCTGGAACAATTCGCCGCCGAATGGAGGTGAGTTGAGATCCGGAAACGTGACACCGGTTTCCGGAAATCGGTCTCCACCAACTCCGCGGCGGCCAGGGTTTTGATGATCGCGACGTCGCCTTTGAAGAGTTTCTGGTTGTTGGGGCGGTCCTAATTAAACTGCTGGCCAGCGGCTTTCGCTGGCTCTGAAGCGTATTTGCGCATACAAGGCACGTAAAGTGCAGGCCCAGTGTCATGGGTGTTGGACGAGTGGCAGGCGTGGCGATCGCAGTGCTTTTGTTGACGGACGAAAATTACGCACAGCAGCCGACCCCGAACGATGCCCACGAGAATCCCGTCATCCAGAACTCACCTGAGGGCAAAAAGGAACCGCCCGATACACCGAACAAATCGACGCCTCGCCCTAAAGAGACGAAGCCGCTGAAGGCGACCTCGCCGCCAGAATCGCCGTCCTCTCCCGCGCCGCCGTCACCGGTTCTGAATACGGACGACGCCATCCTTGGAACATGGAAATTGGTGCCCGAGAAGTCGAAATTCAATCCAGGTCCGCCGCCACGGTCAGAGATTCGTACTTACGTGAAGACGCCGGATGGTATTCAAGCCACGATCAAGACAACAGCCGCGGACGGAACCACGCGCTCGATCACTTATCCGTGGCAGGTCGACGGCAAAGAACACCCGATCGCTGGATCGAAGCTGCTGAACAGCATCCTGCTCTCGAAGGTGGATAACCTGACCTCGGAAGCTACGATAAAGCACGGCGACATGGTCATTGCGACCGAGCACAGGCAATTGGCCCCCGATGGCCAGACTATGTCGATTGAGGTAAAAGACCTGAGTTCGGCTGATAAGCCGATCAGTTCCTCCGCCGTTTACCAAAAGCTACCGCCTGGTCCGTAAGTCTCACAGTATCGAGCGCCCGCGCCACTAAAGAGGATCGAGGAACAATTTCACCCGATTGCTCTCGACGCCGTTCATCACGATCCGCAACTCGCTCGCGCCGCGGTTCACGATGGCGGGGATTGCCAGCTCGACCAGATAGTAGCCGACGTAATCCGGGGCGAGGATGGCACGGGTGACTTCGATCGGACGTCCATCCAGAAATGCCGTGACCGTACCGGCCACCGCGGGGGGCGTATCCACCGGCGCGGGTCTGCCTGTCGGCCATTCGGGAACGACCTTGCCGAGTCCCGTCGCGAGCACCTCCACGGTCGAGCCTGCCGGAATAGCGATCTTTGGATCGACAACGAGTCCGCTGGCGCTGTCGAGGATCAGGGGCGCGCCTTCGCTATCCACAAAGATGGCCGGGGCGGCGTCTTTCACGGTCAGGGGAACGCTCCAATGTTCCTGAGCAGCAGCCGAATCGCTTGCGCCCTGCAGAGTCAACGACAGCGTCCCCGCGGTCGCTTCGAACGGCACCTGCAGTTGAGAGCTTTCGTTCGACGAGGCCAGCACGGGCCAGTTGATGCCCTCGTTCCGCACCGCCTCGACTTTCGCGCCCAGCACACTGATCAGCGAACCGGGCGCCGCCGGCCGTTCGGTGAGATCGGCGCCGCTGACGATGCGGACATTCTGCGTGCGATGCGGCGCGGGCGCTTCGAAAACGCCGTAGCCGTCGAGGGCGACCGTGAGAGTGTTGTCGGCGTTCAGCCTGACATCCCACGCCGGCGCCGCTGGAAGATCGCCCGAGATGGCTTGCCAGCGAGTCGCGGTGGCTCCGGCGTCGTTCAAAGATAAACTGCCGGAAAAAAGGCCGCGGTCGGTGGCGAGATAAACCACTCCGGCCGAGCGATCGGCGGCGATTCCGTGAATCTGCGCGGAGGGCAGGGCGCCGGTCACCTCGTCCCAGAATTGTCCGCCGTTTACCGTGCGGAACAAATGCGCGCCCGACGCGGCGAGTGCCGAATCCGGACGATCCGCGTCCACCCAGATACGCGAAATCTGCCCGGCCGTTGTTTGCGGAGCTTCATGCCAACTGGCGCCGTTGTCGTGGGAAGACAGCAGACGGCCGTTGGCCGTTCCCGCATACGCGGTCGTGCCGGCGAGCGCCGCCGCACTGAGATCGGCATGCGTCGTGGCCCCAAAACGAGCACGCAACGCGATTTCCGGATCGGACCCATCCACCGGCGTCCAGGTTCCGGACTCCACGGTGGCGAGTGTGCCGTCGGCAAGCGCGGCGAGCCTTCGGTCGGCCAGCCTTCGGACGAGCAGGTTCGGCAAGTCTTCATTCAGCGCGCGCCAGGATAAACCACCGTCGAGCGACCGCCACGCCCCAAAACGGTTGGCGGCGGCAATCTCGAGGGGGTTGGCGGGCGCGACGGCCAACGCCGTGAATCCGCCGCCGATCACCGAGCGATTGTTGAAGCCTGTCAGGTTCAGCCACGTGCGCCCATTGTCGTCGGACGCGTACAGATTTGATGTTCCGGTTGCGTAGAGACGCGCACCCGCCGGCTGGACCTTCGCTCCGGCTTCAGGAAGCGCAGGCACCGGCATTGTGCGCAAAGGCTGGGGCGGCGTTGCGGTGGTGTTCAGGCGCCACCGAACGAAGTCCGTTGTCTCGAAAACGCGCGCCGATGCGGTCTGCACCAGCAGGCGCGAACCTGCCGCATACCAGATCGCGGCGACAGGACCGGAAGCCGGTCCCGCCAAACCCGCGCTGATGGTGGTGCCCGCGACGCGCTTCCATGACACACCAGCAGGAGAAACCGTGAGTTGGGGATTGCTAAGGGCGGACGGAGTCTGGCCCTCGGCCAGTCCGATGGCGAGAACTGCTATTGAAGCGAGGGTACCGGCCCGGCGGCCGGTACGCCGTACGTTTGCGGTCAGGCAACGCACGTCTGTATCGTCACGACACATCCACGTGTCCCGATTCTACCGCACATGCGGCGCGATCTGTGCTGGAAACCGCTGATTCCGCGACGGTTGGGGATTGGAAACCGTTGGCAACTTACATTCGTCTGCATTCAAAGTGCTATTCTGGTGCTTTCCATGAGGTGTGTCGGTCGCCAGTTTCGGCTATTTGTGTCCCTGCCGGCAGTGATGTTCGTCACACTCGCGGCACCCCTCTGTGCCCAGTCGTCCGGAACTGATTTACCTCCTGGAAGCGGCGCCGCGAAGCTGATTTCCTTCACCGGGCAGATTTCGGTCATGAAAGACAGCACACCGTGGGCTCTGAATGCCGGCGATATCATTCAGCCCCAGCAAATGATCGTGACTGGTCCGGACGGCTATGGGTTGTTCCAGGTTGCGGACGGGAGTAAGTTCGAGGTTTTTCCCAAATCACACGTGGTCTTCCGGCAGAATCGGGGCGACTGGAAAGACCTCCTCGAGGTCTGGCTGGGAAAAGTTCGGGTGCAGATCGAGCATCCCGGCGGACTTCCCAACAATAACCGCGTGCGCACGCCGAGCGCTGTCATCTCGGTCCGCGGCACGGTGTTCGACGTCGTAGTGGATGATGTCGACGATACGACGCTGGTGCTCGACGAGGAAGGGCAGGTGGAAGTCAAGCACACGCTGCGCGTGGGCGATCCCAGAATCCTGAACCCCGGCGAGTATGTGCGGGTGTACAAGAACGAGCCGCTGGCGAAGAAGATGATCGACAAGGCCGGCGCTCTGCAGAGGGTCTTGCGCGCCGCGTCCGACGCTTTGTACGAGGCCGCCGTGACGGCGCGGAGTGCCAGCGGATCGGTGGCGCGAACAACGACAGCCCCGACCACTTCGCCCGCGGACACGAAGAATGGGACGCCGCCGCCTCCACCACCTCCGCCTCCGCCGCCACCTCCGCCGGGCGCATAGCCCGATTCCGAGCGCTTTCGCACACTCATCGGCTCGGCTTGCGCAGGAACCCGCCGGGGTGCGAGTCTGAATACAAATGCGCCTGCTTTTTGTTAATTTCGAACCACGCCCGGCTCGTTTCGAAGTGCGCCGGCGAGGCCCGAACACAGGCGACGCAAAGCGATCGCCCGCGCTGCCGGGCGCTCTCACAGCGGCGATGTTGTTCTTTTGTTGCGCCGCGTTTGCGCAACAGCCCGATCAGGATATCGCCGCCGTCTACAATCACGTAGGGCTGCGGGCAGCGCGCATCCAGCCAATGCTCCAGCAACTGCATCCGAAGGACTGGATCGCGAGCGGCGCGCCCGACACTTATCTCGCGCAATGGACGACCGCAATCGAGCAATTTCGCGCCATCGAAAGCGACATGGCCGCGCTCACCCAGCAGCCTGAAAGCCTGACCGAAACGATGAAGGCACTCTTTCGCGTCGAGACCACGAACCAACTTCTGGCGTCGCTGATGGGCGGCGTCCGAAAGTATCAGAACCCGGCGCTGGCAGACCTTATCGAGTCGGTCGCGGCGGAAGCCGGCGCCGATATCGAAAGCATCGAGCAGCATCTGCTACGGATCGCGCAGGATAAAGATCAGCAATTCGCCCTGGTCGACCGCGAAGCACAGCGCTGCCGCGCGACCCTTTCGAAACAACCCGCCGCGAGCAGGCCAGCCGCGCCGGCGCGCCCGGCCCGGCCCACACAATGACCACGATTATGAATTTCGTCTGTAGTATCTGCGAAGAGCAATCCACACGCATTTGCGTGAAATGCACAAAGGACACCTGCTCGAATCATCTTTGCGAAAAATGCGGCGCCTGCAGCGATTGCTGCGATTGCGACCTGCGGCTTGATCCCGAGCCCGGCGAGCTTGCGGACAATATCCGAGCGTCGGACATTCGAGCTGTGAACGTTGGCGGGCCCGGTCCGCACGAGCCGGATGAACCCAAACCGCATCCGATGCCCGATCCGGATCCCGCGCCCGATCCGGCTCCTCCGGCAGACTTCGTGGACTGACTGTTAACCGCGCGCACCAGCGGCGCGTAATCAGGCGGTATGAAGGCTTCGCTGTTTGCCGTTCCCTTGCTGATTTTCATATCCCGCAACTCGTTGCCTGCTCAATCGGCGCCGGCCTTCGAAGTGGCATCCGTGAAGCCGGCCGACACGGGCGGAGACGAGATCGAGCTCACGCCCGGCGCGCTGCTCGTCCACGGAGGGCGTCTCGCGACGTGTATCAAGTGGGCTTTCGACGTTCAGCAGGGCCAGGTTGCCGGAGGCACGCCGGCCATTTCCAACCTGCTCGGTTCGGAGCGCTTCGAAATTGACGCGAAGACGCAAGGGCCGGTTCCGGAAGCCCGCGCCAGACTCATGCTGCAAAGCCTGCTTGCGGAACGCTTCCATTTGGCGTTTCACAAGGACAGCCGGCAGATGCAGGCGTTCGGGCTGACGGTGGACAGGAGCGGTCCGAAGTTCCGCGAATCGCAGGGCGTCGAGAGCCGTGTGGAGTTGAGAAGCAAACTGAACCGGTCATGGACGCGCACCACGATCGCAGGGTTCGCGAACACGCTCGCCGACGCCATGCAGGCGCCAGTGCTGGACCAGACCGGTCTCGCCGGCAACTACGATATTGCGCTCGATCTGACGCCGTACATGTCACGGACGGGGGAACGGCCGGATATCGCCGCCATGATGGTGACGGCGCTGCGGGAAGAACTGGGGCTGCGGCTGGTATCGCTACGCGCGCCGTTCGAGGTTATCGTGATCGATCGTTTGGAAAGACCGTCGTCGAATTGATCGCCGGTAATCCGCGGCCACTATCAGCCAGTGGCAGTCCCGGGCGCCGCTTACTGACATGCGCGGCTCAGTAAATTCAATGTCTTACCGAGGCGCGACGTCTTACCGAGCGACTATTGCCACTGACTGCTATGCCAGCAGTTCCAGCAGCGCCGCCGAGACCGCGTCCGGCTTTTCGCGCGGCATGAAGTGCCCCGCGCCCGGTACGATCCGGCGCGCCATCAGCTTCGTGAACGAAGCCCGTTCGACTGCAGTAGCTTCCGCAGGCGCGCGGTCGAGCGCATCGTCCGCGCCATGCAGCACGATGGTTGGAACCTCGATTTTCGGACGCTCGGCCAATTGCCGCTCCATCGCGAGGAGCCGCGGCTCGCCCGGCGCGTTTCCCAGGCGATGCCGGTAGGAGTGAATCACGACGTCAACAAAGTCCGGATTGTCGAACGACGGAGCCGTCTTCTCATACGTCGCGTCGCTGAACTTCCACGTGGGCGACCACTCCTGCCACAGCAGCCGGCAGAGCGCCTTGTGGTTTGCTTTCAGGCCGGCGCGTCCGCGCTCGGTGTTGAAATACCACTGATACCAGATGCGCCGCTCGGCTTCGGGCGGGCCTGGCTGCCCGGCCGCGAAAACGTTCTGGATCAAATAGCCGGCGATCAGAACGGCCGCGCGCACGCGATCCGGATGGAGCGCCGCGGCGATGCCGGCCGCTCGTCCACCCCAGTCGTATCCGGCCAGAGCAAAGCGCGGAAGCTTGAGCGCGTCGGCGAAATCGATCACGTCCTGCCCGATCGCCGCCTGTTCCGCCATGCGCGGGGCCGCTGCGTCGCGAAAGAGCGTTGGTCCATAGCCGCGCAAATACGGGACAAGGACGCGATGGCCGGCTTTCGCCAGTGGCGGCGCGACATCGTCCCAGGCATGCGCGTCATCCGGAAAGCCGTGCAGCAGGATGACGGGGAATCCGCGCGGATCGCCGCTTTCTTCGTACCCGATATTGAGGACCGGAGTCTCGACGAATTTCGCAGCCGGCATTTGTGCCAACGCCCGAACGCCGCCGGCGATCATGGACTGCATAAACAACCTCCGGCTCGGCATTTGGCTTCATTTTATATCCCAGCGAAAACCCGGTCACCGCGGGAAGAAGTTTATTTTCGTTCCAAAACCGCTGAAAACAAACGCCGGCGGATCAGGCGGGCGCGGCACGCCCGCGCGCCGCGGATACATTCGGGTCGTATGAAATGTGGTGACTCCACCATTGACGGGCTGATTTCTGTTGAAGGAACCGCGGCGCGGCCGTTGAATCCCGGAGATTACGCGCCAGCCGTTGGATATCTGCACGACCTGCTGCGAGGCCACGGCTATGCGTTCCTTCCGGATCCGCGATCGGATGCTTACCGCTCGTGGGAATCGGCGACCTCGATCGCCGTACAGGACTTCCGCCGCAAGCGCGGACTCGTCCTGCGCGACTGTGCCGGCGGGGACCTGCTCCGCGAGTTGATTGCGCGGCCGGCGCCCAATGCCGTCGTCGGGGGCGCTTACGTTCCACTGGTTCTGAACACGCCGTTTTCGGCGATACTCCGTTTCGTCTGGCTCACATCACTGTTCAAGACCGGAGCCGCGTTCGAGAAACTGAATCTCAATACCGGCCGGTGCGGAGTTTCATTCGGAATCCTGCAGTGGTCGCAAAGGTCCGGCGAGTTGCACAGGTTGCTGCGGGCCTGCGCCGAGCGCGAGCCCGAGGAGTGGATGAAAACAATGGAGGACAATGCGGTCCTCGATTACACCGCGCGGCCGGATGGCGGCGTCGACGGTCTCGGCAACGCCGCCGATCCGGCGTTTGATCTGACGGAGGCTCCGTGGAAGCCGCGGCTGAAGGCGCTGGGCGCGAACCTGCCGATGCAACGCATTCAACTGGCATTCGCCGCGGAGTCGTATGGCGCAGAGCTGGACAAATTGCGCGTCTGGGCGAGCGCCATCACATCCGAGCGCGGCTTTGCTTTTCTGCTGGATCTCGCCAATCAGTTTGGAGCGGGGCGCGTGGAACAGCAGTACCGGAAGGCCGCGGCGGGCTTTTCCGAAAGCAAAATACTGAAGGCGATGGAAGACGCATTCGTCGATATGGCGCGCCTGCAATTCCAGCCGCGGGTGCGGGCGCGGCGGGAATTTTTCCGCACCACGGAACTGCTGTCCGATGACCCCCTGATACCGTGATGCCGGGCGGCAAAGTGTAGAGTGGGTCTTTACTGAGAAACGTCTTTATCTTTACTGAGAAACATCTTTATGGAGAAACTCCTGGAGGGCTATCGCCGCTTTCGCGACCACGTCTGGCCCGAGCAGCGCAGGATCTTTGAAACCCTCGCCCAACATGGGCAATCGCCGAAAGCCCTCGTGCTTGGATGTGTCGACAGCCGCGTGGACCCGGCCCGAATCTTTGACACCGGGCCCGGTGAGGTCTTGACGGTCCGGAATGTCGCGGCCCTCGTGCCTCCCTACGAACCGGATGAGGCTTATCACGGCACCAGCGCGGCCCTCGAGTTCGGCGTCCGCGTGATGGAGGTGCAGCACCTGATTGTGCTCGGCCACGGGATGTGCGGCGGCGTGAAGGCGCTGCTGGCCGATCCGCCGCACCACGAGTTTGAGTTCATTACACCGTGGATGTCGCTGGCGAAGCCGGTCGTCGAGCGCTCGCGCCACCTGACCGATCACGCGGAGCGGCAAAGATTCTGCGAGCACGAAGTCATTAAAATCTCGCTCGCCAATCTGATGACGTTTCCCTGGATCGCCGAGCGCGTCAAAGCAGGCAGGCTGGCCCTGCATGGCGCATGGTTCGATATCCGGATTGGGGAATTGATGATGTTGCAATCGGGAACCGCGGTCGCGAAGTAAGGCGGCCTGATACACCTCTACCTTCCAAAGGGCAGCCGCGCCGTCGCACATTCCTCGGCGACTTTGAGAAAGTTCAGTGCTTTCTGATTTCCGACGATGTAGGGATTCGCCCCCGGTGTTCCCTTCGCGAGCATCGGCAGATTGATCTTCGTCCGGTCCCAGTCGGTATGATTCGCCAGAATGATATCGGCGCCCGCCTGTTTTACAAGATTGCTGAATCGCTCGGCCGAATTAATATACAGTTGCAACGACGCCTTATCCTGATTGAGGCCCGCGCCGCCCCAGAGAGCCGCGATGTGCGTCACACCGCGGTCCTTCACGGGGAAAATGCTGGACATCGTGCCGGGAGTATGGCCGGGCGTGATGTAGATCGTCACCGTGGTGTCGCCGAGCGTTAGTTTCTGGCCGTCGGTGGCTTCCATATCGCGCTTTGGTTTTGTGCCGTTGGCGCGCTTGTCGAGCACGTCCCAGTCGGCGGGCGACATGATGACGCGGGTGCCGTAGTGCTCCTGCAGGTAGCGCGCGCCGCCGTCGTGGTCGGGGTGAGCGTGGCTGACGATCGCGTACTTGATATTGGCGGGGTCGAGACCCAGCTTCTTCATTCCGTCGACGACTTCGTCTTCAACCGAATAATCGAAAATCGTGTCGAGGACGATGATGCCCTGCGACGTCGTGATCGCCCAGACCGCGTATTCGGACTGCCCGAAGAAGTAGAGGTTGTCGAAGACCTTCACCGGCTCGACGTGCCAGGTGGACTTGTCCGGCGGGCCCGCCTGCCTTCCACCCCCGCCGCGCACCGCACCTCTTCCGGCCGCGGGCGCGGCGGCCCCAGCCGGACGCGGGGCTGTGGGTCCCGGCCCTTCGCACTGAAAGTTATAGAGGTTCACGAAATCGTCGCCCGCCGCGGCCTTTGCGGCAGCGAAATGCGCCGCGGAAGCATCGTTGTTATCCTGAGCAGCCAGCGTGAGGGCGGTAATAAGTAAAAGGCCGGGCGCGATTCTCATAAAACTCCTTGCAGGCTGGGTTTGTAAGCCATGATTACACGAGACTACATGATATGATCCGCATTTAGATCATGAGGAGTTGGAAGATGATCAAACATGTTCCCGGATTGAGCGGAATAGCTCTCCTCGGTGTGGCGTTATGTGGCGCGCAGACGACGGCGCAAAAACCCGCCGCGAAGGCCCCGGCAGGCAAAGCATATGTCGCGCCGAAAACGCCGTGGGGCGAGCCCGATCTGCAGGGCATCTGGCCGCTTAATCATCTGATCGCCACGCCATTTCAGCGCCCGGAAAAGTATGGCGATCATCGTTTTCTGACCGAGGACGAATACGCCGCGGCCGTGAAAGCCGCCGAGAACCGCAACAAGCGCTTTGAATCCGGCGCCATCCCCCAGGCGGATTCCGGCAGCGCCGTTTTGCGCCAGACCTCGTTGCTGATCGAGCCGGAGAACGGACGATTCCCGGCGCTTACCGACAAAGGCAAAGCCATGTATGCCGCCATGCACGGCAGCTACAAGCCCGGCCAGACTGTGTTCGACAGTCCCGACGACTTCGACGAGTGGGACCGCTGCATCACGCGCGGCATGCCGGTTTCCATGGAGCCGCGCAATTACAACAACGGCCTCCGCATCATGCAATCCCCGGGCTACGTGATGATCGTGCTGGAAATGGCCCATGAGGTTCGGGTGATCCCAACTGATGGACGCGCGGCGCTTGACAATTCCATCAAGGAATACCTTGGGGAATCGCGAGGCCATTGGGAAGGGAACACGCTTGTCGTCCAGACGACGAACTTCACCAATAAGGGCGATATGACGAACTCGGGCGTGCCTGGCTCACCGCCGCTCACCCCGCAGTCGGAGAACATGCGGATCACCGAGCGCTTCACACGCACTGCCGCCGATACGATCGACTATCAGATGCATGTCGAGGATCCGGACGTTATCGTCAGCCCCTGGACGATTGCGTATCCCATGAAGCTCGATAACAAGTATCAGATTTTTGAGTATGCCTGCCACGAAGGCAATATGGCCGTTCGCGGCTACATTGAGAATTCGCGCTTCGAGCGGGCGCATCCCAAACCGCCTGGGGCGGCGGGACCGGGTCGGGGTCGAGGTGGAGCGGGTCGGGGGCAGGGTCAAGCCCAGACTCCGGCCCCGCGCAACAACTAAGCCGGAAATACTAGTGCATCGACGTGAACAAGCGCCGGCACGATTGCCGGCGCGGCGGACAAAGGTGTCCGCGCCACGCGATTACTTTTCGGGGGCTTCGGTGTTCGATGAGCCGCCGAGGTTCATCTTGCGGCCGTCGGGGAACTCGATATCCCGCGAGCTTGCGCGGAAGGCCCCGTTCTTCGCCTGGAAAGCGATCACTTTAATGTGGGTCCCGGCAGGCAGGGAATTGCGGTTCCAGCCAAGGCGCAGCAGAACGGAAGGCGAGCCGCCTTCGACTTTCCAGCGTTCGACGGTGCCATCCGCCTTCGTCACGTCGATGGTCAGCCACGAATGCGGGTTGACCCACTCCATCCCCACGACTTTGCCGTCGAGCGTGATCGGTTTGGTCGCGTCGAACTCGGCGGAAAATGAGTGGTGTGCCGCCATCGGCAATGCCGCCGCCAGCAGCATGCCGGCACTCGCGAAAACTTTCAGCAATCGATTCTGCATTCGGCTGACTCCTCTCTTATCTTATAAAATCCTTGTCGCGCGCGAGCGCTACTTCGATTGCAGCAGATCGTGATATAGCAGCGGGTCCGCAAACGGCACGCATTTGTGCTCGAGCAGTTGGGCGTTGTTGTCGATCAGACGATACAACGGCATCTCGATCGTCCACGGCTGCGAATACGTCTGCGGATCTTCGAGCGTCGCTTCGTACCAGATGTGATTGACGTCGAGAAGCCGGAAGCGCTCGGTCACCTTCAACGTATTGGTGGCGAAGTTTCCGGCGCGGTCGAGCCATGACTGGCCGTTTTGCGAAGTCGTCGTAATCACCAGCACGTTGCCTTGCCAGGTTCCATTCGAGCGGCCCATCCACGAATCGACGGGCAAATCGGAATGGTCCTTCATGTAGATAATTCGGTTCGTGGCGGCGAACGGGTAGACCATCAGGAGATCGGCGTTGCCCTGGGAAATCTGGAATGGAAAATTCATGTACGTCGCACGCGGGATTCCCGGCATATAGCACTTCGCTTCGGGATCGTCCGCCGGCCACCCGGCCCGGTTTTCATTGCGCTTCTTAAGAGCGTCCGGCAGGTACGGAATCTTGCCGCCCCCTTTGAGAACGCTCTGCCCCGCCGGGATGACCGCAATGGCGCCGAGCTGCCAGAACTCTTTGCTGTAGCCCTCGATCGGATGAGCTTCCAGATTCCAGTAGGCGGTGTTCAGCGCCTGCCAGATGCCATTGAAGTCAGGATGGCCTGAAATCGTCGCCGGACGATCCAGCTTCTGCGCCTGCGCGGCGCCGGCCGCGAGTAATATCGCCGAAACCGCCAGTAGTCCGGCCGCTGTGCGGGTGTGACGCGCGCGGTCCACAGACATCCGGCGCCGGAATCGATTGTGCAAAATAAAATGCCCCACGGTTATGAGATTTTAACGCACTGCTTCTTTTAATGCAGAACCGCGTCGATGGATTCCAGGGGCGCGCCCGCACCGCATGGTTATGACGCCGACCCATGCGGGAGCCGGGCGGGAGCCGGGCGCTGGTTTCCGCAGGCGCGTGGGTTTATCATTTTAGGGCCGATGCGCACCATCGCCTTTGCCGTCGTCTTTACCGTGCCGGCCCTTTTTACTGTGCCGGTCCTTGCTCAGTGGCTGAATCTGCGTACCCCGGGAATCCCGCGCACCGCCGATGGAAAACCGAACCTGACGGCACCCGTCCCCCGGATGCCGGACGGCAAACCGGATCTGTCAGGGTTGTGGCAGCCAGACCTGTCTCCGTATCGTTTTGACGTGATTCAGAATGTGAAGGATGAAGGGATTTTCCGCCCGGCGGCGGAGTCGCTGTTTCTGCAACGCGCCGTAAATTTGAGGCATGACAATCCGGTGACGCACTGTCTGCCGGCGGGTCCGCAGGCCATTTTCGCCGCGGGCTCGACGCGGTTCTACCGGATTGTTCAGTCGCGCAGTGTGATCGCGCTCCTCTACGAACTTGGCGACTTCCGGCAGATCTATACGGACGGGCGCGAACTGCCGAAAGACGCGAACCCGACCTGGATGGGCTACTCGGTCGGGCATTGGGACGGCGACACGCTGGTGGTGGAAACGGCGGGGTTCAACGACAAGACCTGGCTCGATATGGTGGGCCATCCCCATTCCGAGCGTCTGCGTGTGACGGAGAAGTTCCGGCGCGCCGACTTCGGACACATGCAGGTTCAGGTCACCTACGACGATCCCGCGACGCTGACCAGGCCGCTTACGATCTCCGTGGCCGTCAACTACGCCGCCGATGGTGACATGCTCGAGTACGTATGCAACGAAGACGAGCGGGATACGAAGCATCTGGTGGGGACGGCGAAAGCCGCGACTCATCTCAACTCGGCTTTGCTCGCCAGGTACGCGGGCGAGTATAAGTTTCGCGACGGAGTCCTGTCCTCCAGAGATTTTTTCGGCCGGGATCAAATCTTAAGCGTGCTGGATGGACAACTTTACATGAAGGATTTTCCGCTGATTCCGCAAAGCGAGACCATTTTCGATTCGACCGCCGGGACGATCGAGTTCCACGTCGATTCGAGCGGCCGGGTGACGCACTTTACCCTCAGCGCCGCGGAGGGCGATTCCCGGTACGAGCGCACGCGCTGAGTGTGGCGCAGGTTGCCTCTGCCCGTGGGATCGTTCGTCTGAACAAGCGGCTTCAGGATCAATACGACCCGTGCTGAATTGCAAAAGTTCACGTTACCGCTCCCTCACGAGCCGGCGCCCCTAAAAGGGACGCCGGGTCGCGGTTCGGAATCATGAAGAAAAATAGCAACCAGAACTCAAAGGGTCCGACGCGGAGCACGAAAGCTCGGCAGGTAAAGCTGATCAGCCAGGCCAGCCGGAAGAACGACAAACCGGATGCGCAGATGCTGGCGCGGCTTGCCCGCATGGACCCGTCGCTGTTGCGGCCTGTCCGGCATCGCAGTGAGGAAGCGCAGAAAAATCTGCTGACGATTCGTGTGCGGGCGGCACTGGTGGAGGCACGCACCGGGCTGGTGAACACGGCGCGGGGTCTGGCCAGAGCGACGGGGGAACGGCTTGGCTCCTGGTTCCCCCCACGCCGCAAAATATCAGCGGGGGGGTGACAGGACCGGCCTTCTGATGGAAGCCGCGCGCGTGAGCAAGCGATTTTTGCAAGCCACCACTCGCCTCATTTCGGTTGTGATGGGCGCGGCCGGTCATAAATTCTAAGTTCATTTTTTTTCCCGTCCCACGCTCCGAACGCCACGCTTTCTTCTGCGAGCGCCTTCCGGCCTTCGGGCCAGTCCGCAAAGAGCGCCCGCAAACCCGACGCATGGTGCACGATGTTCCACGCCGCCGTGATGCCCCAGTGATGAAAGCCGGCGGGCGCGCCGTCGTACACGAATATGCCGGGCTCCGGACGCCGCGCGACCCACTTCTCCATTGTGTCGACGAATGAGAAAGCCTGGTCGTCCGCCGCCAGCGTGGCCCGGCTCTCCCGATGAATTTGCCGGACGTTGAACGGCATCCACAAAGCCAGCGCCACCCAGGCCCACACCGGATTCCATCGCGCGCCCGCGGCCGCCAGCGCGATCGCCGCGAACGTGAGCGGCAGATAAACATAAGCCTCGAACAAGCGCCCTGGCAGCACGAACAGCGGGACCATCGTCAGCACAATGCCCGCGAGACCGAACCAGATCCGCCGGTCCCGCAGGAAAATGAGAAGGCCGAGCAGCAAACCGCTGCCGCGGAACATCAGAAAACGGTGCGCGTAAAAGGGCACCGTGCGGCCGAGCGCGCCGGGTGTGAAATGCATCGTGTAATCGTTGTTGTGATTCGGATTCCGCAGGATGCCCTGAATCCCGAAGTTCAGCGACGCCAGCGCAAACGGAATGAGGATGCGGAAGCGGCGCTCGCCAAACCAGTATTCGTAAATCGCGAGCACGGCCGGCAGCAGCACCGCGATCTCCTTGGCTTTATACGCAAGCCAGAACGAGACGAAGCTCAGCACCCAGCGGCGGTGTGCCCATGAGAGCACGCACGCGAGGCTGAATGTCGCGGCCAGCAGGTCGAATATGTACATGGGTTTCCAGTACACGTCGAACGCGGCGGCGCTCAGTGTGAAGAAGGCCGCGCCCGCGATCGCGGACCAGCGCTCAATCGCCAGTTTCCGCATCAGCAGAAACAGAAGCAGTCCGTTGAGCAGATGAAACACGAATATTGGCGTGATCCACGGCGCAAAGTTCAGACCGAAGCCTCTCCCCACGAGCGCGAAATAGAGGCTTCCGGTTGGCCGGAAGTTAGTAATGTCGAACGTCGGCTTCAGGAATCCGACGAGGAAATCTCGCGCCGGCAGGACGGGCGCCCAGCTCAGGTTGTCGAGTTCGTCATCCTGAAAAAAGCCGTCGTAGGCGCCGATGTTCAGGATGACAAATGCGATCGCAATCGCGGCGGCGGCCGCAATGGGCAGGACAATCGGTGATCGTGAACGAATTTTGGGCAAGGCGAAAACTCCAGAATAAGCGGCCCGTACAATTAAGACCAGAATGAAAGCAGTCTGTCTGTTGAGCGGCGGTCTCGATTCTGCCACTTGCCTCGCCCATGCGAACCATGCGGGATTCGACTGCTACGCCCTTTCGTTCGACTACGGCCAGCGGCACCGCGTCGAACTGGATGCCGCGAAGCGTGTCGCCAGGGCACTGGGCGCGAGCGATCACCGGGTCGCGCAGATCGATCTTCGTGTGTTCGGCCACTCCGCTCTGACGGACGACATCGCCGTGCCGAAAGGCCGCGACGAAGCGGAGATGAATCGCGAGATCCCGGTCACGTACGTGCCGGCGCGCAATACGATCTTCCTTTCGTTCGCGCTCGCATGGGCCGAAGTGCTCGAAGCCGCGGACATTTTCATCGGCGTGAACGCGCTCGATTATTCGGGATATCCCGACTGCCGGCCGGAGTTCATCGGCGCCTTCGAGAACATGAGCCGGCTCGCCACCAAAGCCGGCGTCGAAGGACGCACGCGCATCAATATCCGTACGCCGCTGATCGAGCTTTCGAAGGCGCAGATTGTATCGCTGGGGCGCGAGCTTGGTGTACCGTTCGAGTTGACACACAGTTGCTACGATCCGGATTCCGCCGGCCGCGCCTGCGGCGCCTGCGATTCCTGCCTGCTGCGCGCCAAAGGATTTCGCGAGGCGGGCATTCCCGATCCGGCATGCGGATAGCGGAAATTTTCTACTCCGTGCAGGGCGAGGGCGGCCTGGTGGGTATGCCGTCGATCTTCGTGCGCACCAGCGGATGCAATCTGCGCTGCTCGTGGTGTGACACGCCATACACCTCGTGGCATCCGGAAGGCAGCGAACTCGGCGTGGATGAAGTCCTGGCGCGTGTTGGGGCGTATGGAGCGGCGAAGCACGTCGTGCTCACGGGCGGCGAGCCGATGATCGCGCCGGGAATCGTCGAGCTCTCGGCGAAGCTCCGCGAACGGGGAATGCACATCACGATCGAAACCGCCGGTACCGTGATGGCGGCTGTTGCCTGCGATCTGATGAGCATCAGTCCGAAGCTGTCGAATTCGACGCCGGAAGGGCCGTTTCGCGCGCAACACGAGCGGCTGCGGCTCCAGGCCGGCATTCTGCGCGGCCTGATGGATGCGTACGACTATCAGCTCAAGTTCGTGATCGCGCATCCGGACGACATGCGGGAAGTGCGTTCGCTCGCCATCGAATTGAACGCGCCGCCCGAACGTGTAATCCTGATGCCCGAGGGCACTTCAGGCGACGTGCTGCGCGAGCGTGGTGTATGGATCGCCGAGGCCTGCAAGGAACACGGATACCGCTTCAGTCCGCGTTTGCACGTCGATCTCTACGGCAACCGCCGCGGGGTGTAAGTGCGCGGTTCACCCGAAGATCGCCCGCAGCGCGCCGCCGGCCTCCGGATATCGAAACTGAAAACCCGTTCGCAGCGCCGCTTCGGGAATCACCCGCGCGCTGTCGAGCATATGCTGCCCGAGTTCCCCGAATACCAGCTTCAACGCGAATGCGGGCACGGGAAACACCGCTGGCCGATGCAACACGGCGCCCATCGCGCGCGTGAATTCGTCGTTGGTCACCGGATTCGGCGCGCTCGCGTTCCAGACTCCCGTGATCTCGTTTTCGACGGCATACACGAACAGCTCGGAAAGATCGTCGATGTGGATCCAGGGCATCCACTGCTTTCCCGATCCCAGCCTTCCTCCCAGGCCCGCTTTGAACACCGGGCCCATTCGTTTCAGCGCGCCGCCGTTCTTTCCGAGCACGAATCCAATACGCAGCGAGATTACCCGGATTCCCAACTCCGCCGCGCGGCGCGCCTCGGCCTCCCAACCCTTGCAGACATCCGCCAGAAAACCGTCGCCGGGTGCGGACGATTCGGTCAGAATCTCATCTCCGCGATCCGCGTAATAGCCGATGGCCGACGCGCACACCAACGCAGACGGCTTTTTCACCACACGGGCAATCGCGTCGACGAGATGCCTGGTCCCGAGCACGCGGCTGTCGCGAATCCGGCGTTTGACTTCATCGTTCCAGCGCTGTGCGACGGGCTCGCCCGCGAGATGAATCACCGCGTCCGCTTCCGCCAGGCTCTCGACCGGCGGCTCGCCGACGAGCGGATTCCACGCGATGGACCGCACACCCGTCCGTTTCTCCCGATCCGGTCGCCGGCTCCAGACGCTGACCTCATGCCTGCCCGCCATGAGGCGCGCGACGACGCGGCTGCCGATGAAACCCGTCCCCCCGGAAACGATGCAGTTCATGATTTATTGTTACATTTTACTATTGTTCTAGTGTTATAGTACATGCGAGGGCTATGCGCTTCCGGCTGGACATGCAGAGCGGCGTGCCGGTGTACCGGCAGATCATCGACCAGGTGCATGCGGCGCGTGCCTCGGGGGCAGTCCGTCCGGGGGATCAACTGCCGACGGTCCGGCAGCTTGCCGTCGATCTCTCGGTGAACCCCAATACTGTCGTGCGCGCTTATCGCGAGCTCGAAATTATCGGCGCCCTTTCGACGCAACAGGGCACGGGCACCTTCATCACCGATACGAAGATCGAGCAGAGCGGCGCGGAACGGGAGCGCCGCCTCGACCAGATCGTGTCCGAATTCGTGGCGCGCGCCGGACGAGAGGGTTTCACGGTGAAAGAACTACGCAGTCGATTGAAGGAGCTCGGCTCTCAGGAGAACGGTCATGTTAAACGTGTTTAGTGCGGTGAAGTCGGCCCAGGCTTTCGCGAATCAGAAGAATCTGCCATCGAAAATCAGCAAGCCTGGCGTCATGTTGTGCCTCGTGTTTATTGTCGCCGGCTTCGTCGCCGCTGGCGCGACACGCAACCCGGCGTGGATGATCGGGGGAGCCGCGATCGGCGTCTACTTTCTGTTCGCCGTGAAAGTCGCCGACCAGTGGGAAAAGGCGGCTCTGCTTCGCTTCGGCAAGTATATCGGCCTGCGGGGACCCGGCTTGTTCTTCGTGATCCCGGTCGTCGACACCGTGAGCGATTACGTCGATCAGCGCATCCGCGTCACCGATGCCAGCGCTGAATCCGCTCTGACGCGCGATACGGTGCCGGTGAACGTCGACGCGATCGTCTTCTGGGTTGTATGGGATGCCGAGAAGTGCATCCTCGAAGTCGCCGACTTCCGCGAAGCCATCCAGAAGAGCGCCCAGACCGGACTGCGCGAATCCATCGGACGCCACGACCTCTCGCAGATGATCACCGAGCGAGAAATGCTGGGAAAGGAACTGCAGCGCGTGCTGGATGAGAAGACGACGCACTGGGGGATCACGGTGCAATCCGTCGAGATTCGCGACGTGCACATCCCGCAGGCACTCGAGGACGCGATGTCGAGACAGGCCCAGGCCGAACGCGAGCGCCAGGCGCGCATCATTCTCGGCACGGCGGAGACCGAAATTTCGGGCAAGTTCGCCGATGCCTCCCGGGTCTACATTGATAACCCGGTCGCGCTGCATCTACGCGCCATGAATATGCTCTACGAAGCGATCAAGGAGAAGGGGGCGATGGTAATCGTGCCTTCCTCCGCTGTTGAAACCATGGGCCTCGGCGGCATGCTCGGGACCACCGCGCTCTCGCGTCCTCCCGTATGAGGTCACTCGTGCTCATGCTCGGATTCGCCGCCGCCGCTGACGCCCAACAAGCGGCCGCTGCCGCGCGCTTCGAGGTGGCTTCGGTGAAACACAATCTCCTGACAACCGGCGGCGATGGCGAAGTCACAATCGAGCCCACCCGATTCGCCGCCCGCAACACCACGCTGAAACGCCTTCTCTTCGAAGCCTGGCAGACTCCGTATGCGCAAATTTCGGCCCGCCACAGTGGCATGGCATGGATCGGCGCCGACGAGTATGATGTCGAAGCTCGCGCGAGCGTTGCGACACCCCCGGCACAGCTCCGCTTGATGCTGCGGAATCTCCTCACGGAACGGTTTCAGCTGGAAGTTCGGACCGGCGAGCGGGAGCAGCGCGTTTACGTTCTCACCGTCGATAAGGGCGGCGCGCATCTCACCACCGCGCGCAGTGGACGTTCGATCGAGCGCTTCCATGGAGATCTTTCGGAGTTCGCGAACGTTCTCGCCGTCAAGCTCACCATTCCGGTTCCGAATGCGGGCACGCCGGGCGTTCCTTCACGGGCGAGCGGCCCCGCTATTCCTGTGCTCAACAAGACGGGGATTGACGGCGTCCACGATCTGGCTGTCGATCTGCAACTGGATCAGTCCGGCGACACGTTCACACTCTGGCAGCGCGCGCTGCGCGAACAGCTCGGTCTGCGCCTCGAATCGCAACGCGCGCCCGCGCCTTTTCTCACCGTCGTGCATGCGGAGCGAATTCCCGCACAGAACTAACTTTCGCGGATTGTCATCGGGCACCGCGAAACATCGCAGTCAGAAAACGGGGGCGGTTTCCATCGCTGGCCCAGGCTTTCGCGAACCAGGAATCTCGCCGGCTGCTTTCGACAGTCAGCACGTGCCTTTCGGCGCTGGCATTAGAGTCGCTCCCGAAGTCCGAAGACGCCAACGGTGGTGCAATGGACGGAATACCAGATGAAGATAGCTATGGCTATCAGTCAGGCGCGATGGAGCCGATCGCTGTGCATGCGGTCCGGGTTTACAGGATTTGAGACGCGACAAGCGCCGGCAGGATTGCCGGCGCGGCAGACACGAGTGTCCGCGCCACGCGAACGCCAACTAACTTTCGCGGATCGTCATCGGACTCGCCATCGCGAACCGGGCAATCTCTTCCTTCTTTAAAAAGACGACGCCGGGATGGCGTTGCGCGTAAACGATGAAATCATCGAGCACGCGCACTCGCGAGGGCCGCGCGACGCGGTCATGCGTCGCGATCGACATCATGCGGCGCTTCTGTGCGGACTCGGCATAGAGCGCGTCAAACTCGGTTTTCAGCTCACCGGCGAAATCCGCGCACGTGCGCCAGCGGTTTTCATAATTCTGATAATCGTTCAACTGGAACGTGTAGGGCACGACGATGAACGGTTTGCCGCGCACGCCGATGATGAACGGCTCGTCGCGGCTGAGGTCGTCGGTGTGATACAGAAAACCGAGGTCCTGAAGGATCTCGAGGGTGTTCGGGGTCCCGCGCATGCCGGGCGCGTTGAAGCCGAGAGGGCGAACGCCGGTGACGCGCTCGACGGTCTTCGCGCCGGTTTCGATGGCGGCTCTTTCTTCGTCGCGGGTCTTGTTGTAGATCGAGTCCCAGGTCTGCGCGTGGGCGGCGGCTTCGTGTCCTCGCTCGACGATCTCCTTCGCGAGCGCCGGATGCTTCTCGACGGCAAGCCCCACCATGTGGGACGTCACGCTGACTTTGCGGCGGTTGAAAAGTTCGAGCAGGCGCGGCACGCCCTCTTTAAAGCCGTATTCGTACCACTTTTCCGTGGGGAGATCGGGATAACGGGTGTCGAGATTTCCCCAGGGTCCGTTGGCGCCGCGCTCGGGCTGGGCGCCGGTTTCGAGCTGCATCGAGAGGGAGACGACGAAGCGCGCGCCGTCGGGCCAGAAGGCGGCCTGAGCCGATTTGGCTGCTTTCGCGGATTTGGGCACGATGTTCAGGCCCGTGGCTGCGCTGCTCCTGAGGAAGTGTCGTCGGTCCATTTGGCGATGAGGATATCAGGGTCGCGGAGCTTATCTATAGACCTAAAGAGCGGACAACAAGGCGATATAAAACAGCGGCCACTTTAGTACCAGAACCTCCAGCCTGCTCGATAACGGATCATAAATCTAACAGGACGAGCCGGTGTGGTTCCTGGACCGCGAGAGATCGAGGCACCAGGGCTTACTTCCCGGCCTTCAGCTCGGCCACAAACTCATCGACCTTCGGCACGCGCGGCGCCCAGCCGTTCTCCATCTTCAACTGCGCCAGCAACTGGTCCTGCGGCACACCCTTCGCTACCAGTTCCTTCGCCTTCGCGATCATCATGTCGTACTTCGCTTTGTATGCCGCCACATCGGCCTTCGTCAGCACCGGTCCGTTCCCCGGAATTGCCGCGTCGAAATCCAGTTTCAGCACTCCCGCGAGCACGTTGGTCCAGTCCGTCGCGCTGCCGCCGCCCGCGTAATCGATCAGCGGATCGGTCGTCCCCGTCGTCACCACGTCACTCAGGCAAACGACTTTCACGTCAGGAAAGTAGACCACTGTGTCGCCGCTTGTATGCGCGCGTCCGAAGTGGTGCAGTTCCGCCGTGACGCCGCCGAGTTTGATTGTGTACTCCGCGCCCGCGTACGTCACGCTTGGCGGCGCTGGTTTCGGATTCGACTCGTACGTCACCAGATTCTTCTTCAGGTTTTCCGTCGCGACGATCTGCACGCCGGCATCGAGGAACTTCTGGTTGTTGCCTGTGTGATCGGCGTGATGGTGCGTCACGATCAGATACTTGATCGGCTGATCCGATGCGCCTTTGATCAGAGCCATCAACGCGTTGTAGTTTGCATCGCTCGGCAGCTTCCCGTCGACGAGAATGATCCCGTCATTCGTCACGTGAAACGTCGAGTTCCCGCCGGCGCCGGTGATCATGAACACGCCCGGTTTGACCGGCTCGATGGCCTGCGCCGGCGCGGCCCCGCGTCCGCCGCCTCTTCCGCCATCAGGAGCCTGTGCAAAGGCGGCTCCCGCAACAATCGTCAACGCGATCAATAACTTTTTCATATCAGCTGCTCCGCCTTAATCGGAAGACTGCGAATTCTCCTGCCCGTGGCCGCGAACAGCGCATTCGCTACCGCCGGACCGATCGGCGGCGTGCTCGCCTCGCCGATTCCCGCGGGCGTTTCATGACTCGGCACCAAATGCACTTCAATCACGGGCATCTCGTCGATGCGCAGCACCTGATATCGATCGAAGTTACCCTGCTGCACGCGGCCCTTGTCGAGCGTGATGCCGCCCTTGAGCGCCGACAACCCGAACACGATACCGCCCTGAATCTGCTGCACCACGCCCGCCGGATTGACTACCTGCCCGCAATCGACCGCGCAAACCACCCGGTGCACGCGGTATTTTCCGGCGCTCACGGACACCTCGACCACCTGCGCATTGAAGCCGCCGAGATTATTCACAACCGCGACGCCGCGGAATCTCCCGGCGGGAAGCGGCGTTCCCCAACCGGCTTTCTCAGCGGCCAGATTGAGCACGCCCAGCAACCGCGGCTGTTTGGCCAGAAGATGCCGACGGTATTCCAGCGGATCTTTCCCCGCCGCAGCCGCCATCTCGTCGATGAAGCTCTCGACGAAGAACGTATTTTGCGAGCAACCGACCGACCGCCAGTAGCCCACCGGAATCCCTGCTTCCGGCGGATGATACTCCACCCGGAAATTCGGAATGCCGTACACCACGCTCGATATCCCGTCAACGCCGTTGCGATCCACGCCGTTCTGCAGTCCCGAAAAAGACGGCGAGGCCACGCGCGCGTTCCAGGCGACGGGCCAGCCGTCCTTATCGAGACCCGCCTGGAACTTCGTCAGCGACGCCGGGCGGTAGATATCGTGCTGCATGTCGTCCTCGCGCGACCACGTCAGCTTGATCGGCACACCCGCTGCCTTCGCGATCTCGATTGCCTCATCGACGTGCTGGCCAGGACGTCCGAAACTGCCGCCCAGGTAGTACGTGTGGACGTCGATCTTCTCTTTCGGCAAGCCCGTGATCATCTCGGCCGCATCGCGCGCCGCGCTCGGAATCTGCGTGCCCGCCCAGATCTCGCAGCGATCCGGCTTCACCTCGACCACGCAACTGTGCGGCTCCATCGGCGCGTGCGAAAGATACGGCGCTTCGTAGAGCGCCTCAATCGTCTTCGCCGCGCCCGGCATGGCGGCTTCGGCATTGCCTGTGTTCAGCGCGATCGCGCCCGGCTTCGTCAGCAGGTCCGCAAACATATTGTGGATGCTCGCGCTCGACGTATTCGCCAGCGCGCCTTCGTTCCACTGGACCTTCAGCGCCCGACGGCCTTCCATCGCGGACCACGTGTTGTCCGCAATCACCGCCACGCCATTCGAAATCCGCACCACGTTCTTCACGCCCACGACGGCCCGGGTCTTCGTTGCATCGAAGCTCGCGACCTTGCCGCCAAAGACCGGGCAGCGTTCCAGCACCGCGTACTGCATACCCGGCACGCGCACGTCGATTCCGTACTGTGCTTTTCCAGTCGCCTTCAGTCGTGTGTCGAGACGCTTCGGCGACGTGCCGATGAGCCGATACGCCCGCGGATCTTTCAACGTCACCTTCTGCGGAACGGGCGTCTTCGCCGCCGCCTCGGCAAGACTCCCAAAAGTCAGCCGCGCATTGCTCGTCGCGTTAACCACGGCGTTGTTCTCCGCCCGGCACTGCGCGCGGTCGACGCTCCACTTCTGCGCGGCCGCGGTGATCAGCATCTCGCGCGCGGTCGCGCCCGCCTTGCGCAGCGGGTCCCACGACGTCCGCACGCTCAGGCTGCCGAACACGCCTTGCAGAACGGGCGAACCGAAGACGCCGTAGTTCGCCGGATCTACTTTCGCGAACTCTGTCCGGATGCGGCTCCAGTCGCACTCGAGCTCTTCGGCGAGGAGCATCGACAGCGCGGTCATCGACCCCTGGCCGAGCTCAGCGCGATGAATTGTCAGCGTCACACTGTCATCGGCGCCGATTCGGACGAACGCATTGAGGTTGGCATCACTCGTCGTTTGTGCTCCGAGCTTCGAGTTCCCGGGCAGATAAAATCCCACTACCAGCCCGCCGGCAGCAGCCGCTCCAGTCTTCAGGAATCCGCGCCTGGTGCTCATCGCGCACCTCCCTGAATCTCGACCGCCCGGTGAATCGCATGCCGGATGTCCTGATACGTCCCGCAGCGGCAGATATTTCCGCGCATCACCTCATCGATGTCGGCATCGGTCGGCTTCTTATTTTTCGCCAGCAGCGCCGCCGCCTGCATGATCTGCCCGGACTGACAATAGCCGCACTGCGGCACGTCATTCTCGATCCACGCACGTTGGACGGGATGGGTACCGTCCGCCGATAGTCCCTCGATTGTCGTGACGTTCTTACCGGCAACGCTCGAAGCCGGTGTGATACACGACCGTACCGCTTCTCCGTTCAGATGCACGGTGCAGGCGCCGCACAGCGACATGCCGCAGCCGAATTTCGTGCCAGTCATGCCGAGTGTGTCCCGAAGGACCCACAGCAAAGGCATTTGCGGCGACACGTCGATGGTTTGGGAATTCCCGTTCAGATTGAATTTGATGGCTGCCATGGCGCTCCTTTGGCGAGTAGTGTGAGTTCAGCATATAATTCCGCGCCCTGCCCCGCAACCACCCCATACGGGCCGAGAATCTCCTCAGATTTTTCCTACACTTATGGGATAATTCGTACACAATGGCATTTCGTACTTATAGATGGACGTATTGTCTCTCGCTTTCAGTTCTTCTGGCCGTCACCGCTGGAGCCACCAGCGTTCCCAGCCTGACCTTTGAAGAACTCACCGATCAATCCGAGCTGGTGGTCTCGGGTCAGATCACTCGTACCTGGTCGGACTGGGATTCCGAAGGTAAATTCATCTGGACTCACCATGAATTAGCCGTCGCGAGCACACAGAAAGGAGCGGCCGAATCGACGGTTATCGTCAGCGAGCCCGGCGGCATTGTCGGTGATCGCGGCATGTCCATCGCGGGCGCAGTTACTTATCGGCCCGGCGAGCAGGTCGTCGTATTCCTGCAGCGCATGCCGAACGGCTACCTGCGGACCGCGGGTTGGGGGCAGGGCAAATACACGGTCGACAGCGCCAGCCGCCTCCATCCCGGGAACCTCGGTTCTGAAGGATCGATGCGCAGCCTGGAGCTCGTCCCGGCGGATCGCGGCGTCCAATCAACGGCAAGAGGCACGTCGCTCGGCTCGCTTGAGGGAATCAGTATCGCTGACCTGCGGACGCGCGTTGCAGCCCGGGTCGCCGCTCAGCGGCAGAGGAGCACAAAGTAATGAAGGCCCTGCGCAGCCTTGCTCCCGCCGTCGTGTGCTTCGCCGGCGCAATCTCCTGCAGTTCCACCTGCTCGGGCTACGTGCGGCTCACCACCTCTAATGCATCCCCGCTCATCCGCACCGACAACACCGCAATTCAGTTTCAGCTCAATACTTCCGTAATAGCCGGCGTCCAGAGCAGTGCGTCCGGCAAGACAGTTACGGTGATCAGCCCCAACAGCGATCCGCAGGCGGCTGTTCGCGGCGCTCTCGCCACCTGGAATGGCGTCACGACGGCGAATATCAAGTTTCTCCCGCTCAAGGCCACTGACGCGGCTATCGACGTGAACGATAAGCAGATGACCATCGCCATCGGGTCGACGGCAAGTGACCTCAGCATCGTGGGCGGCGCACTCGCCGTCACTGTTAATTTCTTCGTGGCCGGCGGACCGACGGAGGGCGACATTCTGGATTCCGACATCATCATCAATCCCGCGTATGCATTCTCGACTGACGGCTCGACGGCGAACGATCTTCAATCCGTGATGACTCACGAGCTCGGCCACTCCCTCAGCGCGAATCACACGGGATTACTGGGCGCCTCGATGTTCCAGTTCAATTCCGGGCAGCGTTTTTTGACGACTGATGACCTCGCGTTTGTGAATGCAGCCTATCCTCTGGCGAGCGGCGGCGGCGCCTTCGGAACCATCAGCGGCTCGATCACCGCCAGCGGTGCCGGCGTGCCTTTCGCCCTGATCACGGCCACCGACACCACGGCGGGCGTCACCGTGGGCGGAGTGAGCGATCACGCTGGAAATTATTCGATGAAAGTGCCACCAGGAAGCTATCAGATGTATTGCGAGCCGCTCAACGGTGTCGTAGCCATCAACATCTATCTCGACACCCTGACCGCCGCTGGTGTAGCCGCTGTGAAATTTCAGACCACGACCTTCGGCCCGCCCGTCTCCGTCGCCGCGAACGCGACCACCAGCGCCAGTCTTTCAGTGACGCCTGGAGCCGCGACCATCCCCACGCCGGTTGTCACCGCCGGGCCCGTGAACGTGTTTATTTCGAACGGGGTGATAGGCGGACCCGTTACGATTCCCTCCGGCGGCTCGTATGATCTTGTTTTCGCGGGGCAGGGTTTCGACGCCACTCTGAATGATTCAAACTTCACGATCCTCGGCCAAGGGGTTACGCTCCATGCCGGCTCGGTCCGGGTTGACAAAACGCAGTCCTTCGGCCCATACAACCTGCTGCGCCTGACGCTCGACGTCGCGGCCCGCTCCACGCCCGAGCTTGCGAGTGTGATCGTCACGAGCGGATCGAATTCCGTTTCGTTCTCGGGGGCTCTCGTAGTCGTGCCACCCACGCCGACGTTCGTCTCGAAAGGCGTCATCAGCGCCGCCAGCTCACTAGGCAGCCCGAACGGCGACGGCGCCGTCTCGCCGGGCGGAATCTACACCATCTACGACCTGCCCAATGTACCGAATCTGGGCCCCGCCGGCTTTGTTATCAACGGACCGTACGATGCGTACGGAAATCTCGCCACAATCCTCGGCGGCGTAAGCGTGACCTTCGACGGCGTCCCTGCGCCAATGTTCTTCTCTTACGGAGGCCAGCTCAATTTGCAGGTGCCTTTCGAAGTTGCCGGGAAGGCGTCGACCAAAGTGGTGATTAACTATTTGGGAAGTCCGAGTGCATCTGTATCGGTGCCGGTGCTCGCTGTCCAACCGGCGTTCTTCACCTCCTGTATTGATGGCAAGACGTTGTGCGCTATCAATCTCAAGGACCACACCTTCAACTCAGCGAGCAATCCGGCAGGCAAGGGCGAGTACGTGGAGGTCTACGGCACCGGCGTCGGGAATACCACGGTTTACACGGTTTTAACGGGACAAGGGGCGCCTGCGCCGCCCTGGGGCTATACCGGAAATTACACATACAGCATCGGAGGCTCCGCTTCGGCCGCGGCGCTCTACGGCGGCTGGACTCCGACCGCCGCCGGTCTGGCGCAATGGGACCTGCAGATTCCGGCCACCAGCGCTTCGGGCGCGGTTCCGATTTCGGTGACGGATGCCAGTGGCGCGACAAGCCAGCCCGGCGCGATTATTTTCGTAAAGTAGCCGCGCCGCTTAAAACCTCTGCCGCCTCAATCTCCATCGTCGCGCGCGCCCTTCGCAACTCCGCAAGCTCGATCAATATCGCGGCGAACATCAGCACCACGCCCGCGACGAGAAGCGGCAGCGACAACAGCTCGATCGCGATTTTCCCGCCCGCCAACGGTGTTAGCGCGATCGTCAACACCATCGCGATGAAACACGCCGTCGCCGTGTAAAGCAGAAAGTGCGCCCGCGCCACCAGCGCGATGCGCACGCGAAACAACTCCACCTGACGGCGAATCGCGTCCCGGCGCGCGCCGCTGGTGTCCGCGTTCCGCCACTCGGCTGTGAGTATCCGGACGCGGTCCGCCATCGCCTGATGCTTCGAGCTGATGGCGCCGATCAGAATCGCATTCGCCGAGATCATCACGACCGGCGTGACGGCGGCCGCGATCGCCGTCATCGTCTGCGTACTGGAAGCCGGCAGGCTGAACTGCATGTTGGCGTGTCTGTTTATGATAAACAGGAACCTTGAGGGCCATTGCCCAAATCGCGCTGATTATTCCACTCGCTGTCTCCGCGCTGCGCGCGCAGGACATTCAGATCTATTCCGAGTTCGAGCGCTTCGATCCATTCGGAAAGCCCATCGCCGCCGACCGAGACATGCAGCCGCGCGAGATCCTCTCGCCGGCCATGGCGCGCAACGGACATCTTTCCGTCCACGTCGTGATCACGGCGCCCGCGGGCACGAACTACTTTCTCTACGCCGCTACCAATCCGCCGGATATCCTGCAGGTGAAACTCTATCGCGAGCATTTCGTGCCGTGCGGTGATACGTATTGCCCCGACTGGCTCACCGCGCAACCGTCGCCCTCGTTCGGCGCCATCCCGGAGCTGATCAGCGATCTTTCGCGCCCCGGCATGAGCAAGCAGACGACTCGCTCTTATCTGCTCGACATCCGGGCGACTCCGAACACACCGCCGCGGCGCGTGCGCGTCGAAGCCCTGCTCAAGACCGGCACGTGGCATGTCGCGCCGATGGAAGTCCGCATCGTCGCGCCGACAGTTCCTTCCGGCCCTCATGAAATCGCCGCTGAGGATGTGGCGCCACTCGATGCGCCGTCGAGCGCCACCGCAGCCATCCAGCTCGCCCGCTATCTCGGCGGCCTCAAGCCCGAATGGCCGAAACAACTCGTCCGCGTGCGTGACATCATCCAGCGCAACGCGGCCGAAGATATGCTGCTCGCGCGCTCGCTGGGACGAACCGGCGCGCCGTTCCCCGAGCTCAATCTGCTCTCCTGGAGCCGCCTCGCTTCTCCTGAAATCGGGGCGGAATGGTACCTCCGTGTCCGCGACTTCCTGTACCGATTTGACCCGTGAATGGCGTCTAAGCAATCAGAGCAGACTGATCCGGTTTTGTAAAATTTCAGCAAATCATGCTTTGTTCACAAAAGTGGACTGTACAGCCAGAACATTCCGTGGTAAGAATGGGGTGTACTACCTGCGAGAGCCTCGCATCTCAGCGGTCTCGCAACTGAGGCAATCGCCAGTTTTCTTCCAGGTCAAAAAAAGCAAACGGCTCCGGCTTCCCCGTCTGTAACGGGTCCGCACTGAATTGACACTAGGGGTTTAAGATCCGCATGGACTCCGATCGCAAGTACCGTCAGCACGGTTACTTTGACAGCAACAGCTCTTCATCCAACGGCAACAACGGAAACGGACATAACGGCGCGCAGCGCCCGAAGCCCGCGGGACCGCGTCCGCCGATAGATATCACCGGCCCTCGCCTTCCGCGCCTCGTGCAGGCGGTGACGGCTTCGCGCTGCTTCAACTGCTCGACTACCCTTCTGCCGGGAGCGATGTTCGACGGACCGTGCCCGAAGTGCGGTGTGCAACTTCACTGCTGCAAACAGTGCACGCACTTCGAGCCCTCGACGCGCTTTCAGTGCGCGAAACCGATTCCGCTGCGGATCGCGATCAAGGATCAGCAGAACGAATGCACGCTGTTCACGCCGCGGGTTACGGTCGCTCGCGAAGCTTCCTCTTCGCAGCCGAACGGCGCGGCGCGAGCGCCCATCGGAGTCAACACGCCTCCTCCGCGGAACGCGAGCGACGCGCGCGACGCCTTCGACAAACTCTTCAAGAAATAGCGCGCGCTCATCGCGCCGGGTTTTTCATCCTCCCCCGCAGCGCCGCCGTGGCCGCGGCGTGACACTTCAGACACAGCGTCCGCATATTCGACAGATCGCACTGGCCGCCGCCTTCGGCCACCGGCACGATATGGTCCGCGTCCCAAAGCGACTTCCGGCTGCCCTCGCGCAGTTTCCATTCTTTGAGGAAGCGCCGCCGCGCCGCGAAGTCGAGTTTGCGCATGTCGCGGCGCAGCGCGATGGTATCCACACCGCACGCCGCGCAGACGCCTTTGTCACGCGCGAATACGTGCTCCCGCAGATAGCCCGGATCGGTCCGCAGCTTCCATTCGTGGACGCACGCATCGGAACAAAAAGTCCGCCGCCGCGCCGGCACTTCGCATCGGCACCACCGGCACAGAGGACGGCCTGATGCCGCGCGCTCCACTGCGGAGGGCGCGATCCACCCGCCGGTTTTCCGCCGCGCGGGTTGAGGCAATGAAGGTGTGTTGCTGTCTTCCTGCATCCTCGTTAATTAAGTCGGGTGAGGCCGCCGGTCGTCAGCGCGGTCTGGGCACGCCAAAAGTAAAAGCGGAATCGGTCACCTGACCCCGGTCATTGACCGTCGCCACCGCCTGAAATCCGGCGGCGGCGGGCGTCCCGAACCGCAGATCCACCAGCCGGACGCGTGTGGCCCGCTCCAGTTCGGGCGCAGGCTCAGTCACCCAGATCGGATACTGCACGAACTCCAGGAATCGCCGGAAGGCCTCGGTTTGCAACGCGGCGTCGATCGCGGGCGTGTGCTGTGCCTTATACCAGGTCTGCGCCTCGTTGGGACTGAAGTCTTTCCGCAGATCGATCGGCACTTGCACATACGCGTTGCTCAGCTCGGCCACCCCGGTCCAGCGCAGCGGATTGGCTTCCGGAAACGCTCCGGTGCGCCGTGGCGCGAGTCCGAGGTAAATCCGCGAATCCATCAGGGCGACGGCGCGATCGTGAAACACGCTGCGCCCGTAATCATAGCCGGTCAGGAGCAGCAGGGCGATCACCGCCCATCCCCCGCCCACCTCGCGTTTGTGTTCGCCGATCTCGGAACCGACCAGCCGTCCGAAGGCGGGCGCCGCGACTCCGAGCAGTCCGATAGCGACGATGATCAGATCGATTACCGGCGTCGTATCCCAGTGGAACCATCGGCCCGAGAACGGCAGCAGCAGCCGGACTCCATAGACGTTCGTGAGGTCGAGAATCAGGTGCGATGCAACCGCGACCATCGCCACCAGCCACGCAGGCAGCCACCGGACGGGCTTCCGGCCCACCAGCCGCACGATTGCCACCGCGACGAACGCCATCACCGGCAGAGCGATCAGCGAGTGCGTGATGTTGCGATGCCAGTGGATATACGCGCTCGGGCCGCCGAACCAGCTCACGACGTCGAGATCGGGAGCATTCGCCGCGAGCACGAGGATCGCGGTGCCGCGGGGCGTCGCATGTTTGAGTCCGGCGCGCGCCAGAAACAATCCGACGAGGGAGTGGGTCAGATTCTCCAACTCGCAAGCTTAGCAACCATGCGGTCGCAACCCATGCGCGGCTTTCCAGTTGCGGGCGATGGACCTTCTGTGGTCCTTTCCAGCCTCAGCTCTCATCATAAAGGCGGCGCGGCCGGGAACGCAGACGCGTAAATTCCCGTCCCTTGCTATATTGATTAAGGTCTATTCATATGACGACGTCTTTTGCCACACCCACTACGGAACGGCTCAAGGCAGCGGAGGCAGCGGGGCTGGGCCCGGAGGTTCTGAAGCGGGCTTTCCGGCTGATGCAAACATCGCGGGCGCTGGACGATCGTGAGGTCCTGCTGCGGCGGCAGCAACGTATCTTCTTTCAAATCAGCGGCGCGGGGCATGAGGCGATCCAAGTGGCGGCGGGGCTGGTCATGCGGCCGGGCTACGACTGGTTCTATCCTTATTACCGAGACCGCGCGCTGTGCCTGACGCTCGGGATGACGCCGAGCGACATGCTGCTGCAGGCCGTCGGTGCTGCGGACGACCCATCGTCGGGCGGGCGCCAGATGCCGAATCACTGGGCGGATCGTGCGAAGAATATCGTCACCAGTTCGTCTGCGACGGGCACTCAGTACGTTCAGAGTGTGGGATGCGCGGAGGGTTGCCGGCTGCGCTGGCCTGGTGAAGACCGGGTCGTGCTGGCGAGCTCGGGCGAAGGCGCGACGAGCGAAGGCGAGTTTTGGGAATCGATCAACCAGGCCTGCCTGAACCGGCTGCCGGTGCTTTTTCTGATCGAGGACAACGGCTACGCGATCTCGGTGCCGGTGGAGCATCAGACGCCGGGCGGTTCGATTTCGAAGCTGTTGGCGAACTTTCCGGACCTGTTGACGATTGAAGTCGATGGCACGGATTTGATTTCGTCTTACCGGGCGATGGCGGCCGCCGCCGCATGGTGCCGCGAGGGGCACGGTCCGGCGCTGGTGCATGCGCATTGCATCCGGCGGTATGCGCATTCCTACAGCGATGAGGATAAGTCGTACCGGGCGAAGCACGAGCGCGAGGAAGAAGCGTTGCGCGATCCGCTCGTGACGTTTCCGAAGTTTTTGATTGATGAAGGGTTGATGCAGGCAGCGGAGATCGAGGAGATGGTCCGCGAGATCAACCTCGAAGTGCTCGAAGAGACCCACAAAGCGCTGAAAGCGGCGACGGCCGATCCTGCGACAACGCTGCTGCATTTGTATTCGGAGACAGTGGACCCGACGTCTTCCGAATTCGATGTGCCGGCGCGGCCCGAGGGCGAGCCGAAGACGATGGTCGACCTGATCAACGCCACGCTGCGGGAAGAGATGCGGCGCAACGAGCGCGTGATCGTGTTCGGTGAAGACGTGGCGGATTGCAGCCGGGAAGCGAGCCTTGCGGAAGTCAAAGGCAAGGGCGGAGTATTCGGCCTTACCGCCGGCCTGCAGAAAGAGTTCGGCGCGAAGCGCTGCTACAACTCGCCGATTGCCGAAGCTTCGATCGTGGGCAGCGCGATCGGGATGGCAACAGTCGGGTTGAAGCCGATCGCCGAGATTCAGTTCTTCGACTACATCTGGCCGGCCATGATGCAGCTGCGCGACGAACTGCCGTCGCTGCGGTGGCGGTCGAATGGACACTTTTCGGCGCCACTGGTGCTGCGCGTGCCGATCGGCGGCTATCTGAACGGCGGCGCCATTTATCACAGCCAGTGCGGCGAGGTGTTGTTCACGCACTCGCCGGGGCTGCGCGTCGTGTTTCCTTCCAACGCGGAGGATGCGTGCGGACTGCTGCGGACGGCAATCCGGTGCGACGACCCGGTGTTGTTTCTCGAGCACAAGAAACTGTATCGCGAGATGTACAATCGCGCGCCGCATCCGGGAGTGGACTTCACGATTCCGTTCGGGAAAGCGAAGGTGGTGAAGTCCGGGGAGTCGGTGAGCATCATCACTTATGGAGCGCTGGTGCAAAAGGCGATGCTGGCTGCGCAGGACGTGGAGAAGCGGAGAGCGGGCGTAAGCGTCGAGGTGATCGATCTGCGGACGCTGTCGCCGTATGACTGGGAAGCAATTCGCGCCAGCGTCGAGAAGACGAGCCGCGTGATTGTGGCGCATGAAGACACGCTGAGCTTCGGCTATGGCGCGGAGATCGCGGCGCGCATCGCGGACGAGTTGTTTTCATCGCTCGATGCGCCGGTGAAGCGCGTGGCGGCGATGGATGTGTGGGTCGGGTATCATCCGGATCTCGAGGCGAAGATTTTGCCGCAGACGGACGACCTCACAAAGACGATCGAGGCGTTGCTGAGCTACTGACCCGTTCGATTGCGGATACAATTCGCGCGGTTATCGTCGCTTTTGCCCTGTAGACCTCTTCGCTGTACGCCGTGTCGCCATCCGAAACAGCTGTCTTCAGCACTTTCAGACAAGCTGACACCGGCCTTTCACATTTCGTTCAGTTGCAGCGCACGGGCGTGACGGAAGAACTCGATCCGGTGACCGCCATGGAAAGCGCGCAGGTATTCCCGGCAGACCGCAAGACAGGCCTGTTCCTGCAGGAGAAAATGCGCCCGGGAAATCCGCGCAGTACCCCACCAGGAATGGGCCTACGATGTGTGCGGGCCACAAGACTCGTCCGGCAATTCTCGTATCAGCCGTTCGCGATGTACCGTATTTTTACGGAAGCCCACCGGCGCCGTTTTTGTCGGCACCGACCGGCAGCGGCTGTCGAATACAATGCGGGCCAGGAGCCGGCCTTTCAGGTATTAAGCGATGTGGCAGGGCAGCCCACTTGTGCCAGAACCCGCATTTTATCGTCGTGTGCCGCTATTTACCGTACGGACGCTTCCGCGGGTTCCAGGTCACGCATAATGCGGCAGCACGTTCCACTCGCGGCTCCGCGGTTCAGTTACGCGGATATCCGAAATAGAGAAGACCGGCCATGACAATGAGAAACGTCAGGACGGAGCCCATGATCAGCATAAAATCCCAGGCGAGGGAGCGGTTTTGCTGTGCCTCCAGCAAGCCGATGGGCACCGCGTTCTCGGACCGCTGCTCGTGTGGTTTGCTCTCGGAACGCGTGAACTCCTGCGCTGGTTGGCTGAACGCCTCGCCGCCGTCGCTGACTGAGTGTTCAATCAGGGTTCTGAGTGCCTCAAGGTCGGCGGGCAAACGTTCGCGCACCGCTGGCGGCAAGAGCGCCAGCAATTCGCGCGGTTCTGCCGACGCGACGGGCCTTGCAGCCCAGTAGCCGAGTGTATCCGCCATCCGGCAGCCGATGTGGGCAATTCTCAGGTGAGTGAGGTCCTCCGACTCTGGCCGCGGATCGTGATGATGTCCAGCGACAGCAAGAAATTGCGGCGGAAGTTTCCACTGCCCGGCCAGCAGATGGCCGACTTCGCAGTGATCCATGTTGAACAACTCCCGTTCCAGTTCCAGAAGCGAACTGCCATCGCGGCTGGACTCCTCCAGAATCCGATTGTAGTCGTCCGGCCACGCCACCAACAGGCCGAGGCGGCCAATGTCGTGCAGCAAGCCCAGACTGTATGCCTCCTCGGGCGCCATTCCCGCCGCTCGGGCGATTTCCCGGCATACGACGGCCGATGCGACAGTATGACGCCAGCACTTCCGCAAAGATTCAGTCCTGAACGCCGCCTTTGAATAGTTCGCCGTGGCCACCGACATCACCAATGACTGAATTTGCTGGATGCCCAGGGTCACTACGGCGTGTTGAATGGAGCTGATTTGGCCGCTCAACGCGAACAAAGGCGAATTGGCAAGCCGGAGCACCTGGGCCGACAGGGTCGCGTCCGAATTAATCTCCTTGACAAGCCGGGTCAGGTCCGGCTCGTCTTCGGAGACAAGTTCCAGCACCCGGAGAACTACGGCCGGAAACGCCGGTATATTCGCGAGCGAGACAACTCTCCTGGGCGGCCTTTGAGTTTCGCTATTGAACACGGCGCTTCTCTTTTTGTCTCATCGGTCGTACCATCGTCTAATTCCTGGGAAAATTTCGGTTACCGTTGGTTAAAAGGCGTGGCGTGGCCGCCACACGGTCTCTGGGCTGCCGACGACGAAGCAGTAGGGGTGACATGGTCCGTTTGGAGATTGAAAAGCATCAGCAGGTTCACCCGAGCGCGCGTAAACCAAGCCGAGCTGCCAAATAGATCGCACGGCTGGTCCCGCACCTCGCCCACACCGCCGCTGCAACCGTCATTCGGCGAGCTGTTGGGGTTAACTCTTGCATACTTACCATCCCGCGACCTCGGCCTTGATAATGAACCCATGATCTCGCTTCGCCAGCATATGGCTGTGTACGATCGAGAGCTCGCGGGGGTCGTGGCGGGGGCGTGGCGTGATTCCATCGAATACTTTGTCAGATCTGGTGGAAAGGCCGTACCCGTTCTGGCGGCAGCGCTTCAGGGGAAGCTCGGCGTTTTCGCGGAAGAACTCTCTGAAATCCCGACACTGGAGCAGAGCGGCGGAATCAGAACCCGCCTCCTGGATGAACTGACCCGATGGGGTGAAGATGCCGAGAAAGCTGCGCAGGATAACCTCCGGCAGGTTCGCGAGATGGTGCTTGCAGTCGCCGCGTCAGCCGCCGACATCGCGGATCGTGATCGACGCTATACAGGCCGTTTCAAACAAGTCGCTGACCGTTTTCATTCCGCTTCTGCCCTGACCGACATTTGGAAAATGCGCCAGGTCATGGTGGAGGGCACCTCTGAGATGCGAGTTTGTATGCGGCAGATGGCTGAGGAGGGGGAGCGCGCCATCAGGCAGCTCAAGGCCGACGTTGATGGTTATCGCAATCAGCTACGCGAGTATCAGGAACGCAGTTCCAGAGATGCGCTTACCGGTCTGCCGAACCGGGAGGTTATCGACGAGCACATCGATCACCGGATGGTGTGGAAGACGCCTTTCAGCATCGCCATTCTGGATTTGAACGGCTTCAAGAGCATTAACGACACGTATGGGCATCTGGCGGGAGACGCATTACTGAAGAAATTCGCCCTTGAACTCAGGAATCTGGTGCGAGCCACGGATTTGGTTGGACGTTGGGGGGGAGATGAATTCGTCATCGTCGTCGAGGAGACATACGAAGTAGCCTCGGGGCTTGTAAATCGGGCTGCGGACTGGGCGTTCGGCAGATACGAGATTGGCGACGGATCGCAGCAGATTACCGTGCCGATCAGCGCCGCGATCGGGCTGGCGCAATGGGACGGGACGGAAACGGCGCTCGAGCTCTTCAAGAGAGTCGATGACTTGATGTATAGCGACAAAAAGAACCCTCGCACGGGTCGGAGTGTCGGCGCCACTTTGCAGCGGACCGGCGCCTGACACGCTATTCCGAACGACAGCCAATCACGCTTGTAGCCGGGCCGTGCGTTTGATGACCCCAAGGATTTTTCGCCGCGCGGCGGATCGCGCCTCGGCCTGCTGTAATCGGGGCGTTCCCTCAAAAACGTCGAATACTCGCACGCCCGCGTGGAAAGTTTCACGGCCTGGTTCTTTCACGCAGTGCTTGATTTCGCCCGCCACCACATAAACATCCGTCTCCACGCAAATCATCGCATCCTCGGGGCATGCTATCGGCATTCTCAAGCCGATACCTGAGGGTGAAATGTCAGTGACGACAGCGTCGAAAGTGCGCGGCTCATTACTTCCAATAAAGACGGTTCCCCAAGCTGGAAAATCGACCGGGAAGCGGGGTTCACTCCGCTGACTTTCCGCCCCGATCGAAAGACAAATACGATATCCGGGACTTTTCTGGTGACAGTAGAGGACTCCTGCGGGAATCGAGATCAGCTTCAGGTGGGCCGTCAACTCGGTACCTGATTCCAGCCAGCGCGGAGATTGCAGATGGGCGCGCCCACGTGCTATCCCGATCAGTTGACATTGAAACCGGACTGCTTTGCCGGCCAATACAACTTCGACTTCAATGCCCGGCCCTGTAGTCTGGCTCTCGGCCACTCGCTCCAGTTTAAACCAGGAATGCCCCCTCGGTGGTCGACCAGCTGCTATTTCCGATACATTTTCAGTATAAAGTCGACCGATTTTCGACGAACAGGGGCTATGAGTTTGCTCGCCCGAAGAGCGCATGACGTATGTGGCATAGCGGATTCGGCTCCTGGGCAATTCCCGGTAACCGCCCTGTTTGTCGATCATGCCGGCGGTATCAGAATGATGGATGGAAATGGGTGGACCATTCGGGGCATCAGCAGTGAATACGGCGCGTCAGAAATCTATATTGTCGACCGCCGATGGGGCGCGGTGAAGGTGGAAGCGTGGTCCGCGTCCGAAACCTGCGTAGCGCGTCCTACGCAAGGACGCTGACGATGTCCCCGCAGTTTGTCTGCCCTGACAAAGAGAATTCGGAGCACGTCTGAAACTCGAATCCCTGGATTCGGATCGTGGCGATATTGCCGCTAAAGCCTTCCAACTTGCCTGTCATCAGTAGATTAGCGGCGCGGTGACCCGCCAGGGCCGGGGGACATGGAATCGTGATTTGCAACCCAGCTCCGCGCGGGATGTGATGGTCACTTTCAAAGTAAAGCAACCGTTCGTCGAAGTCGCGGGTGCGGCCACTGCCATAGCACGTGCGATTCCCCTCCCGGTACGAGAACTTCAGTTCGAGGCTATCTCCCCCAGTGACAGTGGGACGCTTTCGGTTGAACCCGGGAGCGACAGCCGTTGCTGTTCGTAAAAGCGTCATCGCTGAACTCTGAAGCCGGCGGAACGCGCAATTTTGTCGCGTTCACCAGGAGTTTCAGCTAAATGTTAATGCCGCCAGTTAACTTTTGTAAATAACCCAGGTTATGGTACTGATTGGCTATACGTCTTGCCGGCTGGCGGCGAGTTGACGGCTAAAGGCTGCGAGGTGGGAGTCGTTGGCAAGCTCTTCGAGTTGTTTCGTGAGGATATAATCCGATTCGCTGCGCTTCCGGTCGCGAAGGCGCTCGACGAGCCGAAGTTTGCGCTGCGCCTCGGTGGTCCTGAGCCGCTGGTCGTCCCTCTCGCGCTCGGCTGCATGAACCAGCGTCTGCAGACGCGCTTCTTTGGCGATGGCCACGACTCGCCATTTTTCCAGCGCGGCAAGGTCAAGGCCGCTGAGGTTCTGCAACTGACGCGATTGCGCTTCCTGCTGCGCCCGCGCATCTTTGGATGACACCCACTTGCGCTGAGCCTGCACTACGCGTTCAATGCAGTTTTGGAGGGAATCAGACTCGATTTTGTATCGGCGATCATACCAATCGAGCACTTTTGCCAGTGAGAATCGAAAAGCCACGGTGGTTAGAGTTGAGCCGCGATCGCCTTCAGGCGCGCCTGGGTTTCAGCCGGGCAGAATTCAGCGGACGTGTCCTGCCGGAGAAAGTCATTGACTTGCGCCCGCATCCGGATGGCGGAATCGAGCAACGGATTGCTGCCCGCCGCGTAGGCGCCGAGCTCAATCAGGTCCTTTGACTCTTCCAGTGCAGACAGAGCTCGACGGAGTTGATTTGCCGCGGCTATCTGGTCGGGCGTGGACAATTTGGAGGATAGACGGCTGATGGAGTGCAGAACATCGATCGCAGGGTAGTGTCCCGCGGCTGCGAGTCGGCGTGCAAGAACGATGTGGCCGTCGAGGATGGAACGAACCGCGTCGCAAATGGGCTCATTGAAGTCATCGCCTTCAACGAGAACGGTGAAAAAGCCTGTGATGGAACCCGATTGAAAGTTGCCGGCTCGTTCAAGGATGCGGGGCAGAAGGTTGAAAACAGATGGCGTATATCCCTTCTGGCTTGGGGGCTCGCCGGCTGCCAGGCCGATTTCGCGCTGGGCCATCGCCAGACGGGTGACGGAATCCATGATCAGAAGGACGCTTTTCCCCTGATCGCGAAAATATTCGGCTACAGCCAGCGCCACGAAAGAAGCTCTGACTCGCAGCGGCGCGGGGCGGTCGGAAGTCGCGCAAACCACGACGGAGCGCTCGCTTCCGTCAGGGCCCAGTTCCTGCTCGAGAAATGCCCTGACTTCGCGATTGCGCTCGCCGATCAGCGCAATGACCGTCACGTCGGCGTCGTTGTTTTTTGCCATGGCGCCGAGCAGCGTGCTCTTGCCCACTCCGCTGCCGCCGAACAGGCCCATACGCTGGCCGCGCCCGCACGGAATCAGTGCATCAATCGCGCGAATACCTGTGGAGAGAGGAGAAGTGATGTGCTCCCGTTCCATCGGACTTGCACCCGGACGGTAGAGCGGGTATCGGGCCGCGGCGTGAATTGCCGGCTTTCGATCGATCGGCTCGCCAAAGCCGTCAATGACGCGGCCAATCAGGTCCGGACCAACTGCTACCGCCGCATCGCCATGCCTGGCTACGATAGGATCGTGCAACTGGATCCCGTCGGTCTCCTCCAGTGGCATGGAAAGCACGTTGCCGTTGCGGAAACCGATGACCTGCGTTCGGACTCGTTTTCCTGAAGATGTCCGGACTTCGCAGAACTCGCCAACTGCGGCTGCGGGGCCACGCGAGGCGAGCAGAAGGCCCACTACTTCAACGATCTCCCCGGTCCAGGGAAGAAGATTCGTTTGTTCAACCCGCCGAAGATACCGGGTGAGCTCGCACGCAGGTGTGCTCATGACCGAAACCTGAGTTCATCCGCCAGACCGCGCTCTATTTCGCGGAGCTGAGTCTCCACCGAGGCGTCGAGTGAACCTCGACTGATTTCGAAATGCAGCGTGCCTGGCGGCAGGGCGGAATCGACGGCAAGTTCGATATTTGGGCTGCGGCCTGCCTTTTCAAGAGAGAACCGGACGGCCTTTTCGATATCGGGGTGCAGTCTCACCCGATAAAGCTCCTGATTTTTCAGTTTCTCCAGTGCCGCGCTGACTAATGCGGAAAGCGCCATCTGGTCTGTAGTGATTTCACGGTGGAGGACCCGGCGCGCAATTTCCACAGCCAGGCGAACTGTGTCTGCCTCTGCCCGCTGAATCGTGCCATTCCGCTCTGAGGCGATCTTCTCGATTGTTGCGGCCAACTCGCTGATAACCGAACCAAAATCTGCGTCAACCCGCTTCCGCGCCGCTGTCTCACCCGCCTGAAAGCCATTCAAGTGCGACTCTCTGGCGACACGTTCCTGCATCGCCGTGAGAGTTTCAACCTTTTCACGAAGTTCCTGAAGCTCGGCGGAAGAATGCGGTGTTCCGGCCTGCCGGGCCGTGTGACGTACCGCCGCGGATGTCGACATCCACAGTGGGGCGGAAACGTCTTGCGGCTTCCCCCGCAGAACTTTACACAACATATTCGTCACCAGCGCCGCTGCCGCCGCGAATCGTGATTACACCTTCTTTTTCCAACTGACGAATTGTGGTGATGATTTGCTGTTGAGCAGCCGAAACATCCCGTATACGAACCGGTCCCAGGGCCTCCATATCCTCAGTCAGCATTTCGGCGCTCCTTTGCGACATGCATTGCGTGAAGTGCGTTTTCATCTGCTCGGTGGTGCCCTTAAGGGCAAGCGTGAGGACTTTGCGGTCGAGGCGGCCAATCAATGCGCGGATGCTCTCCTTGTCGATCCTTATGATGTCGTCGAAGAGGAACATCAGGACGCGGACGGATGCCGCAGTCGGTTGATTATCGACCTCCATCGCTGTAAGAACCGATTCCGCCTTTTCTCCGTCCATACAAGTCAAAATGGATGCGAGAGCGCGGGTTCCATTGGCGCGCTGCAACTGACGCGTGGCCTTCAACTTGCCGCGCACGGCTTCGGCAATCTGGTTGAAAACCTCGGGCGCAATCCGGTCCATGAGCGCGATGCGAAGCGCAGCCTGGGGTTGGGTTTCCGCGGGTAAGGTGGCCATAAGAGGGCCAGCCTGTTCAGGTGGAAGGTTGGAGAGAATGAGCGCCAGCGTCTGCGGATTCTCGTCACGCAATGCCGCTGCCAGTTCCGATGGTTCAATTCCACTAAATGGTCCGCCGCCGTCGGGTGCGCGAGGACGTTCCACAGCAGGCGGCTCGGGATCCAGGAACTTTACGGCTTCAACTGGCCCCACAGCCTCCTCGAGCAATCGTCTGGCGCGTTCCGGACCCCCACGCGCGAAGAATCGGCTGCTTGAGGACAACGTTTCGAATTCGCGAAAGACGCCAATCACCTGCTCGGGTGCGATGGCGCGAAGCGACGCGATTTCGGCGCTGATGAGGCGGATTTCGTGATGATCCAGCTGACGAATGAGGTGGGAGCTTCCGGGCTCACCGATCCCCATCAGCAGAATTGCTGCCTTGCGCAGACCGGACGGCTGGTGGGGAACAGGCGGCTGTGGAACAGATGGTTGAGGAGACATGATCGATCAGAATTTAATTTGAATCAGGCGCGATGGTCCTGGAGCCACATTCTCAGTACGTTCGCGGCAACTGCAGGCTCTGAGCCAACCAGATCGCGAATTCTTCCCGCCGTCTCCGCATCGCCCGGCAGCAGTCCACGTGCGGGCGGCAGCGAAGTACCGGCGGGCATGGTCGCCGGGGACGGCGAGATCGACTGCGGTTCATAAGCGGACTCAGGCAACTCTTCAACAACGTTAACGGCGGTCCCCTTTCTGCCAGGGCCTTTCATCATCCCGAAGACAAACTTCAGGCCGACTCCAAGAGCGAGCAGAACTCCGACGGCGATCATCATCACACTCTGATATTTGGTGACAAATTCGAGCCATGGAGGGCCGGCAGACGGCTTGGCCCCCGACGCTGGCAGTAACTGATCAGGATCGGAATCCGACGACTCAAACGGCAGGGTTTCGACGATCAACTGATCGCCGCGATCCATGTTGAAGCCTGTCGTGCCTGCGACAAGATCACGAATCGTTTTCAGCGTGTCGGCCGACGGCGCCACGAAGACGCGATGACGGTTACGGCCGGAACCCTCCCAGTGGGCCGGCTGGCCGACCAGAACGGAAAGGGACATCCTGTGTATGACGCCTTGCGGTATACGGGTGTGTTTGACGATGCGGCTGGTCTGATAAGTAATATTTTCGGTTCGATGGGAGGTTCCTGACGAGCCTCCAACCTGCGCGGGAGGGTGCGGCAGGTTGGATGCGGTGCCCGGAATGCCTCCCGCTGATGGCGGGCTCGCAGCGCCGAGAGTCATATTCGAGCGATCGGCGCTGTCTTCGGACTTCTGCGAGCTGGCCATTACCGACTGGTCGGGGTTGAAGGTCTCTTCCTGCTGTTCGCCGCTCGTAAGATCGACGTCGATCGAGGCTCCCACGCGGAACTGAGAAGAGCCGAGAAGGGGGTCCAGGGTCGCACTGATCTTGGCGACCAGATCTTTCTCGATCTGCTGCCGCACTTCGAGCGACTCGCTGGTTACGGCGGAATCGTTTCCGGTTATCCGACGCGGCCGGCTGAGAAGATTGCCGTCCATGTCGACCATGGCGACGCTTTCAGGACTCAAGCCTTCCACGGCGCTGGCGACAAGGTTCGTCACGGCCGTGACGTTCTGCGCCGAGATGCGGAACCCGGGCCGCAGCTTCACCATCACACTGGCCTTTGCCGGCTGCTGCTGGTCGAGAAAAACAGAGTCTTTCGAAAAGGTGAGATGAACGCGCGCCTGTACGACTTCAGCCATGCTCAGAATCGAGCGTTCCAGTTCACCTTCCAGAGCACGCTGATAGTTGATGTGCTCGACGAGTTCGGTGGCGCCGAAATTGGTCTTGTCGAACAGCTCAAACCCGATTCTGCCCGACTTGGGCAGACCCGCGGACGCAAGGGTCAGCCGGGATTCGGCCAGTTTCGCCGAGGGTACGAGTACACTTCCGCCATTCTCGGTCAGCCGGTATTCGACCCCTGTTTCCTTCAGTTTCTGCACTACTTGCGCCGCATCTTCCGGCGCCATGGCGGAGTATAGCGGTCGGAAGTCACCTTCTTTGCGATAGTGAACGACTGAAAAAATCACTCCGGCAGCGACGAGAACCGCCACGACGATCGAGATGCGCTGGCTGAGGTTCAGACCCGCTATAAGACTTTTCAGTTGATCCATTCAGGTTCGCTTCCGACTGAAGAATTCGGCAGCCATCAGAGCTGCATCTTCATGACTTCCTGGTAAGCCGAGACGACTTTGTTACGCAGTTGAAGTCCAAGTTCGAAAGCCAGATCGGCGCGCTGCGTAGCGAGGACCGTCGTGTGAAGATCGTCATTCTCGCCCGAGAGAAACTTCTCGATTGTGGAGTTGGCGTCGGCCTGCATGGACTGCATGGATCCAATCGTGTTCTGCAGAAGATTCGCGAAGATGTTGGATGATCCGGAGCCCGCAGCCGGCGTGATGCCTTGTCCGATGTCGATTGGCGCGATGGATGAGACGGATGAGATTGGCGAGGTCATAGTCGGATACCCGGGTCAGTATTCAGCGAAGAAGATCGATCGATTTCTGGATCATGTCCTTGACAGCGGACATGGCGGCAACATTGGCCTGATAGCTGCGATTGGCGCCGACCAGGTCGACCATGTCTTCGGCGGCATTCACGCGCGAGACCTTGACGTAACCGTCGGCGTCGGCATCGGGATGCCCCGGCGCATATTGTTTTTCCGGCTCCCTTTGGTCAACCGAGATCCCGGCGACTTTGACGCCGGTTTGCATCTGCGCATTGAGCTCCGACGCAAATTCCGAACTCACGGGCGTGCTGGAAAAAATGGCGTCTTTGCGCCGGTAGGGTCCGCCGTCCGGCGTCCTGGTGGTTTCGGCGTTGGCGATGTTTTCCACCAGAAGCGCGGCGCGAGTACGTTGCGCTGCCATGCCCGAGGCGCTTACAGAAAGACTTGAAAAAAGACTCATGCGTTCGCACCTTCCTTGATCGCGGAGCGTATTGACTGGAGCTGCATCTTCATGAGGCTGGAGGCTACGCTGAAACGCAGCGCATTCTCAGACAGCAGTTGGGCCTCGCGATCCAGATCGACGTTATTACCATCGTTTTTGACTGCGAGTCCTTGTACTTCACCCTGCTGCGGGCTCCCGCCGTCAAGCAAAGACTTGAGAGATGCCTGGAAGTCGATATCCTGCGTTTTATATCCAGGGGTATCGGCGTTGGCAATGTTGGATGAGACCAGCTTCTGGCGCATGCTGATCAAATCCATGTAGCGCTCGAGGCTGGTGGATACGGCGTCAGTCACGCCGTCGGAAACGCAGATGTGGTTCCAGAACCGCAGCCCGGTAAGGTGCTGAAAATACTGAGC
>DASZLP010000065.1:0-1707 GCA_035552355.1 Bryobacteraceae bacterium | reverse complement strand
TTCGGTCGCCATGCCCCAGCCGATCAGCTCGTGGCCGCGGCGCATGGAACGCGGTTCGTGGCTGCGCTTCGACCATCCGAATTTCGCAGCCGCTCTGTCATAGCATTCGCGCAGGTGTTTCCCGGTGAATGGCTTTCCACTGTGCGGGTCGACCTCGGCATAGTTTCGCCGGCGCAGCTCAAGCGGATCGATCTTCAGCGCGTACGCCAGTTCGTCCATCGCTACTTCAATCGCGTATGTCCCGGTTGCGACCCCCGGGGCGCGCATGTATGTCGGCGTCCCCAGATTCAATTGCACGACGCGCGATACGGTCGAGATATTCGGGCACGCATACATCACGCGCGTCGGAAAGGCCGCGGACTCCAGGTAGTCTTCGATAAGAGACGTGTTGGTGTGCACCTCGTGCCGGATAGCCGTCAGTTTTCCCTCACCGTTTGCGCCGAGCGTGACATGCTGGTGAGTGAGCGGCCGCGCTCCTACGGGCCCGAACATCTGCGGACGATCCAGCACGAGCTTCACGGGCCGATTCACTTGCCTGGCGGCAAGAGCAGCCAGCATCACATGCGACCAGACCTGCCCTTTACATCCGAAACCACCGCCCACGAACAGCGAAATTACATGCACGTGCTCCTTCGGGATGCCGAACAGAGTAGCGGCTTTGTCCTGCAAACCGCTGATATGCTGGGTCGCGTCGAACAACGTTAAACGATCGCCGTCCCAGTGCGCGATCGTGGCGTGCGGCTCCATCGGGTTGTGATGCTGGATCGGCGTGGTGTAGAGCGCGTCGATTTTTACGTTTGCGCTCGCCAGTCCGGCATCCACGTCACCCCAACTCTGATCGCCTGGTTCTCCATTGTGCGTGGAAGGATACGAGCGCGCAAATCCGGCCAGAAAATCGAGTCTGGCGGGCGCCGTCCGGTATTGCGGCTGTATCAGCGACGCTCCGTACCGGGCCTGCTCTAAGGTTTCCGCCAACACAATCCCGATCGGCTGGTTTTGATAGAAGACCTGATCGTCCTGCAACAGTGAAATTCGCCGTTCCGGCGAGGGCAATCGTATTGCGTTTGAAGGCGTGATAACAGCGAGCACGCCGGGCGCACGTTCCGCTCCGGCTGTGTCCATTTTCGACACCCGTCCGCTGGCGACGGTGCTCATCACCAACGAGGCGTATACAAGCCCGGGCACCGGAAACTCAGCTGCATATTTGGCGGTACCGGTTACTTTTGCAGGCCCGTCTACACGGGGAAGCGGGTCGCCAATCCTTGTAGTCATTCGAAACCTCCGGCGTTCGCGAGGGCGCGCGCCACTGCCCTTCTGGCGAGTTCCACTTTAAAAGCGTTTTCGCGCAGGGGTCTCGCGCCCGCTACCGCTTCGCGCCCGGCCGCTGCAAACGATTCAAGCGTTGGCTTGTTCCCGATTAGGGATCTCTCAGCGGCCTCCGCGCGCCATGGCTTGTGAGCCACTCCTCCCAGCGCGATCCGGGCATTGCGAATGATCCCGCCGTCGAGCTCCAGTGCGGCTGCCACAGAGACCAGCGCGAACTCATAGCTCGCCCTGTCCCGCACTTTCAGGTAGTTCGAATGGGCGGCGAAGGGCGAAGGCGGCAGGTCGATCGAAACAATCAACTCATCCGGCCGCAGGTTCGTATCCAGTTCAGGCGTCGAGCCCGGGAGCCGGTGAAACTCCGCGAACGGAATCCCGCGTTCT
>DASZLP010000064.1:0-2286 GCA_035552355.1 Bryobacteraceae bacterium | reverse complement strand
CGCCGCTCCTCCGAGATGCCGCCCACCTTGGTCACATCCGGCTGCACGATGTCGAACGCGCGCCCTTCCAGCCACGGCTGGAAGCTCTGGCGGCGCGTGAGGACTTCCCCGCCCGCGATCGGCACGCGGGAAGCGCGGCGGAGTGCGATGAAGTCCTCCAGACTGTCGGGATCGAGCGGTTCCTCAAACCACGCGACGTCGTAATCCGCCAGCATGTCCGCGGTACGCAGCGCCCATTTGTAATTCTGCGGCCAGAATGCATCGCTCGCGCCGGCATCCACCATCAGGAGCGATTCCTCGCCCACGGCATCGCGCGCGGCGCTCACGATGGCTTCGTCGGTCTCGGCGCCGCGTTTTCCAAAAGGCCCCCAGCCGATTTTGAACGCACGAAAACCTTGTTGCTTTACAGGCAGGAGTTCGTCCGCCATACGTTCCGGCTCGCGCATGAGCAGAGATGCGTAGGGACGCACTCGGTCGCGGTACCGGCCGCCCAGAAGTCTGCCAACCGGCTGGCCGGATGCCTTGCCGAGGAGATCCCACAACGCCATATCGATTCCGCTGATAGTGTGCGTAATGGAGCCGCCGCGGCCCTGCCAGAACGTGTGCTGGTGCAGTTTTTCGCTGACGCGCTCCGGTTCGAGCGCATTCTCGCCTGAGAACAGCGGGCGCATGGCGGCCAGCGATCCGCGCACCAGATCTTCGCTGGTGAAGACGCTTCCCCAACCGATCGGGCCCCCGTCTGTGAGGACGGCCACAAGCGTATGGACGCAATCTTCCGGTTTGATTTCGTTCGACCAGCCGCCTTCGGGAGTGCGGCCGCGCAGTCCGAACGCGCGCACATCGCGGATTCTGAGAGCTTCGGGCATCGAAGCCCAGCGTATTACAGAGGCGAATTCAGAAAGGCTGAACTCAGAATAGTGAAGGCCGCGTAACGGTCTTCCACCGCCCGTGCTTTTCCGGAACTTCGCGTTCCGGCGCACGGGTCGGCGCGGCGTGCTTCAGCGCTTCCGCCTGCTCCGGCGCCACCACGGAGATGAACCATTTGCGCATGGAGCTCGCCACCCCCGGTGTGATTCCCGCCGCGAGGCTAAAGGTGCGCTCGCGAGCAGGTCCTGGTTCAAGAATCGCGATGCGGATGTCGAAAGAGCCCGCGCGCGCGAAACTTACTTCGTGCTGGGTCTTACAACCCACCGCTGCTTCGAATTCTGTTAGTAATTGTTCTACCTGTTGCCGGTACGACACGGGCAAACTGACAAGCACTTAACGTGCCATCGGGTTTCGCGTCACTCAGTTAGAGCCCGATTGAGATTTTCGGTTCAGAGCGGACACATCGACGCTCGCGTTCTGCGAACGCTCGGTTTGGAACTGCACAAGATCTTTCGAGAAAAAGAGATCTAACGCCCAGTCAAGCGCCACCCGCGCTTTCTTTTCGAAACGCGGCAATTTGGAGAGGTATATCGAGCGCCAAAGGAACCATGCAAAAAATCCCGAGAACTGGAAATTCAGAATGTTGGCGACGCCGCTGCGCCGGCCGATTGCGGCGAGAAGCCCAAGCGTCTTGAACGTGAACGGACGCATTGGCTTTCCGTCAATGGCCGCCAGCACGTTGTGCGCGAGAACTCTGCCTTGCCGAATTGCGTGCTGCGCTGTGGGAGGGCATGCCTTGCCGGTGGCGGCATCGGGCACAGCGGCGCAATCGCCGATGGCCCACACTCCTGGCCAGCCCTCCGCCTCCATGTATCCGTTCACTTCGATACGGCCGCGCGCGGCGGCGCACGGCAGAGCAGCGGATAGCGGGTGAGGCGAAGTGCCCGCGGTCCAGATTAAGGTGCATGTCGGGATAACGGTTCCGTCATTGAGTTCGACGCCGCCGTCCCGTATGGCGGCTACCCGCGTGTTCACGCGGATCTCGACACCGCGCGCCGCCAATTTCTTCTGCGCGTAGGCGCCGAGCCGCTCGCCCAATTCCGGCAGAATGGCGCCGCCTGGATGCACCAGAACCACGCGGATCTGCCGCTCGGTCAGATGTTTGTACCAGCGGGTGGCGCCGCGCAGAAAATCGTTGATGCCGGCTATTGTCTCGACCCCGGAGAAGCCGCCGCCCGCGACCACCACGGTAAGCAGCGAATCGCGCTGTCCGGCGGCGCATTCGAAATCGGCCGCTTCGAGATCCTCAATCAGATGGTTGCGGACGCGGATCGCATCGCCCAGAGACTTCATGGTGAATGCGGTTTCCTCAAGACCGGGAAGATGGAAGAAATTGGTGACGCAGCCGAGCGCGACGAT
>DASZLP010000063.1:0-32169 GCA_035552355.1 Bryobacteraceae bacterium | reverse complement strand
CCTTTGTTGCGTAATAGCCGCTTCTGGTGCGCGCGACGGGGTTGCCCGGACCTTTGACCGCCACTTTGATCTGCCGGTATGTTCCATCGAGCGCTGTGTTCGAGGGTGAGTAGCCGATGGTGAACTGGTTCCGGATGTCGTGGGCCACCTGATGGGCAATCCGGTCCACTTCGGAGACATCCCGCGGATAGAAAACCTGTCCGCCAGTGCTCTCGGCCAGAAGCTCGAGGGCGCGGCGGGCTTTTTTCGCTTCCCGCTTGTCTTCGTCCGTCAGAAGCCCGATCCCGTAGATCAGCACGTCATCCTGCTGCGCGAGCCGCGTCAGGGATTCGAGGGTCGTGACGCTGGCATTGTCATTGCCATCGGTCACGACCAGGATGACCTTCTTGTCCCGCTTGGCGCCTTCCTTCAGATGCTCGACCGAACGCCAGAGCGCATCGCGCATGGCAGTGCCGCCGCGCGAATCGATCTTGGTGAGACCCTTCTCCATCAATGAGATATCGCTGGTGAAATCCTGATCGATGTAGATTTCCTCGTTGAAATTGACTACGAAGACTTCATCCTGTGAATTGGAATCCTTCACCAGCGCGAGCGCGGCGGATTCGACGCCGGCCCGCTTCTCGCGCATGCTGCCGCTGTTGTCGATGATCAGGCCCATCGAGACCGGCACATCTTCCCGTTTGAACAGCTTGATCTGCTGCTGGACGCCGTTCTCGTAGACCTGGAAGGCGGTCTTCGGGAGATTGGTCACAAGATGGCCGCCCTTATCGGTCACCGTCACGTTGAGGGGCACGAGGCGCGTGTCGGATGAAAAGACCGCATCGTCGCCCTCGGGTTTGGTTTGCTGGGCTGAAAGAAGCGTTGCCAGCAGGGCGGCTGGCACGGCCCCGAAGAGGAAAAATTTCAATGATTTATTGCGTCGGCGCATAATAGCCGGTTCTCCAGAATGCGTGCAGGGGAGGCAATCCCCTCGGCTGTACCAGTTTGACACTGACCTTCCGATACTTGCCGTCACGAACCTGGTTTGTCGGGCTATAGCCGAGAACATATTGATTACGCAGCTCAATTCCGATTTTCGCCGCCACATCGGGCAGCTCGTTCAAATTTTCGACGACGAAGTGACGGCCTCCGGTAGGCTCGGAAAGATCCGTCAGCAGACCGGGGCCCGCCAGTTCCTCAGGTGTGCGCCCGCGGTTCTGCACGGCTTCATAGATTCCGATCGCATAGATCTGGACGTCCGATTCCTTCACCAGGTTTTTGATTTCGGTTTCGGTGTAGCGGCTGCTGTTGTCGCCTCCGTCCGAGATCACGACCAGCGCCTTGCGGGGGTTGTGGGCTTTCTTCATCGTATGCAACGCGAGGAGAACGCCGTCGAGCAGCGCGGTGCGGCCTTTCGACTGGGTGAATGTCAGCCGGTTCTGAATCTCTTCCAGATTATGAGTGACGCCCGTCACCAACTCGGGCCGGTCATTGAACTCCACCAGAAACGCTTCGTCTTCCGGATTCGCGGTCTTGAAAAACTCGCTGACAGCCTGGCGGGACTTGTCCAGTTTCGGACCCATGCTGCCGCTGGTATCGAACACGATGCCGATCGAGAGGGGCGCGTCTTCACTGCCGAACGAAACCAGCTTCTGCTCGGCTTTGTCTTCGAAAACTTTGAATGAATCCTGATCGAGGCCGGTGACAAAGCGATTCAAAGGATCGGTGACCGTCACCGGAATCAGCACGACATTTGTATCGATGCGGATGTTGGCCCGTGGCAGCGGTGCGGAGGCTTCGGAAGGTTTCGCGCGCGGCGTAATTTCCGCCGGGTCTTCCCCATAAACGACGGCGGAACAGACGACAATCAACAGGCTCGTGGCGGCGAGCAATAAAATCGGAACCCGGCGGGATCGCATCTGGTGCTTCCCTTTCTGGTTGGAGTCTAACACAGGCAAGTCATGGTAAGATCGCGTGTGCATCGGAAAATCCTGGGCGTAATCCCGGCCCGGTACGCCTCTTCCCGGTTCCCTGGCAAAGCACTCGCCAAAGTCGACTCCCGCACGATGCTGGAGTGCGTCTACGAGCGCGTTTCGATGGCGCGCTACCTCGGGAGCATCATCATCGCGACAGACGATCAACGCATCGCGGATGCCGCGCGGTCGTTCGGAGCGCGTGTAAAACTTACGCGCGACGATCATGTATCAGGAACCGATCGCGTAGCCGAAGTTGCGTCGGCGTTTGAAGAGCACGAGCTGGTCGTCAATATTCAGGGCGACGAGCCGCTGATCGATCCGAACGCGATCGATGCCGCCGTGCTGCCGCTGCTGGAAGAGCCGGCGATCCCGATGGGCACATTGAAGAAGCGCATCGAAGACGCGGCCGAGATCACGGATCCCAACATCGTCAAGGTCGTGACCGACCGTTTCGAGAACGCCATTTATTTTTCGCGGTCGACGATTCCGCACGCGCGCGAAGGCGAAGGGCCCGTGGTTTACAAACACATCGGGCTTTATGTTTATCGCCGCGATTTTCTGCTGCGGTATTCGGATTTGACGCCGGGTCCTCTGGAGCGGACTGAGCGGCTGGAACAATTGCGGGCGCTGGAGAACGGGTTTCGCATTCGGGTGGTCGAGACGGATTACGAGTCGTTCGGCGTGGATACGCCGGGCGATCTGGAGCGAGTGCGGAGTTTGGTGAAGGCGGGGAGTGCGGCTGTGCTTTCAGAGAATAATGGCTAAGTTCATTTTCGTCACCGGCGGCGTCGTTTCTTCATTGGGAAAAGGAATAGCGGCGGCGTCGATCGGATGCCTGCTGGAAAGCCGCGGCATCACTGTCTCGCTGCAAAAGTTCGACCCCTACCTGAACGTCGATCCGGGAACGATGAGCCCGTTCCAGCATGGCGAGGTCTTCGTCACCGATGACGGCGCGGAAACCGATCTGGACCTGGGACACTACGAGCGCTTCACCCACTCGCCGCTCACGCGCGCCAACAATCTCACCAGCGGACGCATCTACGAACAGATCATCCAGCGCGAGCGGCGCGGCGATTATCTCGGCAAGACCGTGCAGGTAATCCCGCATGTAACGAATGAAATCAAGGCCGCGGTCCGGAAACTATCAAACGATGTCGATGTGGTGATCTGTGAGATCGGCGGCACGGTCGGCGATATCGAATCGCTGCCGTTTCTCGAAGCCATCCGCCAGGTGCGCCACGAGGCCGGACGCGAAAACGCCATCTTCGTGCACGTCACACTCGTGCCGTGGATCAACGCCGCGCAGGAGCTGAAGACCAAGCCCACGCAGCACAGCGTTAAGGAACTCCGGGCGCTCGGTATCCAGCCCGATATTTTGTTGTGCCGAGCCGAGCGCTTTCTGCCGCCCGAGATGAAGGACAAGATCGCCCTCTTCTGCGATGTCGACGTGGAAGCGGTCATCACGGCGCGCGACGTCGGCTCGGTGTATGAAGTGCCGGTGGCGTTCGCCGAGGAGAAGGTGGACGAGATCATCCTTCGCCATCTGCATCTCGATTCGCGGCCGCGCGATCTCGACCGCTGGATGGGGATGCTCGCGCGGATGCAGAATCCGCGCGACGCGGTGGATATTGCGCTGGTCGGCAAGTACGTCGAATACGAAGATTCCTACAAGAGTCTGAAAGAATCGCTGCTGCACGGCGGCATCGCACATAACGTGAAGGTCAACATCCACTGGATCGAAGCGGAGAGTTTCGAGAAAGGCCGCCTGGAGCGCGAGCTTGAGAATTACGACGGCATCCTCGTGCCCGGCGGGTTCGGCAAGCGCGGCATCGAGGGCATGATCAACGCGATCGAATATGCGCGGGTGAAGAAGGTGCCCTACTTCGGGATCTGTCTCGGGATGCAGACGATGGTGATCGAGTACGCGCGCAACGTCTGCGGGTTGGCCGAGGCCAATTCAACGGAGTTCAATCCTGGTGGTCCGCAGCGAGTGATCTACAAATTGCGTGAGTTGAAGGGCATCGACGAGCTGGGCGGCACGATGCGGCTGGGAGCGTGGCCCTGTGTGCTGAGACCGGGAAGCCTGGCGCACAAAGCTTACGGCGCGACGACGATCAGTGAACGGCATCGGCACCGGTTCGAATTCAACCGGGAGTACGAGGCAGTCCTGACGTCGAAGGGCCTGAAGCTTACAGGCGAGACGCCGGACAGTACGTACGTCGAGATCTGCGAGATCGAGGACCATCCCTGGTATCTCGGCTGTCAGTTTCATCCCGAGTTCAAATCGAAGCCGCTCGAGCCGCACCCGCTGTTCAGTGCGTTCATCGGGGCGGCGTGCCGCTTCCGCGTGCACCGGATTGCCGCGCAGGAGGCCCCGCTGCTTCCCGAACCGCCGTACAGCGCCGAATGACGTACATCGCTACATGCCAATTTCTTTCCTTGACCGTGTGGGGCAGGTTGGCAACCTGCGGCCGATTGCTAATCGGCCTCGCCTGTAGCGCGATACCGGGCAGGGCGATTGCCGAATGATTCGCTTCACTGATTTCACTAACCCAACCCAACTCGTGCTCATCGCGGGTCCCTGCGTCATTGAAAGCGAAGCGCACGTCAATCGCATGGCGGACGCGATCGGCGCCATCGCAGCCGAAGCGGGCTTTCCATACGTCTTTAAAGCTTCCTTCGACAAAGCCAATCGCACCAGCCTGAAGGGTTTCCGCGGACCGGGCCTCGCCGAAGGTTTGCAGATCCTGGCCCGTATTCGCGCGCGCGGATTTTCCGTCCTTACCGACATTCACGAGCCCTCGCAGGCCGCACTGGCCGCCGAAGCCGTCGATATCCTGCAGATCCCGGCCTTTCTGTGCCGCCAGACGGACCTCCTGCTCGAAGCCGGCCGGACCGGCCGCATCGTCAACGTCAAGAAGGGCCAGTTTGTCAGTCCGCAGGATATCCATTACGCGGCCGACAAAGTGGCTTCGACCGGCAATTCCCAGGTGGTCCTGACCGAGCGCGGATCGTCCTTCGGCTACAACAATCTCGTCGTCGATATGCGCGGGCTTCGGATCATAGCGGATGCCGGATGGCCGGTGGTTTTCGACGCGACGCACAGCGTCCAGCTCCCCAGCAGCGCGGGTGGTGTTTCCGGCGGTCAGCCCCAGTTCATCGAGCCCTTGGCGGCCGCCGCGGTGGCAACGGGAATCTCCGGCATCTTCGTGGAGGTGCACGATGAACCCGAGAAGGCCCTCTCGGACGGAGCTAATGCGTTGCGCCTGAGCCTCTTGCCGAAATTCCTGCGCAAATTGCGACTAATCGATGAAGCGCGCCGGGCCGGCGAATTGTCCTGAACGGTTGGGGCTTCCCGCACGTCATAAACTAGGGAAAACGCATGTTCTCTGTCCGAAGATACCGCGCCCGCCGGAACGCGGGTTTCTCGCTGATCGAGCTCCTGATCGTGATCGCGATCATTCTGATCATTTTGGCTGTCGCGCTGCCGAAGCTGACCAACGCCCGGCGGTTCGCGCAGGAGATGGCCGCCACGAAGGCCATCAACACGATTCACACTGCCGAGACGCAATACTATTCGACATACGGGCAGTACGCGACGACGCTGCCGCAATTGGGCCCGCCGGCGAGCGGCTCGGAAAACGCCAGCGGCGCGGATTTGATCGACCGGGATCTCGCGAGCGGCGAAAAGGGCGGCTTCCGGTTTGTTCTGCAGCAGACGCAGACGGGGTATGCGCTGCAGGTGACTCCGGTGGCTTTCGGGACCGGCGGGACGCATACCTATTTCTCCGACCAGAGCCAGCGGATTCACGTGCATAGCGGGCAGGAGCCGGCTACGGCGAGTGATCCGCTGCTGGGTGAGACGACGCAGCAGCAACAGCAGCAACAGGCGGCGCCGGCGGCGAAGTAGCCAGGCGCCGGCATGAATGCCCGCGCCACCTATTCCAGATTCAGAATTATTTTGCCGGCGTGGCCGGATTGCGTCAACTCGAACGCCTCTTCGAAATCCTCGAATTTGAACCGGTGCGTGATCACCGGGCTGATGTCGAGTCCGGATTCGAGCATCACGGTCATCTTGTACCAGGTCTCGTACATCTCGCGGCCGTAGATTCCCTGGATCGTGAGCATGTTGAAGATGACGGTATTCCAGTCGATCGCGATCTCGTTCGGCGGAATGCCCAGCATCGCGATCTTTCCGCCGTGCGCCATATTCGCGAGCATCTCCCGGAAGGCCGCCGCATTGCCCGACATCTCGAGGCCCACATCGAAGCCCTCTGTCAGGCCGAGTTCCTTCTGAACAGTCTTCAGATTCTTCTCCCGCGGATCGACCGCCAGAGAGACTTTCACCCTGCGCGCGAGATCGAGACGGTAAGGGTTCAAATCTGTGATCACGACATGACGCGCTCCCGCGTGACGGGCGACTGCGGCGGCCATGATGCCGATCGGTCCCGCGCCCGTGATCAGCACGTCTTCGCCGAGCACCGGGAATGCGAGCGCCGTGTGCACCGCATTTCCAAAAGGGTCGAAAATACACGCGATGTCGGGATCAACTGCCTGTTTGTGAACCCAAACGTTCGTGATCGGCAGCGCGATGTATTCGGCGAACGCGCCGGGCCGGTTTACACCAACGCCGCTGGTGTGCGCGCAGAGATGGCGGCGTCCGGCAAGGCAGTTGCGGCAGCGGCCGCAGACCACGTGGCCTTCCCCGCTGACCATCTGGCCTGGGAAGAAGTCGAGTACGTTCGAGCCAACTTCGACGATCTCGCCCATGAACTCGTGGCCGATCACCATGGGAACGGGGATCGTGCGCTTCGCCCAGTCGTCCCACTTGAGAATGTGGACGTCGGTTCCGCAGATCGAAGCTTTCCTGACGCGGATCAGAACGTCGTTTATCCCGATCGAGGGGACGGGAACCTCTTCGAGCCACAGTCCGGGTTCGGGTTTGCTCTTGACCAGCGCTTTCATCGTGCGTGCTGTCGGCATTCATTCCATCGTAGATTGCGGGGCCGGATGGCAGCCGCGTGATAACCTTGCATCTCCCGTGAATGGGCGCATAAAAACCACTGTCGTTGGCAGCTATCCCGTGCTGCCGTGGATGATCGGAAGCCCCTCGCGCCCTGTCCTGCGCGACGCCATCATGGCGGTCCTCAAGACGCAGGAACTCGCCGGTCTCGATCTTGTCACCGATGGCGAGTTGACGCGCTTCGATCCGAGCAACCCCGCAGCTAACGGCATGGTCGACTACTTTGTCTCGCGCATGAGCGGCATCCGCAACACTTTCGCGCCGGGGGATTTCGACCGATTCCGCATGGACCGCGCGTCCGGCTACCGCCTGCTGACGCCGGGTGTCGTCATCGGCAAAGTGGGCGAGGGCAGCCTCAACCTTCTGCAGGACTACGAATTCGTCAGCGGTCTGACGAAGAGCCCGCTGAAGTTCACCTGCACCGGTCCGCACATGCTGGCGCGTCTGCTGACGAACTGCTTCTACAAAGACACCGCCGGCCTTGCAATGGATATCGCGGAAGTCCTGCGCGGGCAGCTCGAGCTGCTCGAAGCCGACACCGTGCAGATCGACGAGGCGAGCATCGTCGGTTTTCCCGAAGATTCCGCGTGGGCGTCAGAGGCGATCAATCATGTGCTGAGCGGTGTGCTGAACGAAACTGCCGTGCACATCTGCTTCGGCAACTACGGCGGACAGCCGATGCTGCGCGGCTTCTGGCGCGATCTCGTGCCGTTCCTGAATTCCCTGCGTGCCGATCATCTCGTGCTGGAATTTGCACGGCGCGGTTACGATGAGCTCGAAGTTCTGCGCGATCTCGATCCGAAGATCGGCCTCGGCATCGGCGTCATCGACATCAAGGACAACGAAGTCGAAAGCCCCGAGCTGATCGCCTCGCGTATTGAGAAAATCGTGAACACGCTCGGCGCTGGACGGCTGCGCTACATCCATCCGGATTGTGGATTCTGGATGTTGCAGCGCAGCGTTGTCGATCGGAAAATGCGTGCGCTGGTCGAAGGCCGGGATTTGTTCGAAGGTCGCTTGTGAGCACTTCCGTCAGCGCGGAAGTCCGGTCGCTCGTATTTGCGCATCTGCGGGGGATCGTGCTCGCGCCAGTCGTCCGCGCACTTCAGGATCGCGGGGTTTTCACGCTCTTCGAGGAGTTCGGTACGGTCACGCTCGATCAAGTCATCGAGAAGACGCACGGCAATCGGGGCTACGTGCGGATCGCGCTTCGTTTACTGGTGAGCGCCGGGTGGTTTGAAGGGAGCTACCGGTTGACCGCAGAGGGCAGAGCACTGCTGAAGATCGCGCCGGAGCACTATCGCGAGGCCGTCGCGTTCATCCCGATGGCAATCTTTCTTGAGGATTTTCTCTTCGGAAAATCACAGGGTTCGTTCCTGCCATCACTGCAGGTGTTGATCGATAAAGCGCTCCAGGGCTGGGGCCTGCCGGAAAGCGCGCAGGAACTACGCCGGCAATTCGATGGCATGCTCGTCGGCCCCGCGATGGTCGCCCTGGCGCGCAAGAGTATTCTCAAAGACCTGCTGAACGGTCCGGTCGAATTGAAAAGCATGGACGGCAATCAGTCGGGTCTTGCGGCTCTCTTCGATCTGCTCGCCGGATGCGGCTGGGTCGAGCGCGAGTCCGGACGTATCGCGCTTACTGCCGCGGGACGCTATGCCGCTTCGATCGCAGCCGCGTATGGAGTGACCGTTTCGTACCTGCCGATGCTGTCGGTCGTCAGCACGCTGCTGTTCGGGAATCCGCGCATTCCGCGCGTCGACGAGAGTGGCGTCGAGACGCTCGTCAATCGCGCCATGAATATCTGGGGCGGCGGCGGAGCGCACGCGCACTACTTCGACAAGGTCGATGAGATCATCGTCGATGTTTTCAATCGCCCGATCGAGCTACAGCCCGCGGGCGTATGCGACGTGGGGTGCGGCGACGGCGCTTTTCTCGAGCACGTCTATCACGTCGTCAAGGAGCGTACGGCGCGGGGCAAGGTGCTCGACGAATTTCCGCTGCTCATCGCGGCGGCGGACGTGCACAAGATCTCGCGCCGCGTGACGAAGCAGAATTTCAAGCGGGCGCGGATTCCTGAGTGCCACGTGATGGAGGGCGACATCAATCGTCCGGCGCTGCTCGCGGTGCAACTCGAAGAGCTTGGGGTCGACATTCACGACTTGCTGCATGTGCGGGCGTTTCTGGATCACAATCGTCCGTGGCTGCCGCCGTCCGGGTATGTTCGCGGGACGCGCGTCGCGCGGACGGGCGGAGCTTTCGCCTGGCGCGGCGAGGAGATTCCGACGGATGAGGTCGAGGAGAATATGGTCCGGCATCTGCGGCGGTGGGCGCCGTATGTCGGACGCTTCGGGATCGTGATTCTGGAGCTTCACACGCTTGAGCCGGGAGTGGCGGCTGCGAACCGCGGGAAGACTCCGGCGGTTGCGTATGACGGCACGCATGGGTTTTCCGATCAATACTTGCTCGAGTTGGATATTTTTCTGGCGTGTGCGAGGGAAGCGGGGTTGCATGCGGATGCGCGATTCCAGACCGCGTTTCCGCATTCGGAGCTCGCGACGGTGAGTCTGAATTACTTTACGGCGCCTCAGGCGTGATTGTGCGATGCGGGCTGATAAGCGCCGGCAACAGTGCCCGCGCCACAGACGCTAAGAAATCCAGAACGCGCGGACAAACAACCAGACGACGCCGAGCGACCATCCGAGTAAAGCCTGATATTCGCGGTTCTTCTTGTACAACGCCGCGGAGAAGCGGTCGGGGCCAAACCCCTTCGGCCAGCGCGGAATCAACAGCGGCACGCGCCGGGCGAAGGCGCGGTATCCGGGCAGGATGGCGGTCAGATGCTGCTCCTCAAGCTCGATGGCGGGTAGATATACCAGCACGAACAAGGCCGCAAAGAGCAGAGCAAGCAGGATGCTGCGCGCGGCCGCCGCAAGTCCGAGCGCTGTTATGAGAGTTCCGAGGTAAAGAGGATTCCTGGTGAAGGAATACGGTCCGGAATGCGCGAGCCGTTTATCCTTGGCGAGATGTCCTGCCGCCCATGCGCGCAGGGCAAGGCCGCACGCCGAAAGCGGAAGCCCGAGGGCGAGGGACAGGAGGGTCGGATGGGAGAGCCACGCAAACGCCGCGACCATTACGAAGCCCGCGGTAACCCGTAGCCGCGCTACACGATCCGCGTAGGATTTCCGAAACCAGTGACGGCGCATCAGCCCGGCGAGCCCGCGTGGCAATTCACGCGCGAAGCCAGCGCCGCAAAAACCTGCGCGGGAGTGATGGCCCGCATCGATGCCGCGATCGTGGCGCCGCGCCGATGGGTGGTGGGTGCGCCCGCAGTCCGGAAAACTTCGAAGTCTCCGCCATAGGGGCCGTTCCTGACGGGGTCGGTGGGCCCGAAGATGGCCGCGCCGGATTTGTTCAAAGCGGCGGCGAGATGCAATGGTCCGCTGTCGACTCCGATTACCAGCGCCGCGCGGCGCGTGACGTCGATAAGGCCTGCGATTCCGCTTTCATGCACGAGCGTTCCTTCGACGGCTGGAACGGTTCCCGGCGCGCCGTTGAGCACCAGAGACATGCCGAGTCTCTCGCGCAGCATCGGCGCGATACGTGCGTAATATTCGAGCGGCCACTGCTTCGAAGTCCAGCCGGCGAGAGGGCTGGCGAGCACAAAAGGCTCGGCGGGCAGGTGCCCTTCGGGAGAGCCGGGCGGCAAAGGGAAAGCGCGGACCAGATTCGTGGCGCCCGCGCCCGCCGCCAAATCGAGCGCCTGATCGACGACATGGACCGCCTGGCTCTCGACGCGCGCAGAATAGAACAGGCCGGCGGGACGCTCGCGCACGACGCGGGAGCCGAATCCGGCGATGCGCTCCGGGCGCGCGGCGTGGGCGATCAGGGCTGACTTCGTGAGTCCCTGGAAATCGACGGCGAGGTCGTATTGTTCAGCGCGGAGCTCGTCTTTGGTGCGGCGCCAGGAACGCGGATCGTCGCGGCGGAAGACCACGATGCGATCCACAAAGCCGTTGCCTTCGAGCAGCGGAACCCAGCGCGGTTCCACGACCCAGGTGACGCGCGCCGCCGGAAAACTGTGTTTGAGCGACGAGGCTCCGGGCAGGGCGTGGATGATATCGCCCATGGCTCCGAGCCGTACGATGAGGATGCTTTTCACCTCTGCTGGCAACTCCGTAGTTTAAAGCAACGCTCGTGGCTCGGAAACAGTTACCGGCCTGATCTTCAACAGATCTTCCGCCGTCATCACGACTTTTTCCGCCGTCACGCGCGTCATGCAGCGATGATCGATCGGGCACTCGCGCAGAAGACAGGGCGCGCAATCGACCGGTTCGCGGACGATGCGGGCCGCGGCGCCGAGGGGTCCGGTGGCGGTCTCATTGGTAGGCCCGAAAACGGTCACGGAAGGAATCCCGAGCGCCGCCGCGATATGCATGGCGCCCGAATCGTTGGTCAGGAAGACCAAGCAAGCCGCGGTCATTTCGATGAATTCAGCGAGGGTGGTCGCGCCGGCGAAGCTTCGTCCGCTGGCGGCGCGGGCAACTTCTTCGCAGAGGGGCTTCTCGGCCGCCGATCCGAATATCGCGACGCTTCCACCCATCCCGGCGGCAAGGCGCGCGGCGGCTTCGGCAAAGCGCTCCGGCAGCCATCGCTTCGCGGCGCCATATGCGGCGCCCGGGCTCACGCCGATTACGGGCAGGTTCATTCCGAGATCACTGAAACGCGCTTCGCCGCGCGCGCGGAGACCGGCAATTCCATCCAGACGGATTTCGGGAACATCGGGGATTTCATCGAGCAAACCGGCCCGGCGCAACAGCTCCAGATAGTAGAAACGCTCATGTGCGGGAATTTCGTTGGCCTTCGGCAGCGGGATGGCATCGGTGAGCAGGAGCGCGCGGCCGTCGCGGGCATAGCCGATGATCCGTTTGACTCCAGCCAGGCGCACGACAGCGGCGCTCTCGAACGAATTGGGCAGCAGAATGGCAAGATCGAAAGATTCTTTGCGCAAACGCCGCGCGAGTTTCCATTTGGCTCCCCAGTCTTTAGCGCCCGGGGCTCCTTCGAGAATCATCACGCGGTCGATCGACCGTTCGCCTTCATAGAGCGCCGCGACCCAGGGTTTCGCGAGCACCGTAATTTCCGCGTCCGGGAAACGCGAGCGGATGGCGCACACGGCGGGCAGCGACATCAGGGCATCGCCGATCCAGTTCGTGGTGCGGATCAGGATTTTCAAGATTTAACCGCCATTGGCAGACGACGAAAGACGATCGTCTGCCCTGCAGGCCGGCCGCGGCCGCTAACTCTGGGCTTCGAGCTCGGGGATTGCCGCGAGCTCGCTCGCGGGTTCCGGCCCGCTCTCCACAGGCTGCTCGAGGAAGATCTTCAGGTTCGCCTCCGATCCCTCGAAGTGGTATTCGAGGAACTGGCGAAGGGCCATGCGGCGCAGCTTGTCGCGCGCCACGGTCGGCTGGTAGCGAAATCCACGGCCTTCCTTGCGGCGCGAGACGGCCCCGCGCCGGGCGAGCCGGTCGAGCAGCGTCAGAACCGTCGTGTACGCCAGAGGCCGGCTCTGCGCGACGACCCTGCGAACATCTTCAACATTTCCCTCCTGAATTTCCCATAAGGCATTCAGACACATCATTTCGAGCGGCGGAGGCAGTTCACGGTCTCGGCCCAAGGCTATTTCCTTTCGTCTTGCAGCGCCTGCTGCAGCTTTGCACCGAAGAAAGAGTCGCTTGCAGGCATCGGTTTGGAATTCGGCGGCGCCAACGCGGGCGGATGGCCGTTTTGATTCGGTGTGCTGCTGTTTGAAGCCGGAGGATGTAGCGAATGATCGTTATCGGGTAAACCGGGTCGAACGTGTTCGTCAGGAGAATAATCGTTTAAGTTATGAGTGGTACTGGTATGAGTGCTGCTGTCTAAAGGAAACTCAGACGCGCTGGCCTCTTCGGCCGCGCATTCCAGCGGCCTGACCTTCACGCCTGCCGGATTCGATTCCAGATATCTTGTCTTGCGCAGCGCGACTCGCCCCATCGAGGAGCTGTACGCCGAGAAATAACCTTCCGACTGCGGGTCTTTGTCGATCTGGGCGCGCATGCACTCCATTTTGGAATCCATGTCGTCGAGGTAATGCAGCAAAAGCGCCTCGGGAAAACACGGCACTTTGGGCGATCCGAATTCGAGCTGCCCGTGATGGCTCAGCACCATGTGCTCGAGCAGGTTGCGCAGCTCGACTGGAAAATCCGGCAGCGCGCGCACGCGGTCGCCGATCATCCGGATGGCAATTGCGATGTGCCCGAGCAACTGGCCCTCGGCGCTGTAGCCGAATCCGCGATCGTAATTGAGCTCGTAAATCTTGCCGATATCGTGCAGCACGACACCGGCCGTCAGCAGGTCGAGGTCGATCGCATGTCCCGGCAGATCGCGATAGTGCGCGCCGACCACCTTCGCCAGCTTCAGGAGGGAGAGCACATGCTCAAGCAGACCGCTGCGGAACGCGTGGTGAATCGACTTGGCGGCGGGAGCGATCCGGTAGCGCGCCGCGATATCCGGATCGTCGAGAAAAGAATCCAGAAGCGCGCGGATGTGCGGGTTCCCGACGGCTGCAACGATGGTTCGCAGCTCCGCCCACATGACGTCAGGATTCTGCAGCGATGCCGGAAAGAAATCCCGAAAATCGACTTCGTGCTCCGCCATGCGGCGCAGCTTATGGATGGTGAACTGCGGCCGGTTGTTGTAGAGCTGCAGCATCCCTTTGACTTTGATGAAGTCGTCGCGATCGAAGGCGTCGATAAAGCCGGCGACGTTGTCCCACATCTTGCAATCGAGCTCGCCGGTGCGGTCGGAAAGCAGCAGGGAGAGATAGGGCTCACCAGTCCGTTTCTGGCGCACTTCCTTGGCGCTTACCAGAAATACGGTGGTCGAGATTTCGTCGGGCTTCAGGTCCCGTACGAACAAAGACTTCATTGAGCGGTGGCGGGCGCCGGCGCCTGGGGGACAGGCGTCACGGTGGGTGGCGGCGCGGCGCTCTCGTCTTTTGCCGCGCCTTTGTGTCCGTATGGAATCACGTGCAGCAGTTTCTTGTGTCCGTGCGCCGCGACGTTTTCCTTGGTTGTGGTTTCGGGCTTGAGCTGAGATGCCGCATCCTGCCACGTAGTGTCTTTGCCCGGGGCGGCGTAACTGTCGGTGTACCCCGGCTTGATTTCGAGGAAGGCGTTCTGCCGCAACTGCGTGAGATAGTCACGGGTTTTGGGGCGGGCCTTCGGTTCCATCAGCTTGTTCGTGATGTCGTTCTGGACTTCATCGAGCGTGGCCTGTCCGGCTGCAAAATGCTCTTCAACGCGGAAAATCTCGAAGCCGGCGGGCCGCCGGATCGGATCGGTCACGTAGCCCTTCGGCTGTTTGAAAACGACGTCCTCGATATCTTTCGCGAGATCACCCTTCTTGAAAGCTCCGAGATCGCCGTCAGCGGTGGCAGTCGGAGCGTCGGAATACTGGCGCGCCATATCGGTAAACTTCGACTCGCCCTTGCGCGCACGGTCCACGAGGCCTTTGGCTTTCTTCTCGGCGGCGGCGACTTTGTCCGGACTGCCGTCACCGACCGACACGAGGATTTCGCGCAGCTGAACGGTCTCCTGCCGCACGAACTCGGTTTTGTGCTCGTTGTAATACTTCTCGACATCCGTTTTGGGGATGACGATGTTGCGATAAATCTCTTCGCTGATCACGCGCTGCTGCAGGTAAGAATTCTTCATCTGCAGCTTGAAATCCTCGAAGTTGTCGCCCGTCTTCTCCTTCAGCCATTCATGGAATTTTTCCGGATCGGCTTCCTTGCTGTCGGACTGGATTTCGGCGAGCTTGCGATTCACCTCGGAGTCAACGTTGAGATTCAGTTCCTTGCCCTTCTGCACCAGCAGGAGTTGATCGATCTGGTCGCCCAGGTCCTCGGCCGCCTGCTTGTTGACGGCATCGGTGAGCGGCTGGCCCTGCAGTCCCCGTTGACGAAACTCGGCCTCGATCTGCTCGCGCCGCTTTTCGAGTTCACCGCGCGTGATGATCTCGCCGTTCACTTTGGCGGCGATCTCTTCGACGACGCGAACCTGCGGCTCGGGGCGGTCGGCCGCCATAATTGAGGCCACGAAACAAAGCGGAACGGTGAAGACGAGGGCGGCAGTAAGTGCTCGCGCTCCCTCTTTCGTAGAGGACATATGTAGTTAGTATCGCAGACGTTGCGCTTCGTTTCGAGCGGATATTTCGCGCCCGTTTCAGATTGCGCGGCCGGTTTCAGATTGAAGCATATCGCCTTAACGAAAATTTAGTGTCGCCGGTGAGTGCCGCTTCCGTCCAACTGCATATATGATCGTGGTGTTGACGTTTGTACGAATTGCCACCGAATTGCCCGCACAGCCCGCACGGGCGTTGTGTGCGGTCAGGAAATACGAGGCCGGATACGCAGGCACCGGGTTCGCGCGTTAGAAATTCGCTCTTTTTCCTCACCGCGCATAACGGCGCTTCGGCCTGTGCGCTCTTCGCGGCGTGCTTTCTGGCATGCACGACCGCGGCAATTGCCGGCGGGCAAGGCTTTCGCTCCGGGCACCTGCTGCAGGATCACTTCGACAAATATGGCCGGGATTTCGGCCAGATCACCCGCGAACAGTATCTGCGGCTCGCACAGCAATTGCGCGACAGCCATCCGGGCCGCAACATTCTGGAGTCGAAACGTCCCGACGGGATAATTCGGTTCGACCGTAAGCACGGCTATTTCGGTTCTTACGATGCCGACGGAACGATCCGGACTTTTTTCATCCCGCCTGACGGGATTCGCTTCTTCGAACGCGAGGCCCGGTAAGCGCGGAGGGATCGATTTTCGTCCATTCCGAATCCGGCGTTATCGTATGTTCCGACGTTGCCGGGCTGGTGATGTCCGCTCCCGGAAAGGTCAGCGTCAGCGCCTTCATATCCAGAGAGCGCGCCCACACGGCGATCGATTTCAAAAGCCTGTTTGCGCGCTCCACATCGCTTTTCAGCACACTCTCCATGGGGGCAGGGCTGGAGGTGTATTGAATCAAGCGCGAAAGCAGCATGGAAAATCCATCGGTATAGAGGGGCAGTTGGCCTTCTGAAATGGCAGCCAGGGAAGAGAGCGCCAGCGAAACTTTGCCTTCCCTCGCGGCGAGCTCGCCGGAAATGACTTTTCCGTCCGCAAGCCAATCGAAGGCGTTCAGCAGCGTATCCGGGAGGCCCCCGAGCCAGTTTAATTCGCCGGTCCGAAGTAACGCGTAGCGCCCCATCGCCGCCACCTCGGGTTTGCGGAACCTCGAGAGGATGTGGTTGAGCCCCCTCAGGAGCAGGTTTTCCGCAGGCGGCTCGAGTGTCATGAAAATACGCTTGGCCTCCTCAAAGTTTCCCTGCCGCAAATACTGCGCCGCCACATCCGCGGCGGAGTCCCCCAAATGCGCCTCCGATTTCAGCGCGCCATCGGAAAGCCAGAACCTCAGACTGCAGGCGTGCGTGCGCAACACGCCGCCTCCAGGGACCGCGGTGTTGACCGGAACCTGACCGTCGACCATTGCCTGCGCGAACACGACCGCATGGACCGGCAATTCGACGTCGACCCACAGCGAATTTCCGTCCGCCCTTGAAGTCAGCTTGCGCGGTACGACCAATTCGTATTGGGTCCAGTTCTTTAGCGCGCAAAAGCGCAGAGCGACAGAGGGAAGAAGCGGTCCCGCGGGCTCTACCGTTGCGGGCGTTGCGGAGCTGAACGCGGATTTCACGCCGTCCCGCAGCTTCATCGTGAATCCGCGCAGGTCCTCCGACAGAGCGTTTGCCGTTGGAGCCAACTGCAGGAGATACTTGCGGCCTTCCTTCACGTCGACGTACTGCGGTATGGAGGGAGCGCCGGTGGCGTGGGTCACTCGCACCACATACAGTCCGGGTTCGAGCGTGATGTCCTTCGGAGTAATCCCCTCCTCAACTCTTTCGAGCGCCGAATTGAAGACTGCGAATGCCAAACCCGGCGTGTCGCTCGAAACGGCCAGCACGGCACCGGTCATAACTGATACGGAAAGACCGTCTGGGGTGGATCCGCCTGCACCACCGCGCCGGCAACTTTCTTACCGTCGACGATAATGTCCAGGCTGTACAAGCCCGCGTCCACTTCTCCGAATTCGCACGGTTTGGGCCGGCAGTCACGGTTCTCGCCGATTTGTTGCTTGCCCGCCCACAGCGCGGCTTTTGCGTTGGCGGCCATCGAGTCGGGATCCACCTCCAGCGTCAGTTTCACTTTGGGCGCATCGGACAGCGCATGAAACACCGCCGCGCGCGCCTCGCCGCCCATAGTCACGCCCTGATCCGGAAAATCCACATTGATTCCTCTGGCCGCCAGTTCCTGGCTCTTTGCGATCGCAAGCTCCTTCACGCGCTGGTCGAGCGGTGAAAGAAGCTCAGGCACGCTCACATGCCACTTGTCCCTTTCAAGCGGAATGGCGGATTTTTTGTTGGGCCCCGAAAGAGCAAGGCTGTTCAGGCATTCGATGAGCGCCTGCATGAAGAACGTGCCCTTCCTGATCACTCCCAGCGCCTTCGTGTTTGACAGGGCGCTGTAGTAAATCGGCGCGGAGCGCTTATCCGGCACGCTGGGATCGTATGGCAGCGCGGCCCCTGTGCCGAGGCCCAGGAGTGGAGTATTCGGCGGCAGCCGGCAGGCATCCGCGAAATACAATTGGTTCTGCGGCATGTCGGGTCCGACCATCGCCCTCCGATTGGAGCCCACGTCGATGGAGTAGTTGAAGATCATTGGATCGTCCGCAAAATCTTCGAGGAGAATGAAGGCATCCTCTTTGGATCCGGGAATCTGAATCCCGTGCCCGCTGGCATAAAGCACCGCGACCCCGGCTGGATTGCCGCGGCACAATTTGGACCACTCGGTAAGAGCCCCCATGATCTTCCCGCGCGTCGTGCCAATGAAATCGGCAGCAACATCCTTCATGCCGGCGACGTTGGCGATCTCATTGTCGGACGGCGTGATGAACAGCATGATAGTAGCCAGTGGGGCATCGGGATTCTGAAAATGATCCCTGAGCCAGTTCGCAAAAAGCAAAGCCGAAGTGGCGGAAATATCCACCTGGCTCAGGCCCAGGGTCTTGCGCTCGGGATCGGGCGGGGCAGCATCCCCTTTCGGAAGCCAGCGATAGAGGCTTGTGCCGATCACCAGCGCGTGCGTTCTTCCCGGCGCTTTGCTGTCCTTCAGTTCCTCCCGGCGATCGACCCAGAATTTCAAGGTTTTTGTGCCGCCGTATTGATCGCCGTCCTATTGATCGGCGCTTTGATTGGCGCTGGATTCAGCAGGGTTCCGAGTTCCTGGGCGATGGTTTCGTAAAACGCGACCGTCAAAAAGTAGTGGCCATGCGCGTTGCCGAGGTTCGCGCCGTCGCGAACCGTGTAGTCCGTGACCGCGTCTTTGCCGAAGATCGGCGCGTGCAGATAACTCAGGATATCCGCCGCGTCCCAGAAATTGATCCATCTGGTCACCTGGCCGGGCCGGCCCAGGACTTTGGGCGCCTTCACGGACTTGTCGCTCTTCTCGAACAGAGCCATTTCTCCGAACAAAGAGGTTTGCGCGCCTGCCGTGACCCACAAGTCAATCTTTAAATCCTCCAGCCTTCCGGAAGTAAGCGCATCGTATAAAATTTCCGAGCCGAAGGAGTGCGTCACCACTACGAGCGGCTCTCCGGCAAAGGCGGCCGACTTCACGGCGTCCACAACGCGAACAATGATGGAATCGTTGGCGGCCCTCCCACGGTGCAGATATTCAAAAACGTCGCCGAGGAACCGGAGACCTTTGCGGCTGACGTCGTCGCGCTTCGCCTGCAGAGCCAGCAGACTCGCGCCCCGCTGCCCGGTGTTTACCAGGCTCGTTGCGGTGGCCTTGGCGGCGGCAACCATCGCGCCCATCCTTTTGTTCGCCCAGTCATAGCTCCTTTTGAAGATGTTCGTGCCCAGACCCTGGACGTCGATATCTGCCGCGGGTGGCGGGGCCGGCTCTACCTTCTGAAGCTCAATGGCGGTCAGCGCCTGAATTTGATCCAGAACCGTCTTGCCCGGCGGCGGGTCGAGGATCGTTGCATCCTTCTCTGCATTCCGCGCCACGTTTTCCGCGGCGATCATCATGAGCCCGAGTTCTTCACCTTCCTGCGTGGCCTTTTTCTGTGCCGCCGCATCCAGATCCGGTTTTGGATTGGGCACGACGGGCTCATAACTCAGGGCCGGTGGGGAGTACACCGCGCGGACCAGATCGCCCGGACGCCTGGCGGCCAACTCGCCCACGGCGGGCGAATCGGCGCTGCCCAGAGACTGCACATCCGATGGCTTCGCATCGCTCGTGGCAAGCAAAGCCACCAGATCGTCATTCTGGCGCGGAGCGCCCTGGTCAGAGGCTCCGAGCGACTGCAGACCGCTTTCAGGAATCGACTCGAAGCCCCAACGGAAGTCCACCCCGAGGTCGCCCCAGTAAACGTCGTCGGCCACGCGGAAAGCGGGATGCTTCTTTTGTGCCACCGGAACCACGTACTGCTCGAACATTTTCTTTCGCGCGGCCATCGTCCGGAAATAATCCTCATCGGATTTCCGCGTATTTACGCCGTGGATGAAAAGAATCGGCATGAGAGGGATTATACCTGGGAAGTTGAAACCGGGCGCGTCCCCGCGGCAAAAACCGAAACGGCGGCGCCTCGGGCGAACGATCCTTCTTGCACTGTTTCCGCAGCGCGATTTCGGGATTCCCTCCCTGTGTTACAGTGCAGGGTTATATGGCATCGCGCAGTGTCAACAAAGTGATTCTGGTCGGGCATCTCGGGCGGGACGCCGAGACGAAATTCACGCCGGGCGGAGCGGCTATGACCCGCTTCTCCGTGGCCACCAACCGGCGATGGAAGGACAAAGACTCCGGCGAGTGGAAGGAAGAGACCGACTGGTCGAACGTGGTTTTATGGCGCAGCGAGAATCTGGCCAACTATCTGACAAAGGGCAAGCAGATTTACGTCGAAGGCCGTCTGCAGTCTCGGAGCTACGAAGATAAAGACGGCAAGAAGGTCTACGCGACCGAAGTGGTGGCGGACGATGTGATCCTGCTCGGCGGCCAGGGCGGCGGCGGCTCGCGCGGCGGCGAGGAATATTCGCAACAACCGGTCTCACAACCGAGAGCCACGGCGTCGCGTGCGCCGGCTCCGGCGCAGACACACGACGACTTCGGACAGGGGATTACGGACGACGACGTTCCGTTTTGAGGCGCTCTCGTTCGTCACGTGCCGGGTCACACACGGTCAAATACCGGGTGTGACTACGAGCGCTGGTACGACTGAGAAATATCAGTGCATCGTTTTATATACTGGCAGTTCGCCTATATACTTGCAGATCGCAAGGCACTGGAGAAAAGATGAAAACGAAGTTGACGTCAAAAGGATTGAAGGCGCGTATTTTGGAGCTTTCGTCGCGTCCAGCCGTAGTCGCGGGCGCGGTCATGGTGGCCCTGCTGCTGGCCGGGGCCGGACTCACGACCCACGCGCAGGCGCAGGCTCCCGCCCCCGCCGCGAAGAAGGCTTACAAAACCGCCGGCGAGGTCTTCAAAAATGTGAAGACGCCCGCGCTCAGCGCCCTTTCCGTCGATGACTTCCTCGGAGCCATGGGAGTCGTTTCCGACGACCTTGGCCTCGACTGCGCGGATTGCCATCCCGGCGCCGGCACCGACAAAGTCGACTGGGTCTTCGACACCCCCCAGAAGATTACCGCGCGCAAGATGATCAACATGGTCGGGACGATCAATAAAGCCAATTTCAACGGCGCCCAGATGGTGACCTGCTGGACCTGCCATCACGGCCGCGAAACGCCTGCCAGCAGCATCAGCCTTGACAAGCTCTACAGCTCGCCCAACGATGAAAAGAACGACTTCGTGCAGCAGGCGCCCGGCGAGCCGAAGGGCGCGGAAGTCCTCGACAAATACGTCGCCGCGCTGGGCGGGCAGGCAAAGCTCGACACGCTGAAAAGCTGGATCGCGACCGGTATCAGCGAAGGGTATGAAGGGCTCGGCGGCGGCGGCAGCTTCCAGATTGTGGCGCAGGCTCCGGACAAGCGGTCGGTCCTGATTACGTTCAAGGACCACCCCGAGCGCGGTGACAGCACACGTGTTTATAACGGCACGATCGGCTGGAACAAGACGCCGCGCGCCGCGGTGACGAAGTACCAGTTGCAGGGCAGCGAGCTCGACGGCATGCGCGCGGACGCGCTTCTCGCGTTCCCGGGGAGCCTGAAGACCAGCTTCACCCAGTTGCGCACGAACACGCAGGACGTCGGCGACCGCGATATGGAGGTCGTGCAGGGCAGCGGCCCGCACGGAATTCTCGTGACGATGTATTTCGACAAGAAGACCAACCTGCTGTCGCGCGTAATCCGCTACAGCAATTCGCCGATCGGCCACATCCCGACGCAGACCGATTACGCCGATTACCGCGACGTGAACGGGATCAAGTTCCCGTTCTCATACACATTCTCGTGGCTGGACGGGCGCGACACATACAAGGTCAGCGACATGAAGGTCAATGTGCCGATCGACCCGAAGATGTTCGCCGAACCGAAGTAATGAAGCAGTAGGTCGTATGCGGGCAATTCGTTTTGTCCTGATTGCGGTGGCGATGCTGCCACTGCTCTCTGCGCAGGAGGGTGCCGCGCCTGGCAGGCCGGCTCCCGAGCCCAAAGCCACGGCAAAACCTGCGCCGCGGCTCGCGGACGGCAAAGTCGATCTCGGAGGTAAAGGCGTTTGGGCGCCGATCTGGGTGCACGACTGGGCCGATACGCAGTATGTCGAGAAAGCCATCGACGTGCCGTTCACGCCGGCGGCGCTGAAGCTGTTCAACGAGCGCAAGGCCACGCTCTCGAGAGACGATCCGGAAGGCTTCTGTCTGCCCCCAGGCGTGCCGCGCTACACCGGCACCCCGTATCCATTCCAGATATTGCAGATGCCCGACAAAGTGGTGATCCTCTATGAAGGCGCGAGCCATATGTATCGCACGATCTTCATGGACGGCCGCCGGCATACCGATCCGGACAAGCTGAATCCGACGTGGATGGGCGAGTCGATCGGCCGTTATGATGGCAGCGACACTCTTGTCGTCGACACGATCGGATTCAACGGCAGAACGTGGCTCGATTATGTAGGCCATCCGGCGAGCGAGGATCTGCACGTCATCGAGCGCTTCAGCCGGCCGGATTCGCTCACGCTGGCATATGAGGCAGCGATCGAGGACAAGCAGATGTACACGAAGCCCTGGACGACGAAGTTTTACGTGAAGTTCCGGCCGGGCTGGGACCTGATCGAGTACGTCTGCCTCGAGAACAATAAGGATCTGACGCACATCGGCGCCACCACGCCGAAATAGTGCGGGTACTAACCGAACCGGTCCTGGCGTAACAAGCGCCGGCACGATTGCCGGCGCTTGTTGTCTCGATGCACTGAGATTTCAGGGCTAAGTTACCGCGCTTGCTTGCGCGCGCGGCTCAGCAACGACTTCCGAGCCGACGATCATGACGAAGCGCCAACGTGAACTTCTGAAACTTATCTTCGGTCGCGGCTACGGTCGTCGCGCCCGCGTTCTTCCACTCGCGCAGGGGCGCGCGCCGGCTGACGGTATTCGCGCAGCTCATGATGCTCAGTGCGCGGCGCCGACACCGCGGCTCGCGGACGCACGGGTACCGCGTAGGGATGCACGTAGCTGGCGCGGTTCGCCCATGTTCGCTCCCACGGCCGGTTGTTGACGACGATTGTATGGGCGCGCCAGCCGAAGCTTACCCCGCCCCATCCCCACGGCGCGAATGAACTGACAAAGATGCTCGGTCCGAAGGTAATGGCGCCGCCCACGTAGAAACCCGGACGCGGACGGAAGTAAACCACGTTCGGATCATAGTAGGGAACGTAGACCACCGCCGGATTTACTGGCTGGATCTCGATGTCGCCCGGTCCCGGAGTGACGACGCGATACTGCGGAGTGGTGCGGAGATACCCGTAGCTGTAGGCCCTCTGACGCTGATCCTGAATCGCATCCATCACCGAGCCGCGATCGGCGAGAACGGCATTGCCAAGTTCCTGCGTGCGGCCCATGTCGCCGGCCATGATATCGAGCACGGAAGGGGTGGGAAGCAGCGCGATCACGCTTGGGTCCCAGGGGAGATTGTCCTCATTGATGGCGCGCGCCAGCGCATCGCCCGAGATATAGGCATGCGCGCGCGCCCACCCATCGGCGTCGGGAATCTGATTGGAATATGTCGACGCGGTCAGGACCTGCGCCAGCAGCGGGTCCGGATACAAAGCGTAGGGCGCGATGAGTTGGTCGAGATCCTGGGGGGCGTAGGTCGGCGCCGGTCCGTTCTGCGGAGGATAATTCTGCGGCGGCGGGTAATTCTGCGCCGGCGGATAATTCTGCGCCAGCAGTGAAGCCGCGGAAATGCTCACCAACGCGGCCAGCGAGATCTTTGATGAAAATCCTTTCATTTCATACTCCTCCAGTTCATTTTTGTTCCGAACCAATGGATGCAATCGAACACCCGCAGGTTACGGAATGGACGATTGTGAAAGGGGCGGCTCCGGCAGACGAAGCCACGTCTGCGTGCGGCCGAAGATCGCGAAACCAAGATAACCGCGGACGAGCAACTGCTGCCCGTCGGCGCTTAGAGTCAAACGACATCGGTAGACTGAACCATTCTCCGGATCCAATATGTCCCCGCCATCGTACTCCGATCCGTTCTTCCTTACGTTGCGAAGGATCAGCAGCCCGAGGATCGGCGCGTCTTTACGGTCGCCGTTGCATTTGAAGCAGTGTTCCGCGAGCTCTTCGGGTTTAAAGCTGGATTCGATTTTGCCGAAGTAGAGGCCGTTTTCCTCGTAGATCCGGACCGTCCCGCGCGCTTGATGAGTGTGGTCGTCGAAGGCCTTCCATAGACCCGCGGGCGAGAGGTCACCCGCGAAAAGCGCCGGCGCAGCCGCGAGAAAGATCGCCAGCAGGCCAGGAGATATGTGTCGTGGATAACGGACCGTGAACCACATTACAATATACTTGTTTGCGGCGCGCCTCTGCGCCGTGAATGAAACAAGACCCAAACCACTCCAGACGCACCCGCGTGTTCGCCGCCGGCGCCGGAGATCTCTTTGACGGATTCTTTTCCCGAAACGGCGGATCGGGCCGCAAATGGAATTTCCAGAAAGAAGATCTCGTCGACGGCCGCGCACGACGCGTTTTCGAACTGATGGGCCGCGCGTGCGACGCCGGAGTCTATCCTTACCAGCTCGCGCTCGAAGGGCGGTCGGGTCCGTGGGTCGAGGCCGAGGGCCGCGAATTCCTGATGCTCTCGTCTTACGACTATCTCGGGCTGATCGGCGACGCGCGCATCGACGAAGCCGCGATCGAGGCGATCCGAAAATATGGCACGGGGACGGGCGGCGTCCGCATGCTCACCGGCACCATCGATCTTCATCATGAGATGGAACGCGACATCGCGGCGTGGAAGGGCACGGCCGAAGCAATCACCTTCAGCTCCGGTTATCTCGCCAACCTGGCGGTCATCGCCAGTCTGCTGACAGCGCAGGATCGCGTGATTCTCGACGCGCTTTCTCACCGCAGTCTAGTCGACGCATGCCGCCTGGCCGGGGTTCCCCTGCAGCGGTTTCGCCATAATGACATGGATTCGCTGCGGCATGAAATCGCCAGTGGCGCGGCGGCAAATCGCACGCTGATTATCGCCGACGGCGTTTTTTCGATGGATGGCGACATCTGCAATCTGCCGGGGCTGGTGGAAATCAAGCGCGAGGCGGGCTGCTATCTGATGATTGATGAATCGCACGCCTCGGGCGTGCTGGGCGCGCAGGGACGCGGCACGGATGAACACTTCGGCATCCGCACCGATGAAGTGGACATCTGGAGCGGATCCCTCGCCAAGGCGATTCCTTCAAACGGCGGGTTTGTCGCGGTCTCGCGCGAGCTGGCGATTTTCCTGCAACATTCGGCGGCGCCGTTTATCTTCTCCGCCGCATTGGCGCCGCCGGCGGTGGCGGCGGTCCGGACGGCGCTCGCCATTCTGAAGGATGAGCCGGAGCGCGTGGAAAGAATCAAACGCAATGCGGATTTCCTGCGGGATGGGCTGCGCGCGCTCGGCTTCGATACGGGCTATTCGGAAACGGCGATCATCCCGGTGATTCTGCACGATGAAGCCGCGGCGGCGCTCATGGCCGGGCGTCTGCGCGAGATGGGAATCTGCGTGACGCCGATATTGTTCCCGGCGGTTCCGATGGGCTCGGCGCGGCTGCGGCTATGCGTGACGGCGGCGCACACGATCGAGGATTTGGAGTTGGCGCTCGATGCGTTCCGGCAGGTTCGCGGGTAGTTGACAACAGAGGTTGGATAATCGGACTTGCAGCGGCTGGTCCAGATCGGGCGACCGCGTTTGCCGGAATGGGCGCGCAGGAGCGCGACTCATTTCGAGTCCCTGCACAGGCTGAAGTCGGAGTTGCGCGACCGCCAGCTGCATACGGTCTGCGAGTCGGCGCGTTGTCCGAACATCCACGAGTGCTTTCACCGCGGCGCGGCGACGTTCATGATTCTCGGTGGCCGCTGCACGCGCGGCTGCGGCTTCTGCGCGGTTCCGAAGGGAAATCCGCGAATTCACGATATGCGGCTCGATCCGGCCGAACCCGCGAATGTGGCGCGTATGGCGGCGGAGATGAAACTGCGCTACGTCGTGGTCACGAGCGTAAACCGCGACGATCTGCCGGATGGCGGCTCGGCGCATTTCGCGGCGACTGTTCGCGAGATCCGGGATGCACTTCCGAATGCGCGAATCGAAGTGCTCACGCCGGACTTCAACGGCGATATGGATGCCGTGGCGCGTGTGGTCGACGCCGGTCCGCACGTGTTCAATCACAATATGGAGACTGCGGCGCGGCTGTATCCGCGGGTGCGTCCGCAGGCGGATTATCGCCAGTCGCTCGATGTGCTGCGCTTCGCGCGGAAGTACAAATGTGATGTGCTGACGAAGTCGGGATTTATGATTGGTCTCGGCGAAACGGCGCACGAAGTCGAACAACTTCTCCGCGATCTGCGTGAACAGGACGTCGACGTGGCGACGATCGGGCAATACCTGCAGCCCACTCGAAGGCACCTGCCCGTGTCTGAATACATCGCGCCTGAGCAGTTCGAACGTTATCGCGATTACGGTCTGCATCTCGGCTTCCGAATGGTTTTCAGCGGTCCGCTGGTGCGCAGTTCTTACATGGCGGAACTTGTGAGCGAAAAGGCCGCGCGCGCGTGATTCTGAACTGGGTGCTCGCGGCGGCGACAGCAGCGCTGCTTGTCCTGTTGTTCCCGAGCTTCAACTGGATCTGGCTGGCGCCCGTGGCGATTACGCCTCTGTTGATTGCATGCGCGCGGGAGACGCGCTGGCGATGGCGCTTCGGCTACGGATACGCCGCGGGCGTCGTCTACTGGTTCGGACTTTGCAACTGGATTCAGTGGACGCTCGCGCATCACGCGGGCGTGAACGGAGCGATGGCCTGGTTCCTGTTCGCGCTGTTCTGTCTGGCGAAGGCGCTGCAGATGGGCGCGTTCGCAGTCGCGGCGGGTCCATTAATGAACTCGACATTCGCGCTGCCGGGGATCGCGGCGCTTTGGGTCGGGCTCGAGTGGACGCACTCGTATACGGGATTCGAATGGCTTAACCTCGGCAACGCCGGGAGCAACATGTCGATTCCGCTGCGTCTCGCGCCGCTGACCGGCGTGTGGGGGATTTCGTTCGTTTTCGCGCTGATGTCGGCGGCGATCGCATCGGCGCTGTTGCGGAAGCCCCGCGCGCGTCTGGTGTGGCTGCTGTTGGCGGTCGCACTGCTGTTCCTGCCGGATGTGCCCGCCGCGGAGCGGGGAAACGCGTCCGCGATTCTCGTGCAACCGAACATCGATGACGAGATCGACTGGACTCCGCAATTGCTGAGGCAGACGGAACAGCAGATGACGATCCTTTCGGTGACCGGCGTCATGAGCGGCGGCGCGCGCGGGCCGGATTTGATCGTCTGGCCCGAAGCGCCCGCTCCTTTCGAAGAGCAGGACCCCAGCTTCATGAGCGTTGTCGGCTCCGTTGCGCGGACGGCGCATGCGCCAGTACTGACGGGCGTGGTGGCGCGCGCGCCCGACGGCGCGCCGCTGAATTCAGCGCTGCTGGTGGGTCCGGGCGGCAATACGATCAGCCGCTACGACAAAGTGAATCTCGTTCCGTTCGGGGAGTTCGTGCCGTGGCCCTTCGGTTTGCTCACGAGAAAAGTGTCGGCGCAGGCGGGCGATTTCGAAGCGGGGAAGCGCGTGGTGGTGTCGTCGATCGACGGTCACAGCATTGGCACGTTCATCTGCTACGAGTCGGTGTTTCCGAGTTACATCCGGAGGTTCGCCGCATCCGGCGCCGAGGTGCTGTTCAATATTTCGAACGATAGCTGGTTCGGAAAGAGCGCGGCGCGCTATCAGCACCTGGAGATCGTGCGCATGCGCGCGGCCGAGAACGCGCGGTGGATTCTGCGCGCGACCGATAACGGCGTCACGACGGTGATCGATCCAGCGGGGCGCGTCGTTCGATCGACTGAGGAATACACCGAGCTTGCGGCGCGCTTTCAGTATCGGTATCGCGACGGCCAGACGTTCTACACGCGATTCGGCGATTGGTTTGTGGCGGCGTGCTGGCTGATCGCGGTCGGATTGCTCACGAATGCCGGATTACGAGCACGTCGCCATCCTTGACGACGTACTCCTTGCCTTCGAGACGCAGGAGGCCTTTTTCGCGCACGCCGGGATAGCCGCCGAGATCGACAAGGTTCTTCCAGTTGACGACTTCGGCGCGGATGAATTTCTTTTCGAAATCGGAATGAATCGCGCCCGCGGCCTTGACGGCCGTGCTGTCGATGGGGATCGTCCATGCGCGCACTTCGGTTTCGCCGGCGGTGAGGAAGCTCATGGTGCCGAGCAGGCGATAGGTGGCTTCGATGATTCGCTGGAGTCCGTTTTCGGAGAGTCCGTAGCTGACGAGGTATTCGCGCGCGTCGGCGGCGGAGAGCTCAGCGAGCTCGGCCTCGATCTTTCCGCAAACGGCGGTGACGGCGGTGTTGGCCTTGCCGGCGAGCGGGCCGGAGCGGTATCGTGCCTCGACTTCGTGCAGGCGGCCGGCGTCTTCTTCACCCAGATTCAGAACGAGCAGCATCGGCTTCTGCGAAAGGAACTGGAATCCGCGGATGCGCTTTTCGTCTTCGCTTTCGAACTGCAGGTTGCGCAGAGGCGTGTTGGCTTCGAGCGCTTCCTTGCAGCGGATGAGCAGCTCGTATTCCTTATCGAGATCGGGATTGCGGATCTTCTTACGGTCTTTGTCGACGCGATCGAGACGCTTTTCGACGACGACGAGATCGCTGAGGATGAGCTCGGTTTCGACGTCATCGAAATCGCGCGCGGGGTCCACGGAGCCGTGTTCGTGCGGGACGGTCTCGTCCTGAAAGATGCGCAGGACGTGCGCGAAGGCGTCGACCACGCGCAGGCTGGCGAGATATGCGGGGTCGCGCAGGGTTTCCTTCGAGATCGCGGGTGCGTCGACGTATTCGACTGTCGCATAGGTGATCTTCGGCGGCTGGTAAAGTTCCGCGAGTGCGTCGACGCGCGCGTCCGGAACTTTGGCGATGCCGGTGCGGACGGCGGTGGAACCCATGCGGACCTCCTGAGTGACGCCGGTGAGAATGGTGAACAGAGATGTCTTGCCTGTCATTGGCAGGCCGATGATAGCTGTCTTCACAGAGGAACTTCGATCTGGGCGAGAATCTCTTCGATGATGCGTTCGCCGGTCGAAAGGCCGCGGGAATCCCGGCGTATCGTGAGTGTCGTGCGCGCCGCTGGCGACACGCGATGTCCGAGGACTTTCGGCGCGAGAAGTTTCACATCGTCCGGCAGTGCGTAACCACGGCCTTCGGCCAGCGCGTTGGCCTGCACCGCGCGGTAGAGCGCCTGCGATCCGCGCGGGCTCACACCCAGCGCGAGGCCTTCATGTGTCCGGGTGTGTTCCACGAGTGCAAGCATGTAATCGACGATCGATTCGTCCACCGGGACTCGGGTGACCGCGCACTGCAGCTCTCGCAACTCCTCACGGTCGAGCACGCACGGCGTAGTTTCGCCGTGCCGCCCTTCGGTCTGACGAACGATTTCGCGCTCGCTCGCAGCGTCCGGATAGCCGATCCGCAGCCGCATCAGGAAACGGTCGAGCTGCGATTCGGGCAGAGGATACGTGCCGTGATGCTCGGCGGGATTCTGCGTCGCGATCACCATGAATGGATCGGGCAGGGGCAGAGTGCGGCCTTCGACCGATACCTGCTGCTCGTTCATGGCTTCGAGGAGGGCCGATTGCGTCTTGGGCGTTGTCCGGTTGATTTCATCCGCCAGAAGAAAGTTCGTGAAAACCGGGCCTGGCTTAAATTCGAACGCTTCGGTGTGCGCGTTGTAGACCGTCACGCCCAGCACGTCCGACGGCAGCATGTCGCTGGTGAACTGCAGGCGATTGAACGATCCATCGACGGTGCGGGCCATCGACTGCGCGAGAGTTGTTTTACCCACGCCAGGAACGTCTTCAATCAGAAGGTGACCGCGCGCCAGCAGGCAGACCAGTGCCATCCGGACAGCTTCGGCTTTTCCACGCAGGCTGAGCGCGATGGCCTCTTCCACCTGGCGGAGTTTCCCCGGCGCGATGCGCGTGGCGAGCGTGGCCGGGAAAGATGACATTCAATTCTCAGAATACAACCTGTCAGCGTTGGATCGGCTTCAAACATCCAGACCGACGGCGCGCATCAGGTCGAGCGCGTTGCTGCGTTCGACGACGCCGGGGCGCATTTTGTAATCGAACACGAGGCGCCCGTTTTCAAGGCGATCTTCAAAGTGGACGTTGGCCGCGACCGCGCCGAGTTCGTCGGCGATCCGGGAGAGAGAAAGATCGTGAGTGGTGACGAGACCGATGGCGCCGCGATCCAGCAATGCCCGGATGAGGCCTTCCGAGCCGAGCGCACGATCGTGCGAGTTGGTCCCGCCGAGGAGTTCGTCGAGCAGGAACAGCGCCGGAGCCGGCAACTCGAGCACCTGCTTGAGGCGCAGGATTTCGGCCATGAAGCGCGAATGGCCTTCTTCTAGCGAATCGACGGCGCGAATGGAGGCGCCGAGCGAGAGATGCGACAGCGTCAGGTTCTTCGCCCGCACGGGTGCACCAGCGAAGGCGAGCACCGTGTTGATGCCGACGGTCCGCAGCAGAGTGCTCTTGCCTGACATATTCGAGCCGCTCACCACGAGAAGCCGGAGGGGGGCGAGGATTCTGACGCTGTTGCGCACGCACTGCGCGTCGGGGAGCAGCGGATGCCCCATTTCCACTCCATCGAACAGCGGGCAGAGAGCGTTATCGGCGAATACCGGAAAAGGATCGTCAGGGTGTTCCCACGCGTAGTTTGCGAGCGCGGAAAGCGCTTCGATTTCACTCACCGCATCCAGCCAGCCGGCGATGTGAGCACCGTTTTCGGCGTGCCACGATTCGATCGCCATGCCCACCTGGGTTGTCCAGAGAATGAGCGGTCCGACAGCGCGGACGAACGGGTTGTCGCGAGAATCAAGCATGTCAATCAGACGGCGCAGGCGACGGATACGGTGGGACGCCGGATGTCGATCGATATCGATCGCCTTTCGGAGCGAGGCAAGCAGGGGGGAGCGAAAGTGCTGCTTCTCAAGCGCCGCGAGGATCTGCGACAGCAGGGCGAGGTCCCGCGCGGGCTCCTCGACGGAGTGGACGATGGCGAGGATTGCCGTTCTCATTGTCAGCGCGAATAGTCCTTCGACCGCGCAAACCAGGACGACGGCGAGGCCCGCGTTGTGGTCCATAAGGTCCGTCGCGAGCCACCAGAGAAGTGCGGCAGCGGTGATCAGAGCGAACGCAAACGCGACGAGGCGCTTCCAGATGAGAAAGGTGTGGGCGGGTTTAGAGGACCAGTCCGCAAGTTGGCCGGGGTCGACGCCGGTGCGGTAATCGTCGCCGAGCACGGCAATCTGCTCCCGCAGGTCGAGCATGGGGCGGAGCTCGTCGATGGCTTCATGGCGCGCGGTGATGACCGACGTGGTTGGCGCGGCTCCGGATGCCGCCTTTAGCCACGAAGCAAGGCGCTCTTCGCCACCGCCGGTGCGCGCCGTCGAGAGCAGATCGAAGAGGCTGGCGTGGCCGAAGAGGTCGAGGTCCGAAGCGCAGGGATGATGGGGTTCGATGAAGCGGGCCCCCGGCCCCGCCGCGCCGGGCTCTATTTCCGTCTGCCAGCGATTTTCGAGACGGGCGATGCCGCGCTCGTAAAACCGGATACCGCGGCGGACACACTCGGCGTCGCGTTCCATTCGCGATTGCAGCCAGACGAGAAGGATGAAGATCGCGGTGGGGAGGGCGATCCACCAGATGGAGAGCCCGTTGAATGCGTACCAGACGATTGCGCCGGCGACGATGAAGACGAGGAGGCGCAGATAACTGAGGTGGTCGCGTTTCTGAAGGACGCCGGCAAGTTGGCGCGTGCGGGCCGCAAGACGATCCCCATAGATTTGGCGCGGTGAAGCGCTGGTCGGCATCAAGGCCAGCTTAGCGGAAGGCGGCAGGAGAGTTGGGAATGTGTACTAGAATTGAGTTTTGTCCGCACACCGGGGCGCGTAGCTCAGCTGGTTAGAGCGCCTGCTTCACACGCAGGAGGTCCGGGGTTCGAGTCCCTGCGCGCCCACCATTCCGACCTTTCAGAATCAGTGGTTTGCGGTTTCCGTTCATTTCCATTGCTGTTCTCTGAGCCAAAAACGTATCAGAACCGTATCAAAACTACTTCGATCCTAGTACTACTGTGTTATAAACTGTTGGGCTCCTTGGGTTGATGGTTTCGGACGAGTAATCTGAGGGTGTGAGCGACGATTCGGGAACCGGCAGAGTTGTCCTTGTGGCCGATGTTTACCGGGTTGTGCGCACGGCCGTGGAGAACCGGCGGCCAATCTCTGCTGTTTACCACAATCGCCATCGCCTGTTTTGTCCGCACAGGCTGGGACGGAACAAGGAGGGACAGTTCCGGGTGCTTTGTTA
>DASZLP010000062.1:0-22564 GCA_035552355.1 Bryobacteraceae bacterium | reverse complement strand
AACCCACTGGCGGCGCATTGTCGGAGTGGTCGCCGGTGAAAGGCGGATGCCGGTGACGACCGAGATGAATTGGGCAGACTCGCCTCTTATGTACGTTCCGTGGCCGCAAAACGCGCAGGCTTCCGCGGTCCTGATTCTCCGGATGCAAGGTTCGCGCCCGCTGCCGCTCACCTCGATTCAGCGCGCGGCCGGCGATCCGGACGTCTACGTGGGCGATGCGGAGAGCGTTCCTCATGCACTCGCCCGGGTCCTCGCTTATCCCCGCTTTCGGGCAGTATTGCTGGCTGCATTCGCGGGCATCGCGCTCATCCTGGCGGCCGTCGGACTCTACGGGGTTCTGTCGCGCATGGTTGCGGAGCGCCGGCAGGAGATCGGTGTCCGGATGGCGGTGGGAGCACGGCCGAGGGACGTTCTGACGATGTTCGCCAAATGGGGAATGGTGCTGTCGGCGATTGGTTTCGCGCTGGGGCTGGTATTCACCTGGATACTGACGGGGCTCCTCAAGGCGCTCTTGTATGGAGTCAGCGAGTCGGATCCGGCAACGCTCGCCGGGGTCGCGGCGCTGCTCGCCGCCTCAGCCGGACTGGCCACTCTGCTGCCCGCATGGCGTGCTACTCGCGTAGACCCGATGGTCGCGCTGCGCGACGAGTGACCTGCTTCTACGATGAGTGTGTGCGATTTCCCGTCCTCGTGCTTCTCCTGCTTGCGAGCAATTTTCCGGCTCCGGCGCAGCAGCGACCTTCTTCCTGCGCAGCGTGCCCTGTATGGAACATGCCGCAGCAGCCGTTCCGGATCTACGGCAACACTTACTACGTTGGCACGCATGGTCTCGGCTCCGTGCTCATCACGTCCCCGGCTGGCCATGTCCTGATCGATGGCGATCTTCCGGAGTCTGTGCCCCAGATCGTCGCCCATATCCGCTCACTCGGATTTCGCGTCGAAGACGTCAAACTGATCGTAAATTCGCACGTCCATTTCGATCACGCGGGCGGCATTGCGGAATTGCAGAAGCTCAGCGGCGCCCGTGTTGCCGCGAGCAAATGGACCGCGGCGGTCATGGAGAAAGGCGCCGTTCCGCGCGACGACCCGCAGTTCGGGCTCATTATTCCGATCGCCCGCGTCGCACGGGTGGAGACATTTAAGGACGGTGCGACCCTGCGCGCGGGCGAAGTTACCGTCACCGGGCATCCTACGCCGGGTCACACGCCCGGAGGGACGAGCTGGACCTGGCGCTCCTGCGAAAACGACCGCTGTTTAAGCCTGGTTTACGCCGACAGCCTGACACCCGTATCGAACGATGCCTTCCTTTTCACGCGCAGCAAAGAATACTCTTCCGCCGTGGAAGACTTCGCGCGAAGCTTTTCTTTTCTCGACAGCACACCGTGCGATATTCTCATCACGCCGCACCCCGATTTTTCCAACCTCTGGCAGCGTTTGGAAAAACGAAAATCCGAACCCGACGGCCTGATTGATCCGGCTGCCTGCCGGGTTCTCGCGGACAGCTCACGCGAACTGCTGAAGAAGCGTCTGGCCGCGGAGAAGGGCAAGTAGAGAAGAACAAGCGCCGGCACGAGTGCCGAGCCAGCACCCCTGAAGGTGATGCTGGGCGCGGCGGGCAAAAGTGCCCGCGCCACATGCCTCTGGTTTTCCGGCTTGTCGTTCACGTGGTCCACCACGATCACCGGAATCGATCGCTTCTGCTTCACCACCTTCAGGCCAAGCTCTCTCTCCATGACATCGAAGGCCGAGATGCCGTTGGGATCCGAGGGCTCGGCCGCCGCGGCCGGCTGATTCGGATTTGCCGCCGACTGTGGTTGCAGGGTTTGCCGGGGACTCCCAGCCGATCGGAAAATTCCAGCCACCATCTAAACCCGCGGCGTCAACAACCGGGTGGTCGAAATAACCGCCGGCCTATTGCTGTAGATTCTGCGTCAGTTCGGCCATACTCGTGTTCTTACAACTGACCATCACCTGAATATTGGTGGCCGGCTTCGGCGCGTTCGGATCGGGCCGGCAGCCGGAGCGTTCCGAGTCGGCCGCTTTCGCCATTTTGTGCTTGCCGTTGCCGAGGGTCAGGGCGTAGACAGTCACCTCCCGATTTTCGGAATGAGTTTTCAGACCGGACTGATTGACCAGCAGGTTACGCAAAATCTCGAGCCCCACGCTGAGCGGCGGGGGCAGCGGCCGCCCGTTCACCACATTGGGAGCGCCTTCACCGGTGCTCGGCACTTTCGCCGTGATATCTCACCGCTGGGACAGCTGCGCCTTTGGGATCCCGACGACCATATCGTCCGCGACGTTCGGCGGAATCTGGAGCGCAATCGCAATCAGAAAGGGCAGTGTGCCGCCGGACCGCATTTGGCTGCCGCCTGTATAAAGCAGCCCATTGATCGGGCGCGGATCATCCGGATTTTGCGGGCTTGATCGTCGCGGCTTCAAAACGGGCCGCGGCAACGTTGAGGATTGTCGCAATACCGTCGGGATTCGGAGACGGCTTCCGGTTGACGCTCTCGATCACCCTCGAGGGCACTGGAACGTCCTGTAATCGTTTTCATCTCTGTCGGTGGAAATTGGATGCCAACACGGCGGCTCGATGCGTCGTTCGTGGTATCCGCGCTGCGTGACCAGATTGGGCTGACGGTGAAGTCGGAGAAGACGCCGGTGGATTCTTTGGTGATCGCCGCGATTGAGAAGGCCGCGGCGGGCAACTGAGGGCGCGGTTGGCCTGCGCTAAAGGGCGAGCGCATGAAGGAAACGGGCGGCGACGCGGCCCATTTCGTATCGTTCGACCTCGGCTTTCTGCCGCCGGGCAATTTCGCAGCTCTGGAGCGGATCGCTCCAGAGCTGCCGGATCCCTTCCGCCAGCGCCTCCGCGCTTTCCGGCTCGGTGAGCACGCCGTGACGCACAACTTCCGGCACCGCTGCCGCGCGCGCCGCGACGATCGGCTTACCCGCCGCCATGGCTTCGAGGAACGCAATGCCGAAGCCTTCCTGCACGCTCGGCAGACAGAAGATGTCCGCGCGGTTGTACTCCTGGGCGAGTTCGCCTCGCGATGTTTCGCCAACCCATGTCACGATCGAATCGAGGCGTAGTTGACGCCAGACAGTTCTGAGGCGCGCCGCTTCGGGGCCTCCGCCCACGATCCGAATGCGCAGCCCGGGAATTTGATCGCGCAGGATGCCGGCCGCTTCGAGCAGAAGTCCGACACGCTTTCGCGGATAGAAACGGCAGACACAGAGTACGGTGAATTCGTCCGCTGGTTTGATGGCCGGGTTGGCGGCGAACAGCTTCTTCCAGCCGTCGAGATCGATCAGTTCCGGAACGACGGCGATGGGTCCGCGCACGCGATAGAAGTCGCGGATGCGCTCTTTGCAGTACTCGCTGATGGTGATGACAAGGTCCGCGCGACGCGCATGCTCGCCTTCCCACCGCGCCTCGAGGGCAATGGCGGCGCGTGTGATGCCGCGCTCGAAACGAACCGCGTCGGCGAGCACACCTTTAATGTTCGCGATGCGCGGCACGCGTACGGGCGGGAGCGCGAAGCCGTCGAGATCGAAGCCTGCAAGAGCGTCGAAGTCCCATGTCTTCCGAAACGCAAGGGATCGATTGAAAAGATATCGTTCCGCAAGCAGCGATCCCAGGCGGAACGACGGGTGGATGATTTCGACGTGGTGGCCGGCGGCGCGCAATCCCGCGGCGAGGGTCGCGATCCCGACATAGCAGCCACTTCCACGGTGGACGCTTTGCGGAATCGCGGTGATGAACCCCAGCCGCCGGGTCGCGCTTTCGATTGTCTTCTCCAAACTAACGTCGGGCTCCCCGGGCTGTTCTTACGGGCGATTTAACGCCCCCTCGGAGCACCGCAAAGCAGGGGAGACGGCAAGAACCCCGCACCATTTCCGTTTCGTCGCACGCCTTTCACGGCCCCGCTTCACCTGACGCCGTCCTCCTTCGGTTGAAGCGATCCGGAGCATAAACAGCAAAACCACTCGAGGGCCGGTCAGAGTTTCCTGACAACGCGAGAGATGGCATTTGCGCAGCCAATGGGGGAAAGTCACCGTTACGAAATACTACGGCTCAAGGCGACGAGTAGGCTTTTGGAGGATGTGGAGGTCAGCTGGAAGATTCAATTGAGGTTACTGCTTTGGCAGGGGGTTTTCCCGTCGCGCTTGAGCCACTGATACAGAATTCACGTTTCCTCATCAAGCAACTCGGTAGCCAAAACGATTCGGCATTTTGGAGCCCTGGGCGTCGAAGGAAATCAATATTTTGCGGGCAGTACCTCGCGTAAGGGGACAGCCGCTCCGGCACCGAGGCTGCAGGAAATTCCGGGTATCAGGGAAGATTAGCCGGAAGCGACGACGGTTGGCTGACGATTCCTGTCTGCGCTTCGCCGAGCGAAACGTGGTTCACTTCGAGAGTCGCTCCGATCGTCTGATCGAGACTGATGCGCGCGGCCTGGTAGCTGGCGAGCGCTGACAACTCCGACGCCTGGGCTGTAGCCAGATCCCGCTGCTCGACGACTACGTTGTAGGGAGTCGACGCGCCGAGATTGAACTTTTTTTCCTCGGCATCGAAGAGCTGCTCCTGGAGGATGCGGCTTTGGACTGCCGCATCGTAACGGGCGCGCGCCTGCCGCAGGGCGACCACGGAATTGGCGACGTCCACCTGGGCCTGGTTCATGTCTTTGGCGGTCGTGAGCTGCTGCTGGCGGAACGAGAGCTGGTCGATTCCGTAATCCCCCTGCGCCTGCCGGTCGTGAACCTGTGCCTGCATGAAGACGCCGAGGCTCTCCGTCGGAAAGTTGCGCCGGAAGATTTGTCCGAGGGCGTTGCCGGTGCCCCCGGCATAATAGTTGTCCGCCGTATATGGTGGGCCGCCGCTCCGAGGGGTGACGAGCCGCGGCGTTCCGGCGAGGCCGGCATTGGTCTGAGTCGAAAAGGCCTGCGCGGTCGGCAGGAGTCCATTGCGCGTGCCGAGATTGTTGATTTCGGTCTGCCTTAGATTGCCTCGCTCCACCACCAGATCGCTGCGGTTAGCGAGCGCCTGCTTCACCAGGTCCTTCAATGGCGGGATGTCGTCGGAGGCGGGAATCACGAGATGGTCCACCGGCACGATGTCGATGTTGGCGAGGAGCGGATCGCCGATACCGGTGCGGCTGATGAGGTTTTTGAGCTGGAGTTCCTGCTGGCGGCGTGTGGATTGCGAAGCGATCAGCGCCTGGCGGCTGGTGGCCTCCTGATTCTGCGCGGTGGTCACGTCCAGCTCGGCGAGCGCGCCGAGTTCGAGACGCTTCCGGCTCTCGTCGAGAAAGCGGCCGGCGGTTTCGAGCGCGCCCTGCTTCGCCTTCAGGTCGTCGTCGTCCGCCACGAGCGAGTAGTAAGTGTTGAGGACGTTGACGACGGTGCGGGTCACCTGGGTCTTAAAGTTAAGGTCCGAATCGTCAAGGTTCATCTTCGCGACCGTGATGCTTCGCTTGTTGACCGCGACGCCGAATCCCTGGAGGAGATTGTGCTGAATGCTGATGGAGAGCGTGGGCGCGACTGACGGGTTCAGTACGTCGGTGGCCGCGTTCTCGTTGAGATAGTGGTCGGCGTAAGTGACCGTAACGCCGCCTCCGGTCAGGAAGCCCTGTTGGTAGGCCACGGAAGAGTTGCGCGCATTCTGTACGAGCACGGCCGTCACGCTCGCGACGGCATTGGGCTGCGGGCTGGTGCGATGGCTGAAAGTGCTCGACTCCTGAATCGTCGGATCGAGATTCGCGGTGACGGGCCCGACCTGCGCCACGGTCGCATTGGTGGTGCCGCTCGATCCACCGCGGCTGCCGGCGATTTGCACGCCCGCGGCCTGCTGGGCGCCGAGAACGCCTTGTCCGTTCTGGATGGAGGCCGATTGCGATGCTCCGCTGGGGACGCCGGGCAGGGCGCCGCCGGCCTGCGCGCGCTCAAGGTTCCAGGAGAGAAGCACCGAGCTGTAGCGGGCGTTTTCGATGTCGATGTTGTTTTCGAGCGCGAGCGCGATGGCCTCGTGGGCGCTCAGATAGAGCTTACCGGCGCGGATGAGGATCTTCATGCGCTCGGAATTTTGCAGGCGGATCGGAGGCACTTCGACCGGAAGATAGGGCCGCTTGATGACCGTGCCTGTGGGGCGGATGGGTTCGATGGATTGCTGGAGGGCCCGTTGCTGAGCCCAGGCCTGGGAAACGGGCAGCGTTAGAGCGAGTGCCAGCGCGCAGGCCTGGCGGAGAGACTTCGTCGAGAGCGAGACGCCGGCACAATTGCCGGCGCTGCGGGCAGGAGTGCCCGCGCCACAGGCTGTTTTCACGGGCGGCCTCCCGAGGCCGGGGGCGGCGCCGATGGCGCTTTGACGTGGCCGGAAATGGCTTCGTCGAGCGCCACGTGGTTGACTTCCAGTGTTCGTCCCGTGGCCTGATCGAGCGCGATGCGGGCGTGGCTGTAGTTCGCCATAGCCTGCAGTTCCGAGCTTTGCGCGCTGGCGAGATCGCGCTCATCCTGCACAACCTGATAGGGAGTGCCGGCGCCGAGATCGTACTTCTTCTTGTCGGCGTCGAATGTGGCCTGCGAGAGGATGCGCCCCTGCACCGCGGCGTCGTAGCGGGCGCGCGCCTGCTGGATGCCAATCACCGCGTTCTGCACGTCGACGCGCACCTGATTGACCTGGCGCTGCAGGCTAAGCTCGTTCTGGCGGATTTCAATGACGCTCGTCGCATAGTCGGCCTGCGCGGCGCGGTTGCGCAGGGGGATATTGAGCGAGATTCCGGCTGAATAGTTCGGATAGTTGCGGGCGAAGATCTGGCCGAGCAGTGTGCCGTATCCGCCGGTGATCGGTACGAGCGCGGAGCCCCCGGTCAGGGCCCCGTACGGTGTGAGGCTGCCGGCGAGACCGTTGTTGGTGAGCTCGGCGAAGGCCTGCAGCGTCGGTTTGAGAGAGCTCCTGATGCCGACGAGGTTGAGCTGGTTGCTGTCGAGATTGATGCGCGCCTGCTGGACTTCGACCCGGTTCTTCACCGCGTCCGCCACCATTTCGTCGATGTTGCCGGTCTGATCGGTCGCGGGAATCGCGATCGTATCGAGCGGAACGATGTGGACATCGGCCAGATCGGAAGTGGCGACGCCGACGCGGCTCAGCGCGTTCTTGAGAACGGTTTCCTGCTGCAGGAGATTCGTTTGGGAAATAACGAGATCCTGGCGCGCGGCATAAAGCTGCGACTGCGCACGGGTCACTTCGATTTCGGCGAGGGTGCCGATTTTTACCTGCTCCTCATTGTTGGTGAGCAGTTGCTGGGCGGTGTCGACTTCCTGCTGGCGGGCCTTGACGTCCTGATCGAAACTGACGAGGTCCCAGTAAAGATTGAGGGCGGCGGTGACCGTGGTGATGACCTGCTGTTTGAACTGCAAGTCGGTCGCCTTCATGTTGTTCTTCTGGACGCGGATGTTGCGGGCGTTCACGGCCGTGCCGAACCCGTTCAGGAGATTCTGCGTAATCTGGAGGTCAAGGTCTCCACTGGTATAAGGGTTGATGCTGAAAAGCTGGCTGTTGATCCTCGTGCGCGTGCTCGCGTAGGTCAGGGTGGCCGAAAGTCCGAAGGTGAAGTTCTGGTTGTACGACGCCTGAAAAGTGCGGCTTGCGGTGACGAGCTCGGTGGTCTGCGTGAGAATGGTGTTGCTCTGCGGCGCGGTGGCGTGCTGGAAATTCGTGAAGAGGGAAAGCGTAGGGTCGAAGGACTGAATGCTCGGCCCGAGCTGTGTGACGATGCCGCCTCCCGCGCTGACGCCGCTGCCGCCGCCGGTCGACGGGGCGCCGTTGGTGTTCACGCTGACGCCGGTGAGACTGACGCTGGTGGGTCCGGCGGCCACGCCCTGGCCGACGTTTCGCAGCAAGCCGCCGCCCTCGGCGCGCCGCAGGACTTCGCGGGCGAGCAGCGGCCCGTAACGCTGCACTTCGATGTCGATGTTGTTTTCGAGAGCGAGCGCGATGACGTCCTGCGCGGTGAGATAGAGATTGCCCGCGCGAATGAGCTGGTCGAGACGCGAAGTGTTGGCGAGATTAATGGGCGGAATGTAGCGTGGCGTGTAAGGCCGCGTGAGCCAGCCGAGTTTGCTTTGGGCGATTTTGCCATTGGCCGGCCCGATCTGGACGGCCGCGGCGGTTGTTGTGGATGCCGTTGTGGCCGGCGCCTGCTGGGCGTGACACGTCAGGGCCGCGAAACAAAGCATGGGAATTACAGCAAGACTGCGGCGTTTCGTTGCCGCGCCGTGACGGTCGCGGTTCACAAACGGTCGACTGCGCGCGATGGCGTTCATAGTTGAAAGAAAGGTTATGCAGGAGAATACGTGCGCAAACGAGGTATGGTTCGCGCTTTTTGATTGCCCTGAGCCGTAATTTTCAATGGTATAGTAGCGCTTTGTGACGCCGCAAGCCGACCGCGTTCTCGATCTGTTTTCGAAGACCGGAGCGTATCTCGAAGGGCACTTCCGGTTGTCGAGCGGCCTGCACAGTTCCGGGTATCTGCAATCCGCGCTGGTCCTCCAATATCCGCACTTCGCCGAGTTGCTCGGGCGCAAACTGGTCGCGGCGCTTTCTCCTTTGACGGATCACGAGCCGATCGGTTTGGTGATTTCGCCGGCGCTCGGCGGATTGATCATCGGGCATGAAGTGGCGCGCGCGATGGGCGTGCGTTTTTTGTTCACCGAGCGCGACGCGGAGCGGAAGATGTCACTGCGGCGCGGGTTTTCGATCGAGCAGGGCGAGAAAGCCGTGGTGATCGAGGACGTGATTACGACCGGCGGCAGTACGCGCGAGGTCATCGATGTTGTGCGCGCGCTTGGAGGGGAGCCTGTCGCGGCGGGCTCGATCATCGATCGGAGCGGCGGCGCGGCGGAGTTGGGGATTCCGCGGCGGTGTCTCGAAATGCTCGAGGTTCCGGCGTATGAAGCCGGGGAATGTCCGATGTGCGCGCGCGGGGAGCGGGTGGTGAAGCCGGGTTCGCGGTAGGCAAGGCAGGGTCGAGGGAACGCGAACAAGCGCCCGCGCCACGCGCCACAGATGAAGCGGCGGATTCGAATCAAGCTTGCCTACGACGGCACGGACTTTCACGGCTGGCAGGTCCAGCCCGGCCTGCCCACGATCCAGGGTGTCCTCGAAGAGATTGTCGCGGGAATCGAAGGCCAGCCCGTGCACGTGGCGGGGTCCGGCCGTACGGATGCCGGGGTCCATGCACGCGCGCAGGTCGCCGCTTTCACGCTGACGAATCCGATTCCAACGGAAAATTTGCGCCGCGCGATGAACCGGCTGCTGCCAGCGGCGATTCGTGTGCTCGATGCGGCGGAGACCCATGCGGGGTTTCACCCGCGCTTCGATGCGATCGCCAAGACTTACGAATACGTCATCCATCGCGCGGAGGTTTGTTCGCCGTTCGAATGGCGCTACGTGCATCATCATCCATATCCTCTCGGTGAAGCTCGGATGGTCGCCGCTGCCGCGCTGTTCGAAGGTGAGCACGACTTCACGGCTTTCGCAGCTTCGGATGTTCGCGACGAGGAAGGGAAGTCCAAAGTGCGGACGATTTTCCGGTCTGAGATGGTTCGGTGTGGAGCGCAGTTACGCTATACGGTAAAAGGCAGCGGCTTTCTGAAACACATGGTCCGGAACATCGTCGGGACGCTGATCGAAGCGGGGCGCGGGAACATCGACGAGGCCGCGATGCGCGCGTTTCTCAAAGGCGCATCCGCACGGAAAGCCGGCCCGACCGTGCCCGCGAAGGGCCTGACGATGCAGTCGGTCGAATATCGAAGCGAGATGCCGGGCGCATGCTAACCTCGAAGGGTGAATCGTCTGTACGATATCGATCCTGGCCCCGAGACGCCGGAGATCGTGCGGATGATCGTCGAAATTCCGCAGCATTCCGCGAATAAATACGAATACGACGGGGAGCTGGGCGTGTTCCGGCTGGACCGCGCGCTTTACTCTCCCCTGCACTATCCGGGTGACTATGGCTTCATTCCGGGCACGCTGGCGGATGACAACGATCCGCTCGACGCGCTGGTGCTCGTGCAGCAGCCGAGCTATCCGGGCGTGATGATCGAGGTGCGTCCGGTGGGTGTGCTGAACATGGTCGATGGCGATCAGAAGGACCAGAAGATACTCGCGGTGCCGAACCGCAATCCGCGTTACGACCAGATCCACACGATGGATCAGATTTTCGCGCACGTGAAGCGCGAGATCGAACACTTCTTCTCGATTTACAAAGAGCTCGAAGGAAAGGTCACGACGATGGAAGGCTGGGGCGGTCCGAAGGAAGCGCGAATGGCAGTGCAGGAGTGCCGGCAGCGCTATCTGGACATGCATACGGCGAACATCGAGCCGGCCGCGGTTCGGGCCTGAGGGAATATTCGGGCTAACGGCTGCAGACCGTTCAACCACGGGCAACAATACAGAGTGCCCGCCGGCGCCCACACTGAAAAGCGCGAACTCGGTTCGCGCGATGTCGCGCTGACTTGCAAAAATTCGCGTGTGACCGGTGCAACGTTAACGCTTGCTGGGGCGCGCGGCTCGGAAAGACTTACCGCCATTGATGGCCGCGACGGTAGAGCGCGGGGGCTTGCGGCCATACTGGACGCGCCTCGGCAGAAATATCAGAAATGGTTTCGGGGCTGGCGAGAAATCCGGCGCCTGAACGTGCCACGCCCCACCCCTTACGATTCCGCAACCCCGAACTTATAAAAAAGTTACGCCGATTTCCCCATTTTTCAATAAATCTTGCAATCGGCCCGGGAACCCAGCTATATTGCAGATATCTTAGCGACTTAGCAGATAACCGGATGGGGATCCGGTGTCGGGTGAACTCAAATGTGCGGGATTGCAGGCTTTACACGCGGCCCGTCGGGGCTGGGCGAAAGTGTCATTCGACAAATGACGAACTCGCTCGTGCATCGCGGGCCCGATCAGCAGGGCTACCACTGGTCTTCTGATATTGCTCTCGGAGCCGTGCGCCTTCAGGTGATCGACCTCGACGGCGGCGATCAGCCCTTCCGCACCGAAGACGGCAAGACCACCATCGTCTATAACGGGGAGATCTATAACTTTGCGTCAGTACGGGCCGAGCTGGAAGCGCGCGGCCACCGCTTCCGCTCGTACTGCGATACCGAAGTCGCCCTGCGCGCTTTCGTCGAGTGGGATACAACCTGTTTCGAGCACTTCCGCGGCATGTTCGCCATGGCGATCTGGTCGGAATCGGAAAAGCGTCTGGTGCTGGCCCGCGACCGGATGGGGATCAAGCCGCTTTACATCCGGCGCACGGGCCGCGATCTGGTTTTCGCCTCGGAGCTGAAGGCGATGTTCGCGCATCCGCGAGTCACGCGCACGCTCGATCTCGCCGCGCTCGAGGACTTCCTCTCGCTCAACTACGTGCCTGGTCCGCGCACCCTGGTCGAGGGCATCGAAAAGCTTCCACCCGGACATTTCCTCGAATGGCGGCACGGTGTCGCGACGATCACGCCGTGGTGGAAACTGCGGATGCAGGCCGACACGAAGCTCGACGAACGTTCCGCCGAGGAAGAGCTCGACGGTTTGTTGCGCGAGGCCGTCCGGGAGCATCTTGTGAGCGACGTGCCGCTCGGCATCTGGGCCAGCGGAGGCCTCGACTCCTCGACGCTGCTTCACTATGCATCGCAGATCGCGGCGAAGCCGGTCAGGACATTCTCGATTGCGTTCGAGTCAAAGTCCTGCGACGAACGGAAGTACTTCCGCCATCTGGCTGAGGTTTATGGAACCGAACATCACGAGTTCGAGCTCCAGCCCGGCGAGCATGTCACCGACGCGATCGAAGAGATGGCTTATTACTCGGACGAGCCCGGCGCGGATGCCGGTGCGCTCCCGGTCTGGTTCCTCTCCAAAATGAGCCGCCGGCATGTGACGGTGGCGCTTTCGGGCGAGGGTGGCGATGAGTTGTTCGGCGGCTACATGACTTATCGGGCCGATCACCTCGCGCGCCCTTTGCGTCACGTGCCGGGGCTCGTGCGCACCGCCGCGCTGGCGGCCGCGCGCGGACTGCTGCCGGTGTCAAACGCCAAGATCGGCTTCGAATATAAGCTGAAGCGCTGGCTCGAAGGCTCTCTGCTCGATGCGGACGAGGCGCATCTGTTCTGGAACGGATCGTTCTCCGCCCGTCAAAAGCGCGATCTGCTCCTTCGTAACGGCAACCATTCGTCAAGTCTTTTCCACTCGCTGCCGGCCGCCACAGAGACCGGCTTACTGAACCGCTATCTGATGGTCGATCAGCTCTACTATCTGCCCGACAACCTGCTCTATAAGATCGACCGCATGAGCATGGCCCACGCGCTCGAGGTGCGTCCGCCGCTGCTCGATCACCGGATCGTCGAGTTCGCCGGTCGTCTTCCGGAGCGGCTCAAGATGCACGGGTCGAACCAGAAAGCCATTCTCAAACGTGTCATGAGGGGCAAACTGCCGGAGAGCATTTTGAACCGGAAGAAGTCGGGCCTCGATATCCCCGCGCACGAGTGGTTTCGCGGGCCGTTATACGATCTGCTCCGCGAAACGCTGCGGCCAGAGACCCTTCGCCGCACTGCGTTATTCGATGCGCGGGCGACGGAGAAGCTGATCGTGGATCATAAAGAAAAGCGAACGAATGCCGGATATCAATTATGGGGCCTGATGACCCTCTTCCTCTGGCTGAAGAAGTGGGACATCGAGGTGGCCCCGATCTCGGATCAACCCAGCGAGGATCAACCGCGCCAGGCGCCAGTGGAAGCTTTCACCGCTGCGAGCTGATCGTCGTTCTTTTCGCTTCCATCATTTTCATCACCTCAATCATTTCGCCGCCGCGCCTGATGGACGATGTGGATGCCGTACAGGCGCAGATTGCGCGCAACATGCTGCAATCGGGCGACTGGGTGACCGCGCATCTCGACGGCGTGAAATACCTCGAAAAATCCCCGCTCAAATACTGGATGATCGCCATCTCGTTCGAGATCTTCGGCGCACACGACTGGGCGGCGAGGATTCCGATTGCTCTCGCCGGGATATTGCTTTGCTGGCTCGTCGCGCGTATCGCGAAATGGGCGCTGGGCGAAACGGCGGGATTCTACGCCGGCCTGAGCCTTGCGACCTGCGTCGGGTTCTGGCTGTTCACGCGCGTGCTGATTCCGGACGTTGTATTGACGCTCTCGATCGCGTTCGCGATGTGGAGCTTTCTGCGCACACTGGAGGCAGGCGAAAACCGTTGGCGACAGTGGGCGCTCGCGGCGTGGGCGTCGGTCGGCGTGGGGCTCCTGCTGAAAGGATTGATCGCGGCGCTCTTTCCGCTTGCGGCGGCGGGCCTCTATTTACTTTTCACCGGCCTGTGGCGCGAGCGCGCGACATGGAGACGGTTGTCGATTCTCCCAGGTCTCGCAGTCATGCTCGCCGTCGCCGCACCGTGGCACGTGCTGGCTACACTGCGCAATCCGCCGTACTTCGATTTCACGATGCACAGCGGGCCCGGCGAATATCGCGGCTTCTTCTGGTTTTACTTCTTTAACGAACACCTGCTGCGCTTTCTGAACCTGCGCTATCCGCGCGATTACAACACGGTCCCACGCCCTCTTTTCTGGCTGCTGCATTTCGCGTGGTTCTTTCCCTGGAGCGCATTCCTTGTGCGTGCTTTCGGACTGCAATATCGTGGTGCGGACCGCGCGGCCCGCGTGCGGCTCCTCTGCTTATGCTGGATCGGCGTCGTGCTGGGTTTCTTCACGTTCTCGACGACGCAGGAGTATTACTCGATGCCGGCGTATCCCGCGTTCGCGATCCTGATCGGCAGCGCGATGGCGGAATCGCGCGAGCGCGGCTGGCGCTGGGGAATCCGTTCGGCGGGTGTGGTTGCCGGCTGCGCTTTCGTGGCAATCGCCGGATTGCTTTGGTTGAGCCGAGGCTATGCGGCGCCGGGCGATATCGCGCAGGCGTTGTCGTCGAATCCGGGAAATTACACGCTCTCGCTCGGACATATGGGTGACCTGACGCTCCGCTCGTTCGCCTATCTGCGCACGCCGCTGATGGTGGCGGGACTCGCAATGCTTGTTGGCGCGATTGGCGTCTGGACCGGCAAGCGGCGCCGCGCGGCGTTCGCGCTGGCCGTTATGATGGTCCTGTTCTTCCAGGCCGCCCGGCTGGCGCTGATTGCGTTTGATCCGTATCTTGGGTCGTATCCGCTCGCGCAGGCGCTGAACCGCGCGCCGCAGGGCGGGCTGATCATCGACGATCCTTATTACGAGATGTCGGCGATCTTCTTTTATACGAATCGGACGGCCTTAATTCTGAACGGGCGGCGGAACAACCTGGAGTACGGTTCGTACGCGCCCGGCGCGCCGCCGGTATTCATCGGGGACGCGGATTTCGTGGCGCGATGGAACAGCCCGGAGCGCTGGTACGTGGCGTCGGAGGATGAGCATGCCGACCGTCTGCGGAAGCTCGTCGGGGTGGAAGCGCTTCATCCGGTGGCGAGCGCGGGCGGCAAAACGATCTATGTTAACCACCAGCCGCCCGTGGTCCATCAATACTAACCCTAAAGAACTTTCTCATCCAGCCGATTATGACTTTGTAGAGTCATGCCGATGGTCAGCATCAAGCGGTTCCTGAATTCAGGGAGCGACGACGCGGGGAGCGAAGCTTCGCTCCGTCAGGCCGTCGCGCTGCTCATCGAAAAACTCGCCGACTGTCCCGCTGTCGAAGGAGACTTACTGGCCCCGGAGACCTTCCGTAATCAGATTCAGGCAGTCCGGGAAGGGCTGACGCCTGATCTGCCGGCGGAAAACGTGCTCGTTCTGGCCCGCTCGGCGGCAAATGCGCAGGAAATCTATTTCCGGCATCTCGCGCTTGCTCTCGAAAAACACAGCGCCGATTTTCGGGTGATCATCCGGATGCTGCAGGAAAGCCTGATGAAGATCGCCGGCGAAAGAGCCGCCGCCGTGGACGGGTTCAGCCGTATCGGCGAAGAACTCCAGAAAAGCACGGCATTCAAAGATCTGAATTCCCTCAAACAACACCTGAGCGGCTGTCTCTCGGGTCTGCGCGAGGAAATCGAACGAGAGAAAAAGGCGTCATCCGCGCTGATCGAGAAGCTCCAGAGCGAACTCGGAAATCTTCGCGGGCCGGAACTCCCGGCGTCGGCGCGCGAGCTCGATCAGGCGACGGAATTGCCGGTTCAGTCAGAGTGTCTGGCGGCGATCGGGCGGGCGATCGATTCCGGCGCGCGCTATTTCTCCGTGGTCATGGTCGTCAATCGGGTGCAGCGAATCAACGCCCGCTTCGGCCGGGACGCCGGCGACCGAATGCTCTGCCGCTTCAAGGAGCATGCCGAAAAACAGTTCTTCGCATCGGATCGGCTGTTCCGCTGGTCCGGGCCGGCGATTGTGGCGCTCATCGAGAGGCGTGAGAACTTCGAGCTGATTCGCGCCCAGATCAAACGAATGCTCGACGTTCCCGTCCATGAAAGCCTGGAGACCGGCGGACGGTCGGTGCTGATTCCAATCTCCACGGCCTGGTCTTTGATGGCGTTGAATTCGACGGCGGAGGCGGCGGAGAAGCAAATCCAGACGTTTATTGCGAGCCAGGGTGACCGTGACTTCGCTTAGGAATAGAAATATGACAGACGATCTCGCCGCCAGCCAGGCGGAAATCGAGAAGCTTTCGGAGGAACTCGCCCGACTCGAAGAAGAAAATGCGCTGCTTGAAGAAGCGCTCGGCCGCAACGGGAAATTATTCGAGGCGCTGCTCAGCGGCAGCAATCAGGGGATAACTCTCACCGGTCCGGATCGCAGAATCGTCCGGGTGGTCAAGGGCCTTACGGATTTCAACGCTGTTTCACTCGCCGGGGAGTCAATCGAGCTGCTGGCGATTCCCGATGACCGGGAATCGCTCGTGGAAGCCTATCGTCAGTTGCTGGCCGGCAGGCGGCGAAAGATCGGCATCGTGGTGCGAGTGATGCGGGCGGATGGTGAGGTGGTCCGGCACGCGGCCATACTTACCGACATGCTGGATGATCCCTGCGTGCAGGGCATCGTTTGGAACTACTCCGTGGCGCTGTGAGGCCGTCAAGGGATTCCGGCTCCCAGCCCTGTTACTCTCATAAGTTCCAATCAAGTTCCCGTACACCCGACATGAAAAGAGATCTACCCATGCATCGATTTCCGAAGCTCCTCGGCGGCGGACTTCTACTCGCCTTCGCCGCACACGCGCAGACGCCCGCCGCCGATCAGAACGCACTGATCCAGCAGCTCCTGCACCGCATCGACCAGCTCGAATCGCGCGTGACGGAACTGGAATCGGCGCGGGCCTCGCGTCCGCCTGCCGCGGCCGCGATCTCCCAGACATCTCCTGCCCAGGTCCCACCACCGCCCGCGCCCGCCACTCACGATCACGGCACACCGATCGTCGAAGCCGCCACAACGACCTATCCCAATCTCAAGCTCTCCGGCTTCGGCGACATCAACTACACCGCAAGCGATCGCCCCGGCACTCACGCGGGCTTCAATGAGGGGCAGTTCATACTCCACTTCAGCTCCGCTCTGTCCTCGAAGGTCACTTACTTCGGCGAGCTCAGCCTCACGGCGCGCACTGACGCCGGCTCCGGCACTCCGGCCGCGCCCGGATTCAATCCGGAAGTCGAGCGCACCATCATCCGCTACGATCAGAGCGATCATCTGAAGATCTCCTTCGGCCGCTACCACACGCCCGTCAGCTACTGGAACACCCAATTCCACCACGGCTCGTGGCTGCAGACCACGGCCAGCCGACCCGAGATGATCCAGTTCGGCGGCAGCTTCATCCCCGTGCACTTCGTCGGGGCTCTGGCGGAAGGGTCGTTCGCCGCCGGAGGTCTCAACCTCAACTACAATCTCGGGCTCGGCAACGGACGCAGCTCCGTGCTCAGCCGCTCCGGCGACTTCGGCGACATCAACAACAACAAAGCCTGGCTCGCCACCGTCTTCATCAAGCCTGACAAGCTCTACGGACTGCAGGTCGGCGGCACAGTCTATCGCGACAAAATCGACGCCACGGGACGCCCGCAAGCACAGGAATGGATCGAATCCGCGCACATCGTATGGGCGAAGGAAAACCCGGAGTTCATCGCCGAATTCTTCAACATCAACCATGCGTACCCCGGCACCGGCCTGGTCACCAACAACCAGTCATGGTATGCGCAGGTGGGCTACCGGCTCCCAATGGCCCAGAGTTGGAAGCCTTACTACAGGTACGAGTACATCCACACGCCGCGCGCCGACGCCATTTTCAGCGGTCTCAATCTCGGGCTCTCCAGTTCGACGCTCGGTATGCGCTGGGACTTCTCCAGCTACGCCGCCTTCAAGCTGGAATACCGTTATCAGGAACGGCCCGGGTTGCCGAATACGAACGTCGCCTGGGCGCAGACGAGTTTCACTTTCTGACCAGGAGTGCACGGTGAAACTCATGGATCGTCCAGCCCTCATTTCTCATAAGCGCCGGAATGGTGGCGCGGGCGCTCCCGCCCGCAGCGCCGGCAATCGTGCCGGCGCTTGTCCTCCTCAATACCGTCAGATTTCGAGGTTGGTGCTGCTCTTCTTCATCCTCATGGGACTCGCCAGCGCAGCGCCGGTCGCGATCGTCGTCAGCAACGACGTGCCGGTCGACGATCTCAGCTTCGCCGAGATTCGCAAGGTCTTCCTGGGCGAACGCCAGTTCTGGAGTCCGAAACTGCGCGTGGTATTGCTTATGCGTGCGCCGGTCGCGCCTGAGCGTGACGTCGTCCTGCGCGACATTTATCAGATGAGCGAGTCGCAATTCCGGCAATACTGGATCTCGAAGGTCTTTCGCGCCGATGTTTCCTCCGGCCCAAAGATTGTTTATTCGACGGAAATGGCCAACGACCTCGTAACCGCTATCCCCGGCGCAGTCGCATTCGTCGATGCCGCCCAGATTCCCAAAGGTCTCAAGGTCATCAGAATCGACGGAAAGCTGCCGGGCGACAAATCCTATCCTTTGCGGTGACCTGTGACTATTCGCCGCCGCTTCACCCTCTCATTTCTCGGCATCATGGGCCTTTTCGCCTTCAATGCCGGAGTGTACGTGTGGAGCAACCAGCGCCGCTCCGTCGCGGTCGAAGAGCTCCAGCGCGCCGTTGCGCGCCAGGCGCTTCTCTCTTCCATTCAGCTGGCGTTCAACGATACCCAGAAGCAGATCGGCGTGTTGAGCCAGCTCGCGTCTGAAGCCGACGCCGCGGGAGCCACCGCGGCCGAGAAAGCGCAGTTTGCCTCCAAACTGTCGGAGGCCGAACACAACATCGTGTTGTTCCGAAGGCTCCTGAAAGACACCCCGACGGTCGTCGATTTCCAGAACTCCTTCCGTCAGCTCGACGCCTCCTGGCGGGTCTTCTACGATAACTTTGGCGTCAATCAGACGAAGGCCGTCACCGAGCTCGCGATCCGCGGTGAGCCCCTCAGCCGTTACGTCATTCAGGATCTGATGCCGCGCGTGCAGTCGGAAGAAAACCAGCGCGCCCAAACGGCGGGCGAGAACTTTCGCTCCGCCTCGCGCATCAGCGACCAGATCACACTTTCCATCTTTCTCGTCTCGACTATAGTGGCTCTGATCGCGGCATGGCTGATTGCCCGAGATGTCTCCCGCGGACTCACCGCCCTGAAAGCGGGCGCGGCCGCCGTGGGCGCCGGCGACCTCAACCATCGCATCGCTCTTCAACAGAAGGACGAGCTTGGCGATCTCGCACACGCCTTCGACGACATGTCCGCGCATCTCGGAGCCGCGCGCGGGCAACTCACCGCCGCCCATGAACAGGAGAAGCGCAAGAGCGAGGATCTCGCGGCCGCCCTCGAAGAACTGAAGAAGACGCAGGACAAGCTGCTGGTGCAGCAGAAGCTCGCGTCGCTTGGGACCCTGACGGCCGGCATCGCCCACGAAATCAAAAACCCGCTCAACTTCGTTACCAACTTCGCCGAGATCCTGAAGTCGCTCGTCGGCGACCTGCGCGCCTCTGTGCTGTCGCAAAAAGATCGTATCGATCCCGACGAGCTCGATTTCATGGAAGGCACTCTGGACGACGTCGCCGTGAACGCCTCCAAAATCCGCGAGCATGGCAGGCGTGCCGACGAGATCGTCAAGGGCATGCTGATGCACTCGCGTGGACAAAAAGGCCAGATCCAGCCCACCAATCTGAATTCACTCGTCGCGGAGTATGTAAAACTGGCCTATCATGGCTTGCGCGCGCAGGATGTCAACTTCAACCTGACGATTGATGAGCATTACGATCCCGCCATTCCCGAAATGAATCTCGTCCCCCACGACCTGAGCCGGGTGATTCTCAATATCGCCAACAACGGCGCGTTCGCCGCCGATCAGAAAGCGCGCCGGGCGGGACGCGACTTCAAGCCGACGCTGCGGGTCTCGACAATGAACCGGGCCACAGACGTGGAGATCCGTATTCGCGACAACGGCGACGGCGTTCCGGAAGAAATCCGCCAGAAGGTATTCGAGCCGTTTTTCACCACCAAGCCGGCGGGCTCGGGCACGGGGCTGGGCCTCTCGATGAGCTACGAAATCATCGTCCAGCAGCACGGCGGACAACTCCGGGTGGAAACCGAGCCCGGCGAATTCGCTGAATTTATAATCAATCTTCCGAGGGTGTGAGCGCACAGGCCGCAGGTCCGTTGTGCGCGTGGAGAACGTAATGGCTACAAGGATCCTGGTCGTTGACGACGAACCCGATATCGAACTGCTGATCAAGCAGCGATTCCGCCGCACGATTCGCGAAGGCGGACTCGATTTCGAATTCGCGCTGAATGGCGAAGAGGCGCTGGCAAAGCTCAGGGACGATGAATCCATCGATATCGTGATGAGCGATATCAACATGCCGGTGATGGACGGGCTGACGCTGCTGTCGCGCCTGCGCGAGATGGACCGGGTGCTGCGCACGGTTATCGTCTCGGCATACGGCGACATGCAGAACATCCGCATCGCCATGAATCGCGGCGCTTACGACTTTCTCACCAAGCCGATCGATTTCGAGGATTTCGAAGTTACGCTGCGGAAAACGATGCGGGAAGTCGAGGGCATTCGCGCCGGTCATCAGGCCCGCAAACAGCTCGACGCTATCCAGAATGAGCTCTCCGTCGCCAATCGGATCCAGCAATCCATGCTGCCGCGCATATTCCCGCCGTTCCCCGAACGAAGCGAATTCGAAATTTACGCCCAGATGGAACCGGCACGCTCAGTCGGCGGGGACTTTTACGACTTCTTCCTGATCGATGAACATCGGCTTGGCTTCGTGGTGGGCGACGTATCCGGCAAGGGTGTGCCCTCCGCGTTGTTCATGGCGGCTACGCGAACGTTGCTGCGCGCCACCGCCATGCAAACGGCCGGCGCCGCCGAGTGCATTCAGTACGTTAATCACGTCCTTGCAAGGCAGGGAGACGGGACTATGTTCGTCACGCTCCTTTACTGCGTGCTGGACACTCGTACCGGCGAGGTGGACTATTGCAACGCCGGGCACAGCCCTCCTCTGGCCTTTGGCGTGCGCGGCGAGCTCCGAAAGGCCGTGGAGGGCGGCGGCATACTGGTGGGCCTTTTTGAAAATGCAAGGTATGACGGCGCGCGGCTCGTTCTCGGCCCGGGAGACGGTCTGCTGCTTTATACAGACGGCGTGACGGAGGCCTTCGATCCGGCCGGCGACATGTTTGACGACGACCGGCTGAACGCGAGTCTGGAAGCGAACGCGCAAAATTCCGTGGAAGATATTGTGAAGGGTCTCATGAACGATGTGAAGTCGTTTGCGGGCGCGGCGCCGCAGTCGGATGATATTACGGCGCTGGCGTTGCGGTATCAGGACCCACCGTTACAATAGTCCTTTCCCATGCAATTCCTCGAAGACAGCCTTGTCGAACTGATCACTCAAACCTCCACCAATCTGCCGCCGGACGTGCGCGCCGCGATGGCCGCCACGGGACTCGCCGAGACGCCGGATACGCAGGCTGCGCAGGCGCTCAACATCATCTTTTCGAACATTGACATGGCGGCCGACGATTCGGGCGCGATCTGCCAGGACACCGGCATGCCGACCTTTTTCGTGCACACACCGGCCGGCGTCAATCAGATCGTTATTAAGAAGGCCATTCGCGCCGCCGTCGCCGAAGCGACCAAACGCGGTAAGCTGCGGCCCAACTCTGTCGACTCGCTCACCGGCAAAAACAGCGGCGACAATCTCGGACCCGGCACGCCTGTCATCCACTTCGAGCAGTGGGAGCGGGACGACGTGGAAGTCAAACTCATCCTCAAGGGCGGCGGCTGCGAAAACAAGAACGTGCAGTATTCCCTGCCGATGACTCTCGAACGCCTCGGCCGCGCCGACCGCACGCTGGAAGGCGTCCGCAAGTGCCTTCTGCACGCGGTCTGGCAGGCGCAGGGGCAGGGCTGCGCGCCCGGCGCTCTCGGCGTGTGTATCGGCAGCGACCGCGCGCACGGCTACGACATCGCGAAGGAGCAGCTCTTCCGGACGCTCGAAGACACCAACCCCGAACCGGCGCTGGCGGAGCTCGAAGCGCGCGTCATGAAGGAAGCCAACGAGCTCGGCGTCGGCGCCATGGGTTTCGGCGGGAGGGTCTCGCTGATCGGATGCAAGATCGCCGCCGCGAACCGGCTGCCCGCGAGCTTCTTTGTCTCTGTGGCTTATAACTGCTGGGCCTTCCGCCGGCTTGGCGTGCGTCTCGATGCGTCGAGCGGCGCCATTACCGAGTGGCTCTATCGCGATCCCGCGCGCGCTGTCGAGCGTATGACGAAGGGTGAAGGGTTCCCGCTGACGGGGCGCGAGGTCATCCTCACCGCGCCGCTCACCGAGGAAAAAGTTCGGTTGTTAAAAGTTGGCGATGTCGTGCTGATCCGCGGCGAGGTGTATACGGGACGCGATGCCGTCCACGCGCACCTGATGAAGAATCCGCCGCCGGTCGATCTGACTGGCGCGGTGCTTTACCACTGCGGTCCGGTGATGCTGAAGGACGGCGACAAGTGGATCGTCAAAGCCGCTGGACCGACCACCAGCATCCGCGAAGAACCGTATCAGGCGGATGTGATTAAGCGCTATGGCGTGCGTGCGGTGATCGGCAAAGGCGGGATGGGCGCGAAGACGTCAGCGGCGCTGAAAGAGTTCGGGGCGGTCTACCTCAATGCCATTGGTGGCGCGGCGCAGTATTACGCGCGCACGGTCGAGGAAGTGCTCGACGTGAATCTGCTCGACTTCGGCGTCCCCGAAGCGATGTGGCATCTGCGCGTCGACGGGTTCCCGGCAATCGTCACGATGGACGCGCACGGCAACAGCCTGCACGCGGATGTCGAGCAGGCCACGGCGGCGAATCTGGAACGGCTGCAGCCGGTTTGAATGTTTGCCTCTTGATATACTGGCATTACTTTCGCGGTAAGCCTTCCTGCAACGGCCAGATAGCTCAGCTGGTAGAGCGCAGCCCTGAAAAGGCTGGCGTCGGCGGTTCGATTCCGTCTCTGGCCACCACA
>DASZLP010000061.1:0-100752 GCA_035552355.1 Bryobacteraceae bacterium | reverse complement strand
GGTGGCTCGGCCGGCTGCAACTCGTTCGCGCTGGAGCTGTGGGTTAAGGCTCGAGCGAGCAGGGGGCGGCTGGTGAAGCTATAGCCAAGCGCCCGCTCGAGCTCGTCTAAATCAGATTGCACTGGTGGGGTGATTCCAACTTTAGTTCACTATTGACCGGCGCATTTGTCGGGCGGTTGTAAATCTGCCCCACACGACCTTCGGAGTCACCACACCAGCGACTGGGTTGTTTCGGCACGCCGGCTATTTCGCCGCGGGACCCTTCGCCTGCACGGCACGGACGCGATCGGCCTGCGCGATGCTCTTGATCTGCGCCGGCGCGTCGGGCGAGTTCATGACTTTCTCGTCGTAAGCAATAGCTTCATCGAACTTTTTCGCGGCGAGCAGCGCGCGGCCGGCTCGAATCATCAGCACAGGGTCGGGATTCTGCGCGATGCCCTTTTCAAAATCGGCAATCGCTTCGTCGTTCTTCTTGCGAGTCAGCGCGACGGTGCCCATCGCCTGATATGAGAGCGATTCTGCCTGCTTCTTGCGCTTGTCCCACTGCTCGTCGGTCGCGTTGCTGTAAAGCTGCGGTTTGCCGCCGTTCTCGATAACGTCAAGTGCGTCGTGCGCATACTTGTCGGCTTTCGTCAGCTTTTCTTCCTTATCGAGATCGGTATCGCGCGTCGTCGCCGCCGTGACGTTCGCCAGCAGATTGTCGGCTTCGAAGTTCTTCGGGTCGGCCATCAGCGACTGTTCCGCATAGACGATCGCCTTCGCGTTGTCGCCCTTTTGCTGGTACGCTTCCGCTTCCAGCTCCAGCGCGAAGCTCTTGTAAACGGTGTCGGCGTACTTCGCGGTGAGGTTGTCGACGGCCTTGATCATGTCGTCGGGCGTCTTGGCCTGCGCCTGGATCACGTCGTTGACGGCCTCGGCCTCGCCCTTGGATTTCGGCCCGAACTGGTTTCCGGAAGCCTTCTTGACCTGCGTCGGGCCACCGGCCGGCGGCGCCTGGGCGAACATCAGTCCCGCGGCCGCGGCGGCAAACAGGCACATCGTGAGTGTATGTCTCATAAAATGAATCTCCTCAGGTTATTTCGGAATGTTTTTTGACTCGGTTTGAGCGGCTTTGCGCGCCGCTTCCGAAGCGCCCTTGACGCCGAGCGCTTCCTGGTAGAATTTTGCCGCCCTCTCCGGATCGGCGCCGGCAGTCGAAAGGCGAGCGAGATAGACGAGGGTCCACGCTTTCGTCTGATCGTCGGGGGACGCGCCCAACGTTTTTTCGAAAAGTTTCACGGCTGCGGCAGGGTCGTTCTTCAACACCGAAATGCGCGCCAGCCCATACCATGCCTGGGCGTGCTCCTCGGCGCTTCCGGTCTGCTCGAGCGATTTCAGATAGAGGTCTTTGGCTTCGTCGAGATTGCGCTTCCGGTAAAGATCTTCGGCGTTTTCGAGCGTCTGTCCGGAAGCGGAGAGCTTCGGCTCCGGTGTGGCCACGCTCACCTGCCGGCCCGCCCGCACCAGCGGCGCGGCATCGAATCTGATGCCGGCGATTCTGCTGCTCTCGCGACTGAGATCGATCGCCGACACCATGTCTTCGAAGTAGTACCGCAGCCCCTGCTCCTGTTTTTCGAATACCGGAAGCTCTTCGGCGAAATAGGGAGTCAGAATGTAACCCTGTCTCGCCGCCTGATCGGCCTCCGCTTTGTTTTTATCCAGACGGCTTTCCACTGCCTTGATCACGCTCTCGTTCGCCAGCAGGACGAAATCGCTCTTATAGCCCGGTTCGAGCGGAGCCTGCTGGGCGAAATCGATCAGCGAGCGCTTCTGGTCAAGCGCCACGCCGAACTTGATCACGATCGGGTCGACCTCGAAGTGCAGGTAGGCATGCCGAATATCGAAAACCCGCGGCTTTTCGGAAGCGGTCACGATCACGAACGCGTCGTCGCCGTAGTTGCGGGTCTGCACCTGCTCGGGCGCGGCGAGCAGGTCGATGAACACCTGGAAGCGCCGCCCCAGATAGCCGCCGGCAGGTACCCGAAGATAGGCATCCACGGCCGTCGTCGTCGCGAGCAGCGAGGAGTGGTATTTCTCCATCTCCTTCTCATAGGCCGGCTGCGAGCGTTTCCAGAGTTCTTCGACATTCGCCTGCCGGTAAAAATCGATGAGGAGGGGCGTGAAGCCGGCAAGCGCCATGGCGTCGGGTGGCACGTCGACATCGCGCGTTCGCCACGCGAAATCCGGCGGACCGTTAACGGAAAGCGCGTAGGAAATGTATTGCGAGAGATCCTGCACGCCGTTCCTCTGCATGTGCTTCCGGTAGAAAGCCTTGAGGTCAGGAAGCACCGCGATGTTCTGCTTTTGGAGGTATTCCCGCAACTGGGCGCGGAGGGGGTTGTTATCCGGCAGGGCCACGCCTTCGTCGTAACCGGCCGCGTTGGCGGCGGCAAGCACCGCGAAGAGGCTTTCGTTCGAGCCAAGCTGCAGGTTTTCCGCGGCCTTGAGCGGGCTCAGGATCAACAGGCAAGCAGCGGCAACGGACAGTATTTGCTTCAAAACTTCATTATAAGTCGCGTCGGGTTTTTCCCTCGTGGCTCCCTCGGGCACCTGTTATGATTCTGGGCTAGTTTACCATTGCATCGTGAGCCCAGACGGGTTGCCGCCGCGCATCTTGATGGTTTCTTCAGAAGCCAGCCCGTGGGCGAAGAGCGGCGGCCTGGCCGATGTTCTCGGGGCGCTTCCGGCCGCTTTGGCGAAGCTGGGGCATCCGGTCGCGACCGTCATTCCGCGTTACCTGGCGTTGCGGACCGCCGCGGCGAACCGCCTGCTTCAGGGCGTACCGATCTTTCTGGCGGGACGCGTTTATCCCGTCTCGGTTTGGGAAGCGGTGACGGCCGGAGGGCCGCGCGTCTTCTTCGTTGAGCAGCCTGAGCTCTTCGACCGCCCCGGCCTCTACGGCAACAGCGCGGGCGATTTCCCCGACAACCATCTGCGGTTCGCGTTGCTTTGCAGAGCCGCCATCGAAGTCTCGCGTCGTGTATTTCCGACTGATATCATCCACTGCCACGACTGGCAGGCGGGGCTCGTGCCGGCTTACCTGCGCGACCCTCGTGTGGCCGACCCGGCGCTGTTCGGAATCCGCACGGTGCTGACGATTCACAATCTCGGCTATCAGGGACTCTTCGACCGCGCGCTCCTCAATGATGTGGGACTTCCCGCGGAGTTCGACGACCCTGATGGCGTGGAATTATGGGGCCAGATCAGTTTCCTGAAGGCAGGTATCGTGTTCGCCGATGCGCTGACCACGGTGAGCCGGAAATACGCCGAGGAGATCCAGACGCCCGAGTACGGATTCGGCCTCGACGGCCTCCTCCGCGAGCGCCGGCGTGTGCTCCATGGAATCCTGAATGGGGCCGACTACAGCCGATGGGACCCGCAAACCGATCCGCTGATCCCGGCGCGGTATTCAGCCGCCGACCTGAGTGGCAAACAGACCTGCAAGCGTGAACTCCTGCGTGAGATGGGGTTGCCGCCAATAGCCGTAGGCCGGCCGCTCATCGGCATCGTCTCGCGGTTCGCTGCCCAGAAGGGCTTCGATCTGATCGGCGAAGCCGCCGAAGCCCTGCTGGCGGAAAATGTCCATCTGGCCGTCCTCGGCAATGGCGAAGCGCGGTGGGAGACACTGTTCCGCTCGCTCCACGCGAAGTATCCTGACCGGATCGCGGTCAAAATCGGCTACGACGACGCCTTGGCGCACCGCATCGAGGCGGGGTCCGACATATTTCTCATGCCCAGCCGCTACGAACCGTGCGGACTCAATCAGATCTACAGCCTGCGCTACGGCACGGTTCCGGTGGTGCGTGCAACCGGCGGTTTGGAAGACACGATCGAAGCCGCGCCTGGGCCGGGAGCCACGGGGTTCAAGTTCCATGATTACAATGGAAAGGCGCTGGTGGAGGCGGTCCGTCTGGCTTGCCGGATGTGGACCGGCCGCAAAGCGTGGACAGCCATGATGGTTCGCGGGATGCAGAAAGATTTCTCGTGGGCCGCCTCGGCGGCCGAGTATTCGCGCTTGTACCGGAACGTTGCATCCTTTGTGGCATGAGAACACTCTAATTTTTCAGGACGAGGAAATAAATGGCAGGAGCAAATACGCTTAACTTTACCGACGCGGGCTGGGACACGGAAGTTCTGAAGTCTTCCGAACCGGTGCTGGTGGATTTCTGGGCATCCTGGTGCGGTCCGTGCCGCCAGATGACGCCGATCATCGACCAGTTGGCAGAAGAGTATCAAGGCAAGGCCAAGATCGGCAAGCTCAACGTCGACGAGCAGGGCCAGACGGCGATGCGTTATCAGGTGCGCGGAATCCCGACGCTGCTGCTGTTCAAGGGCGGCCAACTGGTGGCGACGAAAGTGGGCGCGACCGGGAAGGGCGACGTCCAGAAGATGCTGGACGATCACCTCGCGTAAGCGGCGGGACAGTTTGAGAATGTGACGCCGGCGATCTTGTCGCCGGCGTTTTTCGTTTTGTGGACAAAAGTGCCCGCGCGACCTGTCTATCCAATATCCACCCAGCCCCGCGCCCGCGAGCTCTCCAACACGGCATCCAAAATCTGAAGCTGCCGCAGGCCGTCTTCGAACGTCGGATATTCAACCGGCGCGCCGCGATCTTCGACAGTCAGATAGAACCGGCGGAACACCTGCTTGAACGTGTCGTCGTATCCTTCGCTGTGGCCGCCGGGCAGATCGGCATATGCGCGCGCCTTCTCCGCGAGCAGCGACGGATCCTTCACCACCACCTGATTGGGCACGTTTCGCCGGCCGATCCAAAGCTCGTCCGGCTTTTCCTGATTCCACACGACCGATCCCTTCGTGCCGTAGATTTCAACGAAGAAGCGGTTCTTGCGTCCAGCCGAGACCTGGCTGACGGTCATCGCGCCGCGCGCGTTGTCACCGAGACGGAAGATCATCGAGCCGAAGTCCTCGGTGGTAACGGGACTCTCGGTGTAGTCAGCAGGCGCTGAGGTCTTCCCCGTAAACGTCTCGACCGACCCGCGCGGCTTCCGGCGCGTTTTGAAAAACGTCTCGAGGTCGGCGCAGACCGACGAGATGCGCTGCCCCGTGATGTGCTCCACCATGTCGCACCAGTGCGTCCCGATATCCGCGAATGCGCGCGACGGACCGCTCTCCACCCGCCAGTTCCAGTCAGTATCGAAGAGCAGCCAATCCTGCGAGTAAGTGCCCTGCGCCACCAGAATCTCGCCGAGCTCGCCGGCCTCGCGCATGCGCCTCATGTTCTGGACCTGCGGATAGTAGCGCAGATTGTGGAACGTGCAATTCGCCAGGTTCTTTTCTTTGGCGAGCCGGATCATCTCGCGCGCCTCGGCCACCGACGTCGCCAGCGGCTTCTCGCAAAGAACGTGCTTGCCGGCCCGGAGCGCGGCCCTGGCCATTTCGAAATGCAGAGAATTCGGCGTGCAAATGTGCACGGCCTGAATTTCCGGGTCGGCGAGGAATTCCCTGTAATCGCCTGTCGCGCGTTCAACGGAAACTTCGTCGGCGAAGTGGCGTGCCTGCTCCGTCGTGCGCGCCGCAATTCCCGCGACCTCGACATTCCCCAGACGACGCACGCCTTCGGTATGCACGCGCCCCATAAATCCGGTGCCGAAAATTGCTGTCTTTATTCTTTTCATGAAACCTTTTTCGGGAAATGTGCGCTCTCACCTCAGAGCCGCGATGCGCGACGCCGTTCTCCGCCGCACGTGTGTGAAATCGCTCATCTCGCCAGGGGCTGATCAGAACCAATCTATCGCGACATGGGTTGAACCGGAGTACGACGATCCTCTTTGATTAATGTTTTCTGCCGCTGGAAGCCGTCTGGAAGGTTATAGTGGTCTCTGATACAGAATTTATGGTCGTGAAAATCCGCTTTGGGCGTGGGCCTGCGGTGTCGGGCCGCGCCGGAAGAAACAAGCGGATCGCGACCCTCACCGCAAGCTGCCTGACTCTGATCTCCCTCAGTTGCGCCTCCTTCGCCATGTGGCGCATCGGCGCCGATCTGGAATGGACCGGAGACTTCGTCTATTCAACCGGGTTGCTGTCGCACTGGCAAGTCTGGGCCGGATTGGCGCTGGCCATCCAATACTTCGCCTGGCGCCTGAACCGCTACGCGAAAAAATCCGCCGCGGCTAAATCGGATCTGGCTATCGGCAAAGCCCCGAGACCAGGCGGCGTCATCGCCAACGTTTGACGCTTACCCTGCCTGTTATCCTGTACCTGGAGCGGGGTAACCCATGCGTTACGACACAAGGTTCCGGAGCGCCGCATCTCTGTTTCCCTGGTCATTTCCAACGGGCGTCAAGTGGCTCGTCATCACGAACGTCGCCGTCTATTTGATTTACTTCTTCGGCGCGCGCGCGGTCGGCGAAGGTCCGTTTATTCCTCTCAAGCTTGTGCCCGAAATGGTGATGCACCTCGCCCTCTGGCAGCTCGTCACCTACCTGTTTCTGCACAGCCTGACCAGCTTTACGCACATCCTCTTCAACATGCTCACGCTCTGGATGTTTGGCGCATCCATCGAAGAAACGTGGGGGACGAAGCGATTCCTGCAGTATTACTTCATCTGCGGCGTCGGCGCGGGCATTTGCGTGGTTATCGTGAACATGTTGACGGGGAACCCGTATCAGGCGACGATCGGAGCATCAGGCGCCATTTACGGGCTGCTGCTCGCCTTCGGAATGATGTTTCCGAATCAGACCGTGCTGATGAGCTTCCTGTTTCCAATCAAAGCCAAGTACATGGTGATGATCTTCGGCGCCATCGCATTTCTCAGTTCTTTCCAGGGCGGCAGTACCGTCAGCAACCTCGCGCATCTGGGCGGCATGATCTTCGGCTTCGCTTATATGAAGACGCAGTTTGGAAAGCGTATCGGCGGCGGATTCCAGCTCGATCTCGCGCACCGGTGGAAAGACTACAAGATGCAGCGCGCGCGCCGGAAGTTCAAAGTCTATTTGAAGAAGCACGGTTCGGACCGCGACCCGTGGGTAAACTAGTGCTGACTAACCGGCAAAAAATCGCGTGTGAGCGGCGCAACATTGTCGCTTGCTGACGCGCGCGGCTTCCTCAGTCGCCGGGAAACCTTACCCGTTCCCCGCTCGTCTCCCGAACTGTCGATCTTTCGTATCATTGAAGCTGGAAGTGCGTACGTATGAAATCGTGGATCAGCCGCAACAGGATCTGGATTTTGGGTGTGGCCGGAGCGCTGAGTCTGCTCGCCGGCGTTTGGGCGCAGGATAATCCCGGAAGCGAGACCGTCGCGCGTCCGCGCAAGAAGGCGACGGGCAGCGATACCGGGACAACACCCAGTCCCGATTCCGGCAGCGACCTCCCGAAGATCCCCTCCAAGCTCAGCCCGAAGGCCACCAAGGACCAGGAAGGCCTGGCGGACGCCACTTTCAAGGCCGAAACCAACGTCGTCACCGTCGACGCGCAGGTGCTCGATCAGCACGGCAATCCGATCCCCGGCATTCCGCGCGACAAATTCCGCATCCTCGAAGACAACGTTCCGCAGACGCTCACGCAATTTTCGGTCGGCGAAGCGCCGATGACGGTCGCGATGGTGATCGAGTTCAGCGCGCGCTTCCAGTCTTTCTACAGCCGGGGCTGGGGCGAGACGCTCACCGCGTCCTACGGCTTCATCAGCACGCTCAAGCCGGAGGATTATGTCGCCATCATTGCGTACGATCTGAAGTCGACGATTCTGAGCGATTTCAGTAACGACCGTGCGAAGACGATGGACGCCATGTCGCGCCTGCGCATTCCCGGCTTCTCCGAGAGCAACATGTTCGACGCGCTCACCGACACGGCGGACCGCATGTCGAAGATCGAAGGACGCAAGGCCATTCTGCTGATCGCTTCCGGCATCGACACCTTCAGCAAGCTTACGTACGATAAAACGCGCAAGAGTCTGCAGGAATCCGGCGTGCCCGTTTATTCGATCTCGCTGCTGCAGGCGGAACGGATCATCGCTGAGGGCTCCATGGGCCCGATCCAGCAGCTTGACTTCCTGCAGGCCGATAACGAGCTGAAGACGTTCGCGAAGGAGACTGGCGGCCAGGCATATTTCCCGCGCTTCACCGGAGAGCTGCCTGGCGTGTTCGGCTCGATTTCTCAGTCTCTGCGCAATCAATACTCGCTCGGATACTCACCAAATAATCAGGCGAAGGATGGCAAGTTCCGCAAGCTCACGATTCAGCTTGTGAACCCGGGCACCAACGAGCCGCTGCGCATCACCGACCAGAAGAGCGGCAAACCGATCAAGTACACGGTGCTCGCCAAGGCAGGTTACACTGCGCCGCGGCCCGTCGAATAAAACCATCAACGTCGCCACGCAAGTCAAGAACTCGATTCGCCGTTCTTTCATACGGATGCAAATTCGTTGACAGTCGCGTGACAGCTCTGTTAATTTGACTCGGTTCCCAACATGAGAAAGCCCGAGGCGCGCGCTGCCGGAATTCTGCTTGTCGACGATAACGCCCGCGGGTTAGCTGCCCGTAAGATAATCCTGGCGGATCATGGTTATGCCGTAGAGACGGCGCTCAGCGGGGAGGAAGCCTGGGAAATCTTTCAAAAACACCGCTTCGATGTAGTGGTGACGGATCTGAAGATGAGCGGCATGGATGGCGTCGAGCTTATTCGGCGCATTCGGAACGCGGATGCGTCGACCGGCCTGATTCTGCTCTCCGGATTCATCGACTGTCTCGGCATGAACGCGAAGACGACCGGGGCGGACGAGCTGATCAACAAGAGCAACAAGGAAATTCAGGATCTGCTGCGCGCAATCCGCAGGCTGGCTGCGCGGCCGCGCCGCCGGAAGCCACCGGCGTCGCAACGCGGGCCGGGCGGAGCCAAAGCGACGCACGCAGGTTAAGGTGGGGCCGTCTTCGCGTGTCAGTGTTCTGTCTGGCCCTCGTCGCCGCGCTTCTGCCATTCGCTCTCTTCTCTGCCCCGCCCCCGAAACACACCATACCGAAATCAGCGAAGAAAACCGCCGCGGCCTCTGTAACCGCGCTCTCCGACGAGGCCATCGCGGCGCGCTGGATGAAGACGCTGACGCCGCGGGAGAAAATCGCTCAGCTCATCGTGATCGGCTTCAACGGCCATCCGATGAACACCCGCACGCGCGCCTATCGCACGTTCGTCCGCCTGGTTGCGCAGGAACACATCGGTGGACTCATTCTGGTCAACGTCGACAATGGACGCACCGTCGCCAAAGCCGATCCGCTTGAAACCGCCAGCTTCATCAACCGCATGCAGCGGCTCGCGAGCATTCCGCTGCTCGTCTCGGCCGACTTCGAGCGCGGCGCATCGATGCGCGTCGATGCGACGACGGTCTTCCCGCACGCCATGGCTTTCACGGCCTCGCGCGATCCCGACGAGGCTCGCATCGAGGGACAAATCACCGCGAAAGAAGCGCGCGCGCTCGGCGTCCAATGGCTTTTCTTTCCTGATGCCGATGTCAACAACAACCCGGATAACCCGATCATCAATATCCGCTCCTACGGCGAGAACCCCGCCGACGTCTCGGCCTTTGCAACGGCCTTTATCGAGGGCGCCCATTCCGTCGCCGGCACGCGTGTCCTGACGACCGCGAAGCATTTCCCCGGACACGGCGACACTGCCACGGATACTCATCTCAATCTCGCCACCATCACCGCGGACAAGCCTCGCCTCGAAGAGCTCGAATGGGCTCCCTTCCGCGCGGCGATCGCGGCTGGAACCGATGCCGTTATGACGGCGCATATCGCCGTCCCGGCTCTCGACGATGCCGGAGTCCCGGCCACGCTCTCGCCGAAAATTCTGACCGGCATCCTGCGCGAAGAGCTCGGCTTCAGGGGAATCATCGTGACTGACGCGCTCGACATGGGCGGCATCGCGAAGGGCTTTCCGAATGGAGACGCGGCCGTGCGTTCTCTCGAAGCCGGAGCGGACGTGCTGCTCATGCCCCCGGATCCTGGCGCCGCCATTAACGCGATCGCCGCGGCTGTCCGCAGTGGACGAATCTCACAGAAACGTGTCGACGAGAGTGTGATGCGGATCCTCATGGCGAAAGCCCATCTCGGCCTCGCGACGAAGAAACTGGTCGATCTCGAAGCCATTCCTTCCATCGTCAATTCGCCCGCCAGCAACGCCGCCGCACAGTCGATTGCCGATCGCTCGGTCACGCTCGTCAGAAACGAAAACGCCTTCGCGCCGCTACAGCCCGATGCGACGACTGCTTACTTTCTTCTGACGGAATCGCCGTCTTCGATGGAAGGACAGGCGTTCGCGCTCGAAATTCGCAAGCGTTCTGTCGGCGCGAGAGTTACCGTGCTCGACCCATCGATGCCGGATGCCGAGGTGCAAGCAGCCGCCCAGACCGCAGCGGACGCGAGCCGGTACGTCGTCGTCGCCTTCGCCTCGGTCGCAGCCTATCGCGGATCGGTTGCCCTGAATGGCAGCTTCCCGCATCTGATCGAAACGCTGACGGCGACGAAAAAGCCCGTGGGTCTGGTTGCGATGGGGAATCCGTATCTGTTGCGCAATTTCCCGGGGGTCGCGATGTACATGACGACGTATACTACGGTGCCGCCCGCGGAGATTTCGGCGGTGAAAGCGCTGTTCGGAGAAATGCCGATCACCGGAAAGCTGCCGGTCAGTATCCCGGGCTTCGCGAACTACGGGGATGGCATTACGCGCTGACCGGAAGGTTGGCCACCTTCAAATCCGGCAGATCAGCAGTTCGCGCTCGTAGATCACCTCGGGCGGAAGGTGATCGTGCAGCTTGATAAACAACTCCTCGTGGCCGATCACCTCGTCCCTCCACGCCTTGGCATCGAACGCCTGCAGCTCATCGAACTTGTCGCGCGGGAAATCGAGGCCCTTCCAGTTGATGTCCTCGTAATGCGGCATCCAGCCGATCGGCGTTTCCTGTCCGACAGCCCGCCCGTGCGCGCGATCGACGATCCACTTCAGCACGCGCATGTTCTCGCTGAATCCAGGCCACATGAACTTGCCGTCCGCATCCTTGCGGAACCAGTTCACGTGGAAGATGCGCGGCGTCTCGCTCAACTGCCGGCGCATTTTGATCCAGTGCCGGAAATAGTCGCCCATATGATAGCCGCAGAACGGCAGCATCGCCATCGGATCGCGCCGCACCTTCCCGATCGTGCCCGCCGCCGCGGCGGTCATCTCCGAGCCCATCGTCGCGCCTACGTAAACGCCCGCCGTCCAGTTGAAGGCCTGGTAGACGAGCGGCATGGTGGTCGCGCGGCGTCCGCCGAAGATCAGCGCGCTGATCGGCACGCCGTGCGGATTCTCCCAGTCCGCATCGATGGTCGGACACTGTGACGCCGCCGCCGTGAAGCGCGAGTTCGGATGCGCGGCTTTGGCTCCGGTCTTCGCGGCGATCTCAGGCGTCCACTTGTTGCCCTGCCAGTCGAGGCATTCCGCGGGCGGGTCGTCCGTCATCCCTTCCCACCACACGCCGCCCTCGGGCGTCAGGGCCACATTGGTGAAGATGGAGTTCTTCGCCAGCGTCTTCATGGCGTTCGGATTGGTTTTGTTGGAAGTGCCCGGCGCCACGCCGAAGAAGCCCGCTTCAGGATTGATCGCGTAGAGCCGCCCTTTCGCATCGGGCTTGATCCAGGCGATGTCGTCGCCGACCGTCCAGACCTTCCAGCCATCGAAGCCGGCGGGCGGAATCAGCATGGAAAAATTCGTCTTGCCGCACGCGCTCGGGAACGCCGCCGCCACATAAGTCTTCTCGCCCTGCGGACTTTCCACGGCGAGGATGAGCATGTGTTCCGCCATCCAGCCTTCGTCCCGCGCGATGTTCGACGCAATGCGCAGCGCGAAGCACTTCTTACCGAGGAGAGCGTTGCCGCCATAGCCCGAGCCGTACGACCAGATCTCGCGCGTCTCCGGGAAATGCACGATGTACTTCTCTTTGTTGCAGGGCCACACGACATCTTTCTGGCCCGGCGAGAGCGGCGCGCCGACCGTGTGCATGCACGGCACCACGCGCTTGAAATCCTTATCGATTTCGTTGAACACCGCCTGGCCGATGCGCGCCATGATGCGCATGCTGACCACGACGTAGGCCGAATCCGTTAACTGGACGCCCAGTTGCGACATCGGCGAGCCCACCGGACCCATGCTGAACGGCAGCACGTACATCGTGCGTCCGCGCATGGCTCCGTCGAACAGGCCCTTCAGTTTGCGCCGCATGTCGAAGGGATTTTCCCAGTTGTTCGTCGGACCGGCGGCATCTTTCGACAGCGAACAGATGAAGGTGCGGTCTTCGACGCGCGCCACGTCGTTCGCATCCGACCGCGCATAATAACAGCCCGGCCAGAGCTTCTCGTTCAGTTTGATCAGGGTACCGCCGGCGACCATCTCGTCGAGCAGGGTCTGGTTTTCTTCCTCCGAGCCGTCGACCCAATGGATCGAGGCCGGCTCGGTGAGCTCGGCCATTTTCTCGACCCATTTCTGGAGATGTTCGTTGGCGCTGAGAGGTGTTGCTGGGTTGCGTTTGAGTTTGGTGGTAGTCGTGGACATATGCGACGCGGCTCTGATTTTCACGATACCAAGCCGGGGCACACGGAGCCCGGAGAGTCCGCGCCAGGGGCTTGTTCAGGAGGCATGTGGGGCGGCATGGCATCCGGGTTGCCAACCTGCCCCACGTTCGACCAAAATGTATGCGGTACTCATGCCGGCACCTGGGGGAGTGCCCACGCCAGAGCTTACTCGCCCTTCGGCTTTGAGCCGCAGTCCTTCAGACGTCGGACGAGCCACCATCGTCAGACGACGAGAAGTCATCCACAAAGTCGTCGCCGGAGTTGTCACGCTCGTCGTCGATGTCCGGACTGATGTTCTGGTCCTGATCCGCCGCCTGCGCGAAACGGGAGTCGCCGCTGTCACCGGAATCGAGTCCACGTTCGCCGCGCCCGCGGTCGTCGTCGGAATAGTTGTTGATGATGGTTTCAGATCCCGGCGAGATTCCACCGCCGCCGAAGAAGCCGCCACCGCCGCCGAAAAATCCGCCGCGATGTCCGAACAGCGACGAGAGCGTGTCGAAAGCGAGTTCGCCCGCGATCACACCCGCTGCGGTTTGCGCGGCGTTGTGCAGGAAGCCGGAGAATCCGCCGCCGGATGCCGGAGGAGGAGGTGGCGGGGCCGGCTCGGCATAACTCGATCCCTGATAGCCCGACGGTTGCTGTGAACCCGGCAGAAATCCGGACTGGCGCGGTGCGGCGGGCTGGTTCTTCAACTGTTCGATCTGCGCCTTCGCCTGGTTCAGCGCCATCTCCTGTATGAGGACGGTCTGCGTGAGGATGTAGAGAGCATCGGGACGCGTCCCGATAGTGTGCAGGATCAGATCATAGGCGTCTCGGTCGATCTCCGGCGCCGGCGCGTTCCTGATGCGGTCGGCGAGCGAGGAAATCAGTTGTTGTTCCTGTGCGGTCATGATGCGCGACCCTCCTTCTTTATGGTACGAAGGCCGGGGCGCCTCCGTTCCTTCCACCGTCTTATAGTGGTTTTTCAACATGAAGACAGCTTTTCTCTTTCCGGGCCAGGGCTCGCAGTTCGCGGGCATGGGTAAGTCGCTGGCGGAAAATTTTCCCGCCGCGCGCGAGTGCTTCGAACGCGCCGATGACGCTCTGGCTTTCGCGCTGTCGAAGTTGTGCTTCGAGGGTCCGGAAGAAGAGCTCAGGCGCACGGAGTTCCAGCAGCCAGGTCTGTTGGCTGTCTCATTCGCGGCGTTCACAGTGTTGCGGAAGGAAGTCGGCGATCCTCAATACGTCGCCGGGCACAGCCTCGGTGAGTACTCAGCGCTGGTCGCCGCCGGATGTCTCGACTTCGGCGAAGCGCTGCGGCTGGTGAACAAACGCGGCCGCTATATGCAGGAAGCCGTGCCCGCGGGCGTGGGCGCGATGGCGGCGCTGCTGAAGTTGCCGGAAGGGACGCTGGACAAGATCCTGACGGAGGCGGCGCAGGGCGAGATCGTTTCACCGGCTGGGTTCAACTCGCCCGACCAGACCGTGATCTCCGGAAACGCCGGCGCCGTGGCGCGCGCCATGGAACTGGCGAAGGCCGCGGGCGCGAAGCGGGTCGTGCAATTGCCGGTCAGCGCGCCGTTCCATTGTCCGCTGATGAAGCCGGCGCAGGAGCGTCTCAAGCCGGACCTCGACTCGACGCGCTTCGCCGATCTCGAGATTCCACTAATCAATAACTGGCAGGCGCGCGAGGTCAACACCGGCGCCGATGCGCGCGAGGGATTGTACGAGCAAGTGCCAAACCCGGTGCGATGGACGGAGACGATCGGCTACCTTGCGGCGAACGGAGTTGAGCGCTGGTTTGAAGCCGGCGCGGGCGCGGTGCTGTCGGGTTTGCTGCGCACGATCGTCGCGGGGGCCAAATGCACGCCGTTTGGAGAAGCGAAGGATCTCGAGAAAATCCAGACCGCCTGAGGCTGGTACCTGGTTTCCGAAGTTCGCGGGACTGTCGCGGCAGAATGCAATTTTCGTCGTCGGATTTGCCTCTTGCTCCACCACTTCACCAGAGCTGTTCAGCACGCAAAATCCGCTCGTCTTATCTCCCAGGCTGGCCCAGGTGGAGCAGGCGTTTTCGCCTGCGCTCTTATCGAGGAAAGACCTTTTTCAGCATCTCGTCAAATCACCCGGGCCGCAGGGCGCCCGAACAAATCCCCCTGCATGAACCGCACCCCGAGCAGCCAGAGATTTTCCAGCATGCGGATTCTATCCACGCCTTCGGCAATCAACTGCCCGCCCGATCGGTCCGCGAGCCTCGCCAACTGGCTTACAGTGGCGGCCGCGGCGGGGCGGTCGATGTTCCGCACCAGGCGTTTGTCCACCCGGATGAATTCAGGATTAAAGTCGCGAATGTTCTCGAACGAATCCGGCCCGGCCGCGACTCCGGCGCCGCTCAATCCGAAGTGAAATCCACTCGCTGCCACATATTCCCGGATGCGCCGCGAGTGCTCTTTGTCACGCGCCAGATCGGCTTCCGACATATCGACGATCACGTTGGCCGGCGGCAGCCCGGCGTCTGACGCAGCTTCGCCCGCCATCCCCAGATCGTATTCGGGATCGTCAACCTCCGCGGGCGTGACCCGCAGAAGGTAGAGCCCACCGCGGTTCTGGCTGGCGGCCGACTGAATCGCAAGTTTGCGGGTCTGCGTGGCCTGCAGAGGATTACGCCCATCCTCACTTCCTGTCCCCGGGACCCCCGTTTTCGGCGTGCGCACAAAACATTCATGCGCGAGCACACAGTGTGCAAACGTATCGACAATCGGTTGGAACAGTACGAGCGGAGAATCGCTGGCCTCATACTCCCCGGCAAGCGTGGCAGCCGGCGAGAACAATGTGTGTTGGCATGTCATCCTGCGAATCAATCGGCGATTGGCCTGAAATCCTTTAGTGTCGAATTGGCAATGGGACACTTGAATTGCAAGGAATGAATAGAAAAATCTACTATTGGAAGCTGCGCGATTCGGAAATGCAGCTTGGTGAACGCACCCTCCTGATGGGTGTTCTGAACGTCACACCCGATTCGTTCTCCGACGGCGGGCGCTTCAACGATCCCGATCGCGCCTACGCCCGCGCTCTCGAGCTCGAAGAGCAGGGCGCCGACATCATCGACATCGGAGCCGAATCCACGCGCCCCGGCTCCCGACGAATCACGGCGGATGAGGAATGGCAGAGGCTGGTTCCCATTCTCAAGCGCCTGCGCGGCAATCTGCGCGTGCCGCTTTCCCTCGATACCTACAAGTCGGAAATCGCCGAGCGCGCGATCCAGTATGGCGTCGAAATCATCAACGACCCCAGCGGACTCACCTTCGATGCCGCCCTCGCCAAAGCCGCCGCCAACGGGAACGCCGGACTCATCCTCAACCACATGCGCGGCCAGCCCGAGACCTGGCCGAAGCTGCCTCCCATGCCCGACCCGGCAGCCACCGTCGCGCGCGAACTCGATGCAACAGCGAATCGCGCCCGCCATGCAGGTGTGGAGCGTGCGCGCATCGTTATCGATCCGGGCCTCGGATTCGGCAAGCGCAAAGAGCAGAACGCGGAGATTCTCGCGCACCTGAGCGCGCTGGCGAAGCTGGATTTTCCGATTCTCGCCGGTCCGTCGCGCAAATCGTTTCTGGCGCAGGCATCGGAGAGTGAGACGGTTTATGCCACGGCGGCGGCGGTTACCGCGGCGATTCTGAATGGCGCCCATATCGTGCGCGTGCACGACGTGAAGGAGATGCGGGTGGTGGCTCAGGTGGCCGATGAGATCGCCCGCGCCGCGCAAGTAGCCCCTGTCGCGGCCGGGTCCGCGGTCCGCGAGCGTACACGCACGGGACCGGATTTCCAGGCGAGGCCGCGTCCAACTCGCCCGCCGCTCGTCCAGCCGCGTATCGCGGAGCCTGCGAACCCCGCGGTGCCTGCGAAGCCCGCGCTGGAAGAGATCGCAAAACCGATGGTGGAACCCGCGGCGGAAATTGCGGCGAAGACTCGGCCGACGTTCCAGCGCAAGGATGGATCACTTCCTCCACGAAAGCCCTTCAAGCCAAAAACATTCGAGCGGCGCCCTTCGGAGGAACGCTCGGGCCCGCCGGCGCGCGGGCGCGATTTCAGATTTGACCGCGATCGCCCTCCGCGTCGCGAAGAACGTGGTTCGAAACCAGGCGGCTTTCAAAAGCCCGGTTTCAAAGGTGGATTCAAACCGGGCGGCCCCGGGCGCTCGCTTGAAAGTGGTGTGAGGCCAGGCAGGGATCGTCCGGAGGGGAGTCCGCCGCGCTCCGGACCGGCGCGCTCAGGACCGCCGCGCTCAGCACCGCCGCGCTCAGGGCCACCGCGCTCTGGGCCACCGCGCTCGGGACCACCGCGCTCCGGGCCACCGCGCTCCGGGCCACCGAAAGGCTCTCGCCCTGACGCCGGACCAGGCCGCCCGCCAAAGCGGCCATTTCGAAAACGCCCGTAGCGCGGATCTTCTCACAGGGACAGGCGCCGGCACGATTGCCGAGCCAGCGGGCTGAGAGCCTTGGGCTGAGAGCCCGCGCCACGATTTTGGGTCGGCTTGTTTCGATCAAACCGCGTGCACCGCGAACTCGAATACCAGTGCTCCTGCCACGCGCCGGTAATCCGCAATGCGCATTACGATCGAATCCGTCAGCGAGCCCGCGTTGAACGCGATGCGATCGTTCTCGAGCACCGACGGATCGACATACAGCGGAAACGGCAGCACCGGCTCACCGAATGGCGGTACTGAGCCCGGCACGAGTCCCGTCAATTCCACGAGTTCCTCGGGGGTCGCGAAGCGCGTCTTGCGGGCGGCAAAGTGGCGCTTGATGGCAGCCGAGTCGAGTTTGCGGTCCGCACTCAGAACGAAGAGCCGGTATGCATCGTCCACTTTGATCAACAGCGCTTTGCCGCCGACCCTCAGCTCTTCGCCGCGCGCTCGCGCTGAGTCCTCCGAAGTCCTTGTCGGCTCGTGATGGACCTCGCGAAACTTCACCTCTTCGGCATCAAGCCAGGCACGGATTCTATCGAGAATTACGGGCATGAAATTTAAAACGCCACTGGGCGCCGGATGTGGAAAATCCCTGACAATCCGCTCCGAGACACGCTTCTGGATATTTGCATTCTTTAGCATTCGGTTCGCACTGGCCGCCGCGCCGTTTTCGGAGTACCCCACCAAGGCGTATGCTTTTGTTGGAGTTACGCCCGAGGCGATCAGTTGAGCAAAATGCTCATGCTTCGGATTTTTCAGTGCAGCCACGACAGGCGCATTCTAATGCAAACGGCCGGGCCAGCGGTAAAGGACCCGGAATCGTGGTTAAATGTATCTCTCAGCACAAAAGGAAACCTGCATGAAAATATGCTTCGCCGCCGTAGTCTTTGCGCTCTCAATTTCAACTGCTTTCGCCCAGACCCCGCCTGATCTGAGCAGTATCCATAAGGTCTTCATCGACAAGCTGCCCAACGACCTTGACCAGTACCTCCGCGCCGAGTTTTCGAAGCAGATGAAGGGGCGGGTAGTTGTGGTTCTCGATGAAAAGGACGCTGATGGAATCCTGACCGGCGTAAGCGAAGAGGAAAAGGGGACCGGCGCCAAGATTACCGGTCGCTACCTCGGCCTGCACGATATCGCGACGGCCAGCCTAAGCCTCGTCGACAGAGACCGAAAAGTGATTCTCTGGTCTGACGAAGCCGGCGATCGAAGCCTGATGTTCAGCGTGATGAGGCGAGGCGGCGAACGAAAAGTAGCCGAGCGCCTGGTCGAGAAATTGAAGAAGGCGATGCACCATTCCTGATAGCTTCGCCGCAATTGCTTAGCGCGCCGTATGGAAATCTGCTTCTTTGGTGGCCGGGCCACCGCGGCTCTTTCCGGTTCGCCCTCTCGCCGTTCTCTCGCGCTGCAGCTCGGTACGTCGCGCCATGGCGTGAATTGGACACACTACCTGCCTCGGATGGCTCCGCATGAACGTGGCGCCGCAGGGCCTTCCCTCCTCGTCACCAGCGCGGAAAATGTAGGCGCACGCCGCGAATTTACCCTGAAGCTCAGGGGATACAGGCTGGGCTGCCACTCGCGGAATTGTAATGCAAACGTTACGCTGCCCTGCCAGTCAGGAATTAGCTGGATGCGATCGAAGAGCGAAAGCGCCTTCCGTTCCTCTTCCGTGAATTCGAGCGGCGGCGGCGGTTTCAGGAAGTCCCCGAACAGGCTCATTTCTGGCCTGTATCTTCGGGGTCGAGCCGAATCCCGTGCTCTTTGAGCGTCCGAAGTGCATCTTCGCGCTTCTTTGCGGAATTTGAGTTCTTGGCGGCCGCCCGAAGTGTTTCAATCGCATCGGGCTTCATCTCGATAAGGCGCGCCATCGCGGCGGCCGCCTTGGCGGCCGAGAGCACGCCTTTCTTTGCGGGCATCATTCCCCCTTCGGAACCGACGGCTTTTGATCCAACGCCCACGCCAACAGCCATTTGATGGCCGCGGCGCGTGTGGCAAAGCGGTTTTTGAATCTGAAATCGTCGAGACGCTTCAGGAGATCCGGCTCGATCACGAAGTTAAGGTACGGCTTCTCCGATGGCGGCATAGTACCATCCATCATAAATCAGTAGAAGTTCTATTGACAGCGGAAATTCTCTCGCTTATAGTAAAACGGTAGAAGCGGTAGAAGTGCTAACGACAATAGAAAAACAAACCGCGCGTCTTCGGAAATCCACCGCTCTCCTGATCCTGCTGCATCGCTCCGGCATCACCGCCGAGCTCGCGCAGCGAATGAACGCCGACGACTGGACGACGGTCGCCCGGGCCGCACGGGTCAACAAACCGAGCATTCAAACCCGCCGAATTGTTCTCGATCACATGCAGCAACTGGAAACGCCCCTCCGGGCGGCAGGAGCTTCACGATGAAGGGCAAGGGATACAGCTTCGTAGTTGCCAGCTTGATCAACAAGCGCGTGGATTATGACTGGTGCGGCAGCATCGGCCAAGCCCTGAAGCGACGGGACGCGCGTATCGCGACAGGCGAATACCGCCGCGTGCTCGTGCAGCGACTGCGGCTCACCAAAGGCCGCAAACGTGGAAGCCGGCGCATCCTCTACGCCTCGGGCCCGGTTGCAACCTGGCAAGCGCCCGTAGCGCTTCCGCTCGCCAAAGCGGCGTAACGATTTTCAGCACGTCACCGACTGTTCAACCAAAAGGAGCCATCCATGCCCATAAAGAAGAAACAGGCCGCCAGTTCCAAACCGAAGCCAGTTGTCCGAAAAAATCGGACAACTGAAACCGCTGCTCCCTCGCCGAGGGCCATCAGTGAGTCAACCGCGCTCACGGGTCCGCGGGATGCCGGACAAATTTCATGGGACGATCTTCCGTCTTACTTCGATAAGGCGGCCTTGACCCGCACCCATGAATTGATTGCCGACGCCGTCGCGGAGATGCTGACATGCGGAGGGCACGATGAAGAAGTGGACGCGATGATTCGGGCGGCTATGGCGCACACCCGCCGGCGCTTTTTCGGTCGCCTGATCGACGACAAAGCGAAACTCGGCGCCACAATCGAGAACTTCAATCCGGATGCATTCAGCGAGTGGAAGACCGATCTCATGATCGCTTGGCGGAAAAATGAATGGCCCGGCCCGCCGCAGATCGAGTGCGGGTCGATCAGTGCCTTGATCCGCGCCAATTTCCGCGAAGCTCTTAAAGGCAGCTTTGACAACTTCATCGCTTCGGCCTCCCCCGAAGAAATCCGCCTACTTTGGGCCGTGCTGAATAACTGGGACGGTCGCAATCATCTTCCAGAGCGACGGTACGATGAAATTTACCTCGGCCACGCGTTTGAGTATGAGCTCGGCCGCAACCGTTGCTACATCCGCGTGCCGGAACGCATGGTCGATCAGGTTGAGAAGTACGTCGACGCGCTGCGCGCGGTCGAAGACAAGGCGGTGTCGTGATGGCGCGCCGCGCGCAACCGAGTCAGGGCCGACACGCGACGCTCACGCCAGAACCGCCGGCCCCAAGGCCAGTCGAAGTTCCTTTCTGGGTCAAGGACACACATCCGGAGCACTCGTATCAACTCGTGCTCTTTGAATCCAACGATCACGGCGTCGAAGGAATCGAGATGTCCCGCGCCGAGTACATCGCCCTGAAGGCCCATTTGGCCGCGATGCGTGGCTACACGGTCGGCGACTTTCGCGCCAAGATCGCGGAGGTGATGAGTACCGGAATCGACGGGCTGAACACTTCAGACCTTCAACAGACCACCAGTCACCTTGAGACCGCCCGCGACTTTTATTGTGCTTTCCCCGAGCTTGTCGTATACGACTCGCCCGAACTGGACGAATATATCGAAAAGGAAGCGGCTTCGGCATAAGCATGCAGTCCGCCCTCGCTCTCGATGAATCCGACGAAACAAGTCAGCCCGGCCCGGAACTGGTCACCACACCAGCAACAGCGCCGGGCGTGCCGGAGCAACTTCCGCTGATCCGGATGCTCGAGGTCGTTCGGGATCGCGTCGAGAGCATCCACGCCGGGCAGAGGGCGGTTGCGGCCGATCTGCGGGATATTCGCCTGAATCTCCCTTTGCAACGCCGGCCGCTTTCGAAACGATCGATGGAGATTCACGTTCAGGTGATCGCGCGTCGGCGGAACGGAATCTGCCCCTGCTGTCAGATCGAACCGGTCTGCACCGAAGGCGGGCGGCTGGATGGCGCCGAGTTCGATCACTGGTACAGCCGGAATCAGAACCGCGTTACCCAGACCTGGCTCGTTTGTGGCGAGTGCAACCGGCACCTGCTGGATACCGACTTCAAGGCCGCGGCGCGATCGGCCTTCGAAGCCTACCAGCAGGCCCTCCGGCCATTCATGGGCAGTCGACAGATTCCCCTCATCCTCAGCGCTGAAGGAATGGCATCATGAGCGCCGCAGCCGTCATTCCGTTCCAGCGCGAGTCTTCCACGGCGCTACAGATCTTCGTCGAATCTGTCACTCGCTACGCCCGCGCTTCTCGGGCAGAGTCCACGCTCCGCGGTTACAGGAGCGACTGGAGCGACTTCGAGCATTGGAGCCTGCGTCATCGCCTGCAACCCCTGCCCGCCGCTCCAGCGACTCTGGCGGCCTACATCTCCGCATGCGCTGATTTTGGAAAGCTGAAGGCTGGAAGCATTCAGCGCCGAGCGTCCGCGATCGCAGCGATGCACACCGCCGCCGGATTCGATTCGCCGACTTCCAGCCCCGAAGCCCGCCTCACGCTGGCCGGGATCCGGCGCACCCTCGGGGTGGCCCAGGCCGGCAAGGCTCCGATCCTCACTGCCGACGTCGCCGCGATGGTGGCACACCTTCCAGACAAACTGCTCGGCGTGCGCGATCGGGCGCTTCTCCTGATCGGGTTCGCCGGCGCGTTCCGCCGGTCGGAGCTGGTGGCGTTGGACATCGAGGATATCGAGTTCCGCGAGGACGGCCTCAAGGTCACGATCCGGAAATCGAAGACCGATCAGGAAGGCGCGGGGCAGGTGATTGGCATTGCATTCGGTTCGAAGCTCTGCCCGGTACGCGCACTACAGGAATGGCTTGCGGCGGCGCAGGTCTCGGCCGGGCCGATCTTCCGTCGGATCGACCGTCACGGCCGGCTGCTCGACTGGATGAGCCCGGGAGCCGTCGCGATCGTGGTGAAGCGCTATGCCGCCGCGGCCGGACTCGACCCAGCGAAGTACGCCGGGCATTCGCTTCGCGCCGGGCTGGTGACTCAGGCCGCCATGAACGGCGTTCCGGAACTGGCCATTATGCGGCAGACGCGCCACAAGTCCAGCGACATGCTCCGGAAGTACATCCGCGATGCGAGTTTGTTTCGAGAGAACGCGAGTGCGCGGGTGGGATTGTGAATCCTTCCGAATCGATGCGCCTCTGCTTTCAGACCCGGCTTCAGACCGGGGCGGAATATCTCCGCAATCTCTTCGACGCCAGATCAACCGCAAGCGACGGGCTGCGTTGCGTCATGGTTCGGGATTATTTCCGCTGCAACCTCAACGTCTTGCGCCGAACGGCTGCCGGAAGCGCCCCTTCCGAGGTTTACACTGCAACCGGGCAAGCCTTCCGGCCTCTGCCCGCTCGTTTTTTGAAAACTGAATATCACGATGGGAACCGCCGCCGAAGCGTGCCCGGCCGCAGGATCGGCCGGGCCTGGGGAGTCGGAAGGGCTCACGCCATGCTTTTGCAGAACAGAGCCAATCCATCAAGGGTCCGGGCTGGACAACCCGAACCCAGATGGCCACGGGCTCCGAGGACATCGCCCTAGAAATGCAGAGAGATTTCCGGTCCTGAAAACATGAAATTGCCAAACGAACCTGAGAAGTGATTGAAAATGCAGCGACGAGCCCGTCGGGATGACTCTGGGCGTAACATGTCGGGCGCTCGCCCCTGATCGGGCTTTTTGGGAAATTTAGCGCTCACCATGGAAAGCTGGAAATGTTTTACGACGTTACGGCAACTCTGCTTTCGTCCTCACCCAAATAATGGAAACTACGCGCATCGCGACAATCCGGGAGAGATCGAAGAAAACCCATAAGTCCCGTGCGCTCAATCGAGGAGCATTTTTGTAGACTGGATGTCGCTGGTTCAATCCCGGCACCGGGCTCCAGACTCTCCTCAGACAGATCGCGTCTCCACCGCCCGCTTCGCCAACAGCTTCCACCCAAGAATTGCCGCCGCCAGAATCCCCACGATCGCCCAGGTCAGGTCTCCAAAAACAGAACTCACTTCCTGCACGCGGTCGTTAAAGACTCGTCCGGCCCAGATAAACAGCGCGGCGCCGAACGTTTCGCCCAGCACATCCCAAATCGTGAAGCGCAGCCACGAGTAGCGCGATGCGCCGGTCGCCAGATTGATCCACGGACCGAGCGGCGTCACGAGCCACCGGCTGAAGAAGATTCCCGCGCTGCCCCACGCCTTTGCCTTCGCATCGAGTCGGCGAAGGCGTTCGGGGTTTCCGAGCAGGTGCTTGAGCCGCTGAAATAAAATACCGCTGCCCCAGCGGCCGATTGCAAAGCCGAGCTGATCACCCACCACCGATCCGGCGGCGGCGATCGCAATCGCGGACCACGCGTCCATCGCGCCCTGCGCGACCATCGAGCCCGTCACGATCAGCAGCAGAGTAACGGGCAATGGCAGGCCGACGGCGGCAATCGCGACTATGGCGAAGAGAGCCGGTGAGCCGTAGCGCGCGAATGCGGCGAGGATTTGCTCGTTCATCAGGGCGCCCTGCCTGACGGCGGTAAAGTCTCGCCGCGGGACTCCGCGTTCTCAATCGCATCTTCGAGATCGCCGATCAGCTCGGACACCGGCCGCTTTTCGGCCCGCGCAATGTCGCGGATGGGCCTGTGATCGCGGGGCGACCGCGGCAGATGCAATGCGCCGAAGAGCGCCTCCTCGCGGACATGGTGTGTGTGGGCGACGAAAGGCACGCTCATCCATGAACGGATGGGTTCGTTCTGCCAGCGGACGCGGCGGGCCGTGCGCCCGGCGCGATAGCCGAAAAAAAACGTGACACCGATCGCCACGATGAAGGCGGCCGCCAGAACGAGGGTGCGCTGACGCCCTGTATTCAAACCAAGCGTGGCCACGATTCACTATAAAACCACGATCCAGCCGCTTTCGTGGCGCCGGCGTTTTCGCTATGGAATACGGTGAGTGTTACGCTGGCTCCGAAGCTTGCGCAAACTCGTCTCGATCATCTCGGCGGTTTATAACGAAGAGCGCGCCATTCCGATCTTTTATGACCGGCTGCAGCGCACCCTCGCGCCGCATCGCGAGCGCTTCGATTTCGAGATTATCTTTACCAACAACGCCAGCGCCGACGCGACATCGCGCATCGTGGCGGAGTTGCGCGCGAAGGATCCCTCGGTTCAGCTCATCACACTCTCACGCAACTTCGGCTACCAGGCTTCGGTGCAATCCGGACTCAGCTATGCCGCGGGCGACGCCAGCATCGTGATCGATGCCGATTGTGAAGATCCGCCGGAGATGATTCCGGAGTTTCTCGACCAGTGGGAGAAGGGTTACGACGTTGTGTACGGAATACGCCACGACCGCCCCGAACCGTGGGTAGTTAAAAGATCGCGCGATCTTTTTTATCACGTCCTCAGCGCGTCCGCCGACATGGAAATCGTGCTGTTCATGGCGGAGTTCGCGCTGATCACCGCCGAGGTACGGCGGGCGATTCTCGTGAACGAGACGAGTTTCCCCTTCCTGCGGGCTGAGATCGGCTATGCGGGTTTTCACCGGCTGGGTATTTCCTACAAACGCGAGAAGCGCGTCGCAGGGAAAACCCATTACAACTTCACCGGCATGGCGATCTTTGCCACCGCGGGCATTCTGACTGCTTCGACTTTCCTGCTGCGCGCCGCCGCCTACGCATTCCCCGTATTTTTGTTGTCAAATGCCGCGGCGTGGCTTTGGGATTGGTTGCACACGGGCGGCCGCGGGTTTCGTTTCGCCGTCACCGTCGACCTGCTCTATGTGATGGGAATGCTCGCGATTCTCGGACTCTACATCGCGCGCATTTATAAGAACGGAATGCGCCGGCCGAACTTCATTGTCAACCGGAAAGAGAGCCTGCTGAACCGGCCTTTTCCGCAGGCAAAGACCAGTAGCGCTCAATCTGCCGATGCGTAAACGCCCGCATGTCCTCGCCCGCCGCCTGCCTCCGGTACCATTCGACGGTCCACGCGACGCAGTCGTCAAAGGAAAGGCGCGGGCACCATCCGAGGTCCGTGCGCGCCAGCGTGGAATCGAGCAGCAGGAGACACGATTCCGGCGGCGATGGCCTCGCATCGAGCGCCCAGACCGCGCCCCCGCCCCAATGGCGCGCGGCCGCCGCGACCACTTTTTCGACGCGGTAAACAGGCTCCGCGTCAGGACCGAAGTTGTAGCCGTCCGCGAGTGTCTTCCCGGAAAGAATCTGTTCGGCGGCCAGCAGATAACCGGATAGGGGCTCGAGCACATGCTGCCATGGCCGGAGCGAGTTCGGATTCCGAAGCAGCACCGGCTCACCGCGCTGAAACGCGCGCACGCAGTCGGGCACGAGCCGGTCTTCGGACCAGTCACCCCCGCCAATCACATTGCCCGCGCGCACGCTCACCAGCATCCGATCGTTGAAGAAGGATTTTCGCCAGGCACGCGCCGCCAGCTCGGCGCACCCCTTGCTGCCGGAATAAGGGTCACTGCCCCCCATCGGATCGGACTCCCGATAGGGCCGCAGAACTTCCCGGTTTTCGTAGCACTTGTCGCTGGTCGTATTGACGATCGCGCCCACCGAAGGTGTCAGGCGCACCGCTTCGAAGACGTTGATGGATCCCAGCACATTCGTGGCGAACGTTCCTGCCGGGTCGCTATAGGAACGGCGGACGAGCGCCTGCGCCGCGAGATGAAAAACCACCTCCGGCTTCGCCTGCGCGATGGTTTCCCGGACGAACTCCGCGGAACGAATGTCACCGCAGCGGGAATCGACGGCTTTATCGACTCCCGCAACACTGAAGAGGTTCGGCTCGGTCTCGGGAGGCAGACTCAAGCCGGTGATGTGAGCGCCTTTCTGTTGCAGCATGAGGGCCAGCCATCCGCCTTTGAAACCTGTATGGCCGGTAATCAGTACCCGCTTGCCGCTCCAGAAGCTCACAGGCACATTGTAGTGGGTGGCCGCGAGAACGGACCTCTTTCGCAATGCGCCACTTAGAATGAAAGCTCATATGACGAAACGCGCCGCGTGCCGCATCTGCCGGCAGCCGCTTGAAGACGTGTTCGTGGATCTCGGATCTTCTCCGCTGGCCAATTCCTTTCTCGCCGCCGGGGACCTCGGACGCATGGAGCGCTTCTATCCCCTGAAAGTCTTCGTCTGCCGCCACTGCTTTCTCGTGCAACTGGAAGAGTTCGAATCGCCCGAGCGCATCTTTTCCGACTACGCCTACTTCTCGTCCTTCTCGCCCGCCTGGGTCGAGCACGCGCGGCGCTTCGCCGCGATGGCAATCGACCGCTTCCGCCTCGACGCCAACAGCAAGGTGATCGAGATCGCAAGCAACGACGGCTATCTGCTGCAGCATTTCCAGGCGAAACAGATTCCGGTGCTCGGAATCGAGCCGGCCGCCAATGTCGCGGCGGTTGCGGAGGCGGCGGGAATCCCGACCCGGGTGCTCTTTCTCGGCGAAGAAACGGGGCGCCAACTCGCCGCGGAAGGCCAGCAGGCGGACCTCGTCGCGGGCAATAACGTCTTCGCGCACGTACCCGAGCTGCATTCGTTCGTCGAGGGGCTGAAGGCGATTTTGAAGCCGGGCGGAACCATCACGCTCGAGTTCCCGCATCTGCTGCGTCTCATGCGTGAGAACCAGTTCGACACCATCTATCACGAACACTTCTCGTATTTCTCGCTGCTGACGACCGCGCGAATTTTCCGCGAGCACGGTCTCGAGGTGTACGACGTCGAGGAGCTTCCAACGCATGGCGGCTCGCTTCGCGTTTATGGCCGACATGACGAAGCCGGGGGACCAGTGTCGCCCAGGGTGGAAGAACTCCGCAGGATGGAGTCCGCGGCCGGTCTCGACAGGCTCGACTGTTATCGCAACTTCGAGCCGCGCGTGCGCAAAGTCAAATTCGATCTCCTGGAGTTTCTGATCCGCCAGGCAAGAGATGGGAAGACAGTCGCGGGCTACGGCGCTCCGGCCAAAGGCAACACACTGCTGAACTACTGCGGGGCCGGTCCGGAGCTTCTCCCTTATACGGTCGACCGCAGCCCGCACAAACAGGGCCGCTATCTCCCCGGGACCCGCATCCCGATCTTCGCCCCCGAACGCATCGCTGAAACGAAGCCGGACTACGTGCTGATCCTCCCGTGGAACATCCGGGACGAAATCGCCGAACAGATGCGATGCATTCGGGATTGGGGTGGCCGCTTTGTGGTGCCGATCCCCGAACTCGAGGTGTTCTGATGCGATTCACGCCGCTCGCCGTGCCGGGCGCGTACCTCATCGAGCTGGAACGGCGCGAGGACACGCGCGGCTTCTTCGCCCGTACGTTCTGCGAAGAGGAATTTCGTGCGCACGGCCTCAACCCGGTCGTGCGTCAGTGCAACGTTTCGTGGAATCGCCTGCGCGGCACCCTGCGCGGCATTCATTTCCAGCGCGAGCCGCATCCGGAAGCCAGGCTGGTGCGCTGCACGCGCGGCGCGGCGTTCGATGTTGTCGTCGATCTGCGGCGTGAATCGCCCGCCTGGCGCAAATGGGCGTCGGTGGAATTGACCGCCGATGCTCGGAATGCTGTCTACATTCCGGCCGGATGCGGGCACGGCTTTCAGACGCTCGTCGACGATACAGAGCTCTTCTATCAAATGAGTGAGTCGTATTACGCACCGCTCGCGGATGGCATTCACTGGCAAGATCCGGCTGTGGGAATCGCGTGGCCGATCGCTCCTCCTGTTGTTTCGGATCGCGACAATGCATACCCGAACCTCGCGTCATGAAGGTTCTGGTTACCGGCGCGAGCGGGTTCATCGGCTCTCACGTGCTGCCTGTGCTGCTGCGCGGCGGCCATGAGGTGCATGCGATCTGTCGCGCCACCGCCCCGGCCCTGCAAGGAGTTCAAACTCACACGGCCGATCTGCTGACCGCTGATCTGCCTGCGCTTCTCGAATCGATCCAGCCGACTCATCTGTTGCATCTCGCATGGGATGTCCCACCGGGCAAGTTCTGGACGGCGGAAGAAAACATCGCATGGCTCGACGCCTCCATCCGGCTGCTGCAGGCGTTTGCCGGCGTTGGTGGGCGTCGCTCGGTTGGCGCGGGCACATGCGCCGAATACGAGTGGTCGCGGAGCGGCCTCTTCCGTGAGTCCGACTGCGGCACGCCCGCCACGCTCTATGGCGCCTGCAAAAGTTCTCTCGGAACGATCGCCGCGCGCCTCGGCGAGCAGGATGGTCTTGAAGTCGCAACGGGGCGGGTGTTCTTCCCCTACGGTCCACGTGAACCGCGGGAACGCCTGGTCCCATCCGTGATTCGATCGCTGCTCCGCGGCGAGCCGGCCGGATGCACCGATGGACGCCAGTCGCGCGATTACATTTACGCGGAAGACGTGGCCGCCGCATTCGTGACGCTGCTCGAATCCGATTGCGTCGGGGCTGTGAATATCGGCTCCGGCGCCGGTATTGCCGTGCGCGAGATCGTCACCGCGATCGGAGAGATCACAGGGCGGCCGGAGCTCTTGCGGCTCGGCGCTCTGCCGTCAAAGACGGACGAGCCCGCCGAAATCGTCGCCGATGTTTCACGATTGCGCGCGCTCGGATGGCAGCCGCGCCACAGCCTGCGCGAGGGGCTCGAGCGGTCGGTGGAATGGTGGAGAGCGCGGTTGTAAGCGGGCTTCACGTTCACTGCCAGCGCGTTCACTTCCACCGCTTCCACGGCGATCGGTTCGAACGCCACAGGGCATCGAGATGCTGCTTGTCGCGCATGGTGTCCATCGGCTGCCAGAATCCGGGATGACGGTAAGCGAACAGATCGCCGCGGCTCGCCAGAGTTTCCATCGGCTCGTTTTCCCACACCGTCGAGTCGCCCTCGATCAAATCGCAGACACCCGGCTCGAGGACAAAGAATCCGCCGTTGATCCATCCGCCATCCCCGGTGGGCTTCTCCTGAAATCCCAGGACGCGATCGCCTTCCCCGAAACGCAGTGCGCCGAAGCGTCCGGGCGGCTGAATCGCCGTGACCGTAGCTTTGCGGCCGTGCGCGCGATGGAATTCGATCAAAGCGTGAATGTCAATATCCGCCACGCCATCGCCATAGGTCATGCAGAACGTATCTTCGTCGAGATACGGACGGACGCGTTTCAAGCGTCCCCCGGTCATGGTTTCGCTGCCGGTCTCGACCAGAGTGATCGACCAGTCTTCGGTGGCGCGGCGGTGTGTCACTGTCCTCTGGTTGCGAAAGTCCAGCGTGACGTCGCAGTTGTGGAGATCGTAATTTGCGAAGTACTCCTTGATCATGTAGCCCTTGTAGCCGAGGCAAATCACGAAGTCGTTCAGGCCGAACGAAGAATAGATCTTCATGATGTGCCAGAGGATGGGCCTGTCGCCCAGCTCCACCATCGGCTTGGGCTTGACGACGGTTTCTTCCGAGAGGCGAGTCCCGAGGCCACCCGCAAGGATCACCACTTTCATAGCGGAATTGTAGCGGACCTTACTTGTCCGCCGGCGCGGGAACTCTGGCGTGGGGCGGCAATCCCGGCGGAAGAGGTTGCAGCGGTCGTATTCGTCGCGGACGTGGAGCGATTACGCGCGGCGCCGCTTCGATTACCTTTTGGTTCCGGTGCGCAACAATCACAGCTCCGACGATGCCCACCGCGACTACTACGACCAGGCTGCCCAGAATGACCGCGCCCCATTCGACGCCGACCCAGTGACGTTTCCGGCAGTCGCGGCAGCGGTAGACCTGGGCGCGCAGGGCGGCCAGAACGAACCGCTCCCAGAGCTTCCGGCGGCTCCGCGTGATGTCATCCGATTGACAGTAGGGGCACTGCATGTCGCACCGTATGACAAATATCGCCGCGAAGAACGGCGCCGGGTAGGGACCCCGAAAGGGATTTTATCATGCCCCAGGAAAATCGTTAACGACAATGATTGGACGGATTTCTATCGCTCCCTTTGCCCGCGCGCACGGCGTCCCGGCGACGAGCCGGATCACTTCGTCGAGGTCCCTCGCCTCGATTATCGAAAAACCCGCCAGAGGGACCGGGGAATTGGCAAAAGCTCCCGCGGTCGTGCCGGGTGTGCCATCCCACGCGCGCACTGTCGTCACGCTCGTTTGCACCGCCCCCATCAGGACTCCTCTCTTGCGCAGCAGCTCGTCCTGAGCGAGCAGGATATCCTGTTCTTCTTTCGTCAGAGCTTTCCAGTCGCTTTCCGACCCGTATGCCAGACACAGAAATTTCATCGCGCTTCCTCCAAGGCCAGAATACCGGCATTGCGGGCCAGAGCCCAATGGCGGCGGTTGAAAAAGAACCCGCTTATGCGAAAGGGGTGGCTCAGCTATTCGCGCGCTGGCTGCTGAAAGGCACAGGCGGTCATTGCCGGTTTGTACGCGTGCGGCCCAGCAGTTGAGTAAACAGACCCTCCAGTTCTTTTCTGTGATCTTTTCTGAAGTTCGACAGCGACGCATGGCTGATCGCGCGCAATCCGCTCAGCCACATCAGCGCCGGCTCATGCGCCATCGAATGCTCGATCTGGCGCCAGGAACTGATGCCCTCAATGTAAGCCCATACCCAGATGGCGCGAACCTTGTCATCCACACTGACGAGGTGCTCCACATCCAGTGCCACAAAAGCCGACTGCTCACGGTCGATGCGCTTGATCTTTGGTGCCGCTACCCGCTCATCGCCTTTTGCCGCTTGCCCCGGCCTTGGCCCTTGCTCCAGATCAATCAGCGTTGCCTGTTCTTCGATCTTCAGCTCCAGGCGTATTCGACCATCTCGAGGTTACCCGCCTCAGCGGGAATTCTTGATTCTTTTACAGCTTCTATGTATCCGCGTGTCCGACGTGGGCAGGACGAAGAACGTTAGAAACTCCTTCGGATACAATCTCCTGTGAAAACTTATGATCCGCAACCTCGCCGTTCGCCAGATCTTCCTCGCCGGCGCCACGCTGTTCGGCGCCGCCACATTTCTCCATGCCCAGGCCGGTGCGAAGAACGGCGAATGGCGAACGTACGGGGCCGATCTCGGCAACACGAAGTATTCTGCGCTCGACCAGATCAACGTGTCGAACTTCAATAACCTGAAACTCGCATGGCGCTTCCACACGGAGAATCTCGGTCCAAAGCCTGAGTTCAACATGGAAGACACGCCGCTGATGGTCAAAGGTGTCGTCTACACCACCGCGGGTACGCGGCGCGACGTCGTGGCGCTCGACGCCGGAACGGGCGAGCTGCTTTGGGTCCACGGCGAGAATGAAGGTCCGCGCGGCGCCGCGGCTCCCCGCCAGCTTTCGGGACGCGGACTCGCGTGGTGGTCCGACGGCAAGGAAGATCGGATTATTTACGTGACGCCCGGATACCGGCTCGTCGCCCTCGATGCGAAGACCGGCGCGCCCGTGGCATCATTCGGCAAAGGCGGAATCGTCGATCTGAAGCTTGACGACGATCAGCAGATCGATCTCGTCACCGGCGAAGTTGGCCTGCACGCGACTCCGCTGGTGGCGGGCAATACCGTTATCGTAGGCGCGGCGCATCTCGCGGGCGGCGAGCCGAAGAGCAAGTCAAACGTCAAAGGTTATGTCCGCGGATTCGATGTCAGAAGCGGCAAGCGCCTCTGGATCTTCCACACTATCCCCAAACCGGGCGAGTTCGGCTACAACACCTGGGAGAAGGATTCCGCCGAATACACCGGCAACACCGGCGTGTGGGCGCAGATCAGCGTCGACGAAGAACTCGGGATAGCATATCTTCCGGTGGAACTTCCGACCGGCGACTACTACGGCGGCCACCGTCCCGGCAACGGCCTCTTCGGTGAGAGCATCGTGGCGGTGGATCTCAAGACCGGTCAGCGCAAGTGGCACTACCAGCTCGTCCACCACGGCATCTGGGACATGGACATCCCCTGCGCCCCCATGCTCGTCGATATCACTGTTAATGGCAGGCCTGTGAAAGCGCTCGCGCAACCTACCAAGCAGCAGATTCTCTACGTCTTCAACCGCGTGACCGGCGACCCCATCTGGCCGATCGAAGAGAAGCCCGTGCCCAAAGGGGATGTGCCGGGCGAATGGTATTCTCCCACGCAGCCGATGCCCTCGAAGCCTCCGGTTTATGGGCGCAATGGATTCTCCGCCGACGAGGTCATCGACTTCACGCCTGCCCTCAAAGAGGAGGGCCTGAAGATCATGTCGCGCTACAGAATCGGTCCGCTGTTTACGCCGCCAACAGTCAGCAAACCCGGCGGACCGCTCGGCACTCTCGATCTCGGCTGCTGCCAGGGAGGAACCAACTGGCCCGGCGGATCGTTCGACCCGCAGACACACATGCTCTATGTCTACGGCAAGACCGAGCTCACCAACCTCGGCCTCGTGCCGCCGGAAAAGAGCAAGTCGGATATGAACTACGTCCGCGGACAAGTCGCGTTCGACCTCGCGCAGCCGGATACTCCGAGCGCGCTCACCGTTCAGGGCCTGCCGCTGTTCAAGCCACCGTACGGCGCGATCACGGCGATCAACCTGGATAAAGGCGAGATCGTCTGGCAGATCGCGCACGGCGAGACGCCGGACAATGTCCGGAACCATCCATTACTCAAAGGGCTCAACATCCCTCGCACCGGCCGCGCCGGAAATATCGGCATCGTTACCACCTCGACGCTCGTGATCTCGGGTGAGGCCGGATTCATCACCAACGCGCAGGGCCAGCGCGGCGCGTACCTGCGGGCCTACGACAAAGCGACGGGGAAGGACGCGGGCGCGGTCTTCATGCCCGCGGGAGAAACCGGCGCGCCGATGACCTACATGCACAACGGCAAGCAGTACATCCTCCTCGCAATCGGCGGCCAGGGATTTCCGGCGGAGCTGGTGGCGTACGCGTTGCCGAATTGAGCCCGGACGTCTGGAAGTAAAATGGATATGTATCTGATACGCAGCCATGGCAACCATCACGGTTATCCCACTGAGCGAATATCTCGACACCAGCTACAGGCCTGACCGCGAGTATATTGACGGCGAACTGCGGGAGCGTAATGTGGGCGAGTCGGACCATAGCCGTTTACAAACCCTTCTGATCGGTTATCTGCTGAATCGCGAGACCCAGTGGGGCATCGTGGTGATGGCCGAGCAGCGTGTGCAGGTGAAGCCGAACCGGTTTCGAGTGCCCGATATCACCGTTGTCGCCGGACGTCTGCCTGGCACGCCAATCCTGCACGAGCCTCCGTTTCTTTGCATCGAGATTCTTTCGCGAGGCGACAGCATGGAAGACATGCAGGAACGAATTGATGACTATCTGACCTTCGGGGTCCGTCACGTTTGGGTCATAAACCCGCGCACGCGGCGCGCGTTCCTCTATACGTCCGAAGGAATGAAGGAAGCCAAAGACGGTTTCCTGCGGACTCTGAGTCCGGATGTTGAGGTACCCATCGCGGCTCTCGGTTAGACAAAAGACGCAGGCAGGACTGCCGAACGGGCGTTCCTAAAGGCACCTAAAGGAGATGACGGGGCACTGTGGGTGGAGAGCCTGTGCCACGATCAGCCTCTGCCCGGACCCGCCGGCGGCAGCGCCGCAATCGCCAGCCGTGCCTCTTTATACGGATCGTTCACGAGCTTGCACTCGTCGTTGAAGATCATCGTCGCGCGCTGATCCGTCGTAAACGCGGGCCAACGCGGCAGCCCCTTCACGTTCGGATTGCCGGTGCGCGCGAACGCCGCCCACGCGGCGCTCATCTTGTCGGAGAGCGCGGCGCGGTCCGCACCCTTGCCCGTCATCGACTCACCTGCTTCGAGATTCTCGAATACGAGCGGGATCTCGAGCGTGTGGAACGAACGCAGCTTGCCATCGCGCGCACCCGACTGCCATGTGAAGTAATACTTGTAAACCGGCGCCTTGCCCTGCGCGGCCTTGCGGTCGGCTTCGGTGTGAACCCTGCCGCTGAATCCGGCGTCGGACGCGATGATCTGATAGATCTCGACGTTACTCTTCATCGGCCGGCCTTTCTTATAGATCGCGATGATTTTGTCCGCTCCCGCATCATCGGTCCGCGTGGTCTGCCTGACGCGCTTGTGCAGATCGGCGTCATCGATCGGATCGAGCGGCGTTCCCGGAAAGAAATTGATTTCCTCCTCGACGGATCCAATCAACAGCGGAATGCTGGCGGACTCTTCAGGCGCGCCCGGATCGAAGGGGTCATGCGTCAGGGTCTTGCCGTCAACCACCGGCTCGAACTGGCCCACGCCCGGCATCTTGATCGCGTCCGTAATTTTGTCGAACGGCATCGACTGAAGCTGATCGAGCTGGTCCGGCTTCAGATTCAGACGCGCGAGGAGGTTCTGCGCTGTCTTCGTGGCCGCCGCCTTCGACTGCCCTTTGATCGCCGCGCCGCTCTCGCAAATCGCGCGATGGAACAACCCCTTCGCGCCAGGCATCGCCATCAGCGTGGCCACCTTGCCGCCGCCGCCCGATTGTCCGAAGATCGTCACATTCGCCGGGTCGCCGCCGAAATTCGCGATGTTGTCCCGCACCCACTCGAGCGCCAGAATGATGTCCAGATGCCCGGCGTTGCTCGCGTCGGCATACTTCGGTCCGCCGATTTCCGCGAGGTAGAGATAGCCGAAGACATTCAGCCGGTGATTGACCGTCACGACTACGACATCGCGCTTGCGGGCCAGGTTCGCGCCGTCGTAGATGCTGTAATCGCCGGAGCCGGACGCGAATCCGCCGCCATGCAGCCACACCATGACTGGACGCTTATGGCCCCCTTTAAGGCCATTGCTCCAGACGTTGACGACGAGACAGTCTTCTCCCATCGGATTCTGGCGGTCCGCCGCGCCGACCTCCGGCAGGGGCTCGAGAATGCCGTGCTGCTGCGGCGAGCGATGCCCGATCTGCGAAGCGTCGCGCACATCGGCCCACTGCCTGGGACGCACCGGCGGCATGAAGCGGCCCGCGCCCTCGGTTGTAGCTCCATAGGGGACGCCTTTGAATGCGTAGACCTTGTCGATCACCGTGCCGCGGAGTTTCCCGGCAATCGTTTCGACAACCGGGCCTTCGTGCTGCTGTTCGGTCTTCGCGGCGCGCAGGCTGCCGGCGATGAGTGCGCTCGCCGCGGCCGTTCCACGGCCCAGGAAGGAGCGCCGGTCGATGGGATTGGTGTCTTTGGATTTCATCGTCGGCCAGTATATCGCTTTGGCAACGTTGTAGGCCGCGGACGCATCGTTGCCGCGCCCTGGCGGTCGCGGTTTCAAATTCTGCTGCAGCCTACGGCTTGTCGGGTTCCTGACTCGTCGGCCGGGTGCCGATGTGATCCGCAAGCTGCGCGCCCGTGAAATTGGACGTGCGGTTCTCCTTCGTCTCCGGCAGCATGGTCGCGTTCCACGCCAGCCATTGCTCCGCCATCCGATCGTACACATCCTTCCGCCGGACCTTTAAATTCGCCCGCTCCATCGGATCGTCGGCGACGTTAAACAGAAAAGTGTTGTCGAGAATCTTCAGATATTTAAAGTCGCCATCCCGCATCGCGCGCTGCTGATTCGCTTTGTAGCGCCAGTAGAGCCGGCGATTCACGGGCGCCGCGCCTTGCATCAGCACCGGCAATAGATTGATTCCATCCGGCGGAAATGCCGGATCGGGCGCGGTCCCCGCAGCCGCGAGCAGCGTCGGCATCCAATCCATCGACATCGAGGTCTGCTCGGTTGTGCGTCCGGGCGGTATACGCGCCGGCCACGAAACAATCGCCGGAATTCGCAGTCCGCCTTCCAGCAGTTCGGTCTTTCGCCCGGTGAACGGCCATGTGTCGGCGAACCGTTCCCCGCCGTTGTCGCTGGTGAAAATCACAATCGTATTTTCGGTAAGACCATTGACGGCCAGCGCTTCGAGCACGCGGCCGATTTGCAGGTCCATCTCCTGGACCATACGCTGATAGGTCTTCTGCGACCCGCCGTCATAATCGACCTGCGCCCCATTCTTCAGGCGCTCCGATTCCGACTGATCTCCCGGCGCTTCCCAAGGCCAGTGCGGCGCGTTGAAATGCAGGCTGATCAGGAAGGGATGACCCGCCTTTGCATAACTGTTGATGACGTCGACTGCGCGGCTGCCCAGCAAGTCCGTAAGATAACCGATCTGCTCCACCGGCGCGTCGTCGTCCCACAGGTGGTCGGGTCCCGAGACATGACGGTAGTAGTCGAGACCGCCGCCGCGAAATCCCCAGAAGTGATCGTAGCCGCTCTTCAGCGGACCAAACTTCGGCAGCAGGCCGAGGTGCCATTTGCCGATGAGCGTCGTCCCGTAGCCCGCCTTCTTCAACAGCGATGGCAGAGTGGGATGTTCGGGAGGCAGCCCGATCTCGGTCCCGCCTAACGGCTCTTCAAGGCCCACCGGAAGCCTGTACTGATAACGTCCGGTAATCAATGCTGTGCGCGTCGCCGAACATACCGCGGAGTTTGCGTATGCCTGGAGGAACCGCACTCCATTGGCGGCGACGCTGTCGATATTTGGCGTGCTGATGTCGGGACGCCCATAGCACGACACGTCGGCGTAACCGAGATCGTCCGCCATGATGTAGACGATGTTGGGAGACGCCGCGGTCTGTCCGAACGCTTCATCGGATCCGGATGCCAGAGCGATCGTGCCGAGTGCCGCGCCGCGCAGCAGTGCCCGGCGGCTGACTTCATTTGGATTAGCCATTTGCTTAACCGCACAGTTTACAGGGAGCGATGCCTTTCAGCAATCCTGCCGCCTTACAGTGTGGCGCGCGCACTCTTGCGGGCCGCGCCGGCAATCGTGCCGGCGCTTCTCCCTGAACCGGCCACAAGTGCCCGCAAAAGTGCGGGCACGGCGGTGAGATGGACCCGGCGATGAATACTAAACGACGCGGGAATTCTCGCCAGCCTGCTCGACGGCGGTCCTGCCGGGCATCGCGTTCCGCTCGGTACAGATCTGATAATTGTGCGCGTCCTCGTTCAACAGATTCAGCACTTCGGTATCGGAGAGATAGCGAATGGGCGCCGCCTCATCGATGCGCTGCACCACCTGCAAGAGGCCGTTCAGGACGCACCGCTGGCTTGCCGTCAGCCGGCGGTTCGTTACCACGCCGCGACCTTCCACAATCCCGAAGGCGGGGATGCCACGCTCGTGCTCGAATTCCTCCACGCCATCCGGCAGGAACTCGCAGTCGGGCATCGATTCCACTTTGGTGCCGAGGAACATGGCCTGACACGGATAAAGGATTCCACCCACCAAAATACGGCGGCTGACGGCGTCCGTTGCAAGCGTATGCAGGTCCGCCGATTCCGGCAGGTTCCACCTGGATTGGGCGCCAAACCGCGACAGAAAGCCTGAATCCCAGGCGGGGTGGGTCCGCGGCTTCACTGCGAGCCGTTCTTCGACGGCATTCAGCAGCGCTTCGGCGGCAGCGCAATCATCGCCGCATACCACCAAGCCATGATTCGCCAGGACGAATACGGTCGAGCCCGATTGCTCATCGAGCGCCTCCTCGATTTGCCGAGCGAGGGGAAGACCGGAGGATACATAGGGAATCCAGCGCCATGGCAAACCCGCCAGCAGTTCTGCCAGCCGCTCAGGCGCATCCATTCGTACCGCCCAGGCGATGGTATTCACCGAATGGACATGGATCACCACCGGATGCGGCAGAACCGCGTGCATTGCGGTCTCGATCGACGCCCGCAGATAGCTGCCGTTGACCCATGCGCCGGTGCCGGAAAATTCCGTGCATCCGCGCAACGTGTCCCGCAGTTCCCGAAGGCCAATCGGGACCAGCATTTCTTCCCTGGTCGCATGCGCCAGCCACTTTCCGGAAGCTTTGATCCACAATGTGTTGTCGATCTTTACAGATGTGTTTCCACTGCTCGCCTGGATGAGCAGTGGGTCGTTGCCGACGCGCGCCGACAAGTGGAGCAGTTCGCTGATCTCGTTATTGCGGTTCATAGCCGATGCCGCTCGTTTTCGGCAACTCTCAATCGCAGGAATTACTATAGCCCTTATTGCTGCCGTTCCAAATCAAAAAAAGTGATCTTCCCGATGAATCCACCGGGACCACCTCGCGGAGATAATGCCCGTGGGCCTGGGTACTAAAAGAACGAAACTAAAGGAATCCGAGAGCGGGAGGCGAAGAATCGCCGGCTGTTCGGGCTAAGTCCGCGGCGACCGGCGTGCGTGGTTTTCCTTTGTAGAGAACGGCCGTGTGCTCGGGCGCTTGCGGCACAATCCACCCGATTGCGATGAAACGCGCGATTCGAGCCGCCGGAACGGTTTTGGTATGTCTGACTCGGGCAATGTGCTGCGTCTTCTTTTGCATTGCAGTCGGCTGATCCGGGATGCGGTCAAGTAACGCCGAACCGACGAGCACCACCAGGCCGAGAGCAAGCCGGCGCAAGCCGAAGGCTGTGCGGGCAACCAGACGCTCAGAGCTCGTCCTTTTACGCCGAATATATCCAACGCAGATCACTGCAGCCACATCTTATCAGGAAAATGTTAAGAATGTATTGACGACACCGGCCGGCCTCAATACTTTTCGCCGCCTGTTAGACTGGCCGGCCGGCTGTTAGACTGGCCGAAAGAATGGCTTCACTTGAGATCAAGCCGACGCGGGGAATGCGGCTCCGGGTGGTTGCCGTGACAATCGCGGCCACGGCGATTTCGCTGGGCCTGATGTATTTGCTTGTCGGCGGTGGGACAGACCTCTTCGCCCGCCGCACTACTTTGACCACTTATATGCCCGATGCGGCCGGAATTACGAAGGATTCCGAAGTGCGCCTCAGCGGTATTCGGATAGGCACGGTCCGCAAAATCGAGCTTTCCGGATCGCTCGAACCGGACCGCGCCGTGCGCGCCGAAATGCGAGTTCTCACTCGCTACCTCAAAGGCATCCCACAGGATTCACAGACCGACGTCAGCGCCGACACGCTGATCGGTTATCAATTCATCGATGTGGCGGAGGGCAAAAGCCCGATTCCGATCGGCGAAAACGGCGTCCTGCAGAGCGAGCCCGTGAAGGAAGCTTCCGATCGCGCCGACCTCATTCTGACGCTGCAGCAGAATCTTACTCAGGTGGACGAGCTGCTCGCCGAAATGGCGTCACCTGACTCGAAGGTAGGCCAGTTCATCACCGGCGAAGAAATGTATGATAAATTTCTCGCCGCACTGCAGGGCTTCGACCGGGACCTGCACACCTTTCTGACTCCGCGAAGCGATCTTGGCAAGGCCTTTTATACGTCCGAGATATACGATCGAACGCGCGACCTTTTGACTAAGGCTGACCGGCTGCTGGCCTCGATCGGGAACGGAGAAGGCGCCCTCGGTCATTTCGTCGCGAGCGACGGGCAGTACAACGACTTTCTTAACGACCTTACGAGTCTTCGCGCCACGCTCGCGCGCGCGGGCGCGAATCCGATGCTCGGGGATGACGAGAGCTATCGAAAGGCCGTGCGACTGGCGAGGGATGCCGATGCCATGATCGCGCGGCTCAACGCCGGAGAGGGGCAAACAGGACGGCTGCTTTCGAACGCCCAGCTCTATGAGTCGCTAACGGGGTCCCTGCATACGATGGAACAACTGCTGCGCGACTTACGCGAAAACCCGCGTAAATACCTTCGCGTGAGACCGTTCTGAAGTTTCAGCGATCGCCGCAAAAGCTCTCCAGCGCCAGACCACAGGCGAGAGAACAACTGGCTCTCTTCAGGCTTTTTTCGCGGCCTTTCTTGTAGCAGTGCCGGTGGCTCTTTTCGCGGCCCACCTCTTGCGTAATGCGTCCGACAGCCGCTTTCTGCCCTCCGCCGTCAGTCCGCCTTTCCGCTTCGCTTTCGTGGGAGCCGCCGCGCTATCCGACTCGGCCCTTCGGGCCGCCCAGCGCGCCTTCAGGGCTTCTGAAAGCCTCTGTCGCCCTTCCGCCGTCATTCCGCCTTTGCGTCTGCCTCTGCGTCCTCTCCCGCCGGCAGGAGCCGCTGGGGTGCTCGCGCCCGCGTCGCCAACCTCGCGCAAAGCGGCAAGCGCTCTCTCGATGGCTCTTCCTTGTTGTTCCAGTTGTTTGATAATTTCGGCGAACCCGTTCGTCATCGTGTTTTCTTCTCTCGTCTCAGTCGATTCAGAGGAATCGACACCAGAATGATACCGCGTTACAACGCCATTTCTTATAAGAATCTTCCTAAGACCCTCCGGATGGGCCCCAATTGTCGTTTAACTGACAAACAACTAAAGAATAGCGCGCGAAGAGCCGATCTGTAACTCATGGCAGTCGCTGTTGAAAAGATCTGCGACCCAACTCTGTTCAGTCTTGAAGAAGCGATCGAATACGCCAAGGCCGGCGCGCGCGATACTCCCGGCTTTGAGCTGCATATTGTTCGGCTGCTGCAGAACCTCTGCGATGCGCGGCATGTGCAGCTTCCCAGTGTCTTTCGAGTGCTCGACGTTCTCGGCGGCATGGTGGGAGGCGCCAACGTCAATGAGAGTCGTCTGCTTACACTGCTGCGGCCTTTCCTCCGAACCAGCGATCCACAGATTGTTTCGAAATGCGTGCTGCTGATTGGGCGTCAATCGCGTAGCCTCGCCTGGCTCAATGGCGTAATGGGCGAGAGCGACGACCGCATCCGCGCCAATCTCGTGGAGTCTTTGTGGAATCGCAAAGACGATGAGGCCGTGAAGATCCTTAAAAGCGCATTGGCCGATGCAAACCCACGTGTTGCGGCCAACGCCGTATACGGCTTATATCTCGCCGGCAACGAGGAATGGGCCAAAGCTATCGAGAAGCTCGTCGGCAATGAGTCCGCGCCCTTTCGGGTATCGGGTATCTGGATGCTGAAAACCAGCGGCCTCGCCGACGCTCCGGCCAGGATAAGGCTTCTGATCCGTGACGCGGACACGGGCGTGCGCCGCGCGGCCTTCGACGCGCTGATTCAGTTGCGGGAATCGGCGGCGGCAAAGAAACCTGTGCAGGCAGCGGCGTCAGCCAGCTGAACTACGCAGATGGTGGCACAGGCTGCAGCCTGTGTTTCCAGTGTTCACGGATCAAAGGCCAGATTGGTAATCTGCGGCCGGACACATTGAGCAAAGCCAATCAGGCCGCCCCACACGGCATCCAGGCAGATTTCGAGTTACGAAGCTTAGGTGTTATGGCCTGAAGCCGGCGCTAATTCGACGCGCCCCTGCCCCACAGCTTGCTGGAAGCGATCCGCGCGCCCTCCGCCATCGCTTTCATCTTCATCCAGCAGAACGGCGGAAACACCGAGCCGAAGCCCGCGAACGTTCCAAAGCCGCAATCGGTCCCGGCAATCACCCGTTCCTTACCGACCACGCGCGCATAGCGCATCAGTCTCTGCGCCACCACTTCGGGATGCTCCACGTAATTGCTGTTCGCCCCGATCACGCCAGGGATGAGAATCTTGTCCGCCGGCAGCTTGATCGTTTCCCAGGCCTCCCACTCATGCTCATGCCTTGGATTTGCGCCTTCGATCAGAAACGCCATCGGCTTGGCCTTGAGCACGATCGGGAATATCCGCTTACAATCCATGTCGTCGACGTGCGACCCTTCATAGTTCCCCCAGCAGATGTGCATGCGCACGCGGTCGGCCGCGACGTTCGCCAGCGCATGGTTAAGCGCCTCCACTTGCAATTCGGCGTAGCGCAGAAACTCTTCGTCAGTCAGATGCTTGAACCGGGAGTGGCGGCCCATCGCGAGATCCGGACAATCGATCGACAGGATCAACCCCGAATTGGCGATCATCTCGTACTCTTCCCGCATGGCGGTCGCCAGCGCTTCGAGATAGGTCTCGTGCGATGGATAATACTCGTTCGGCTGGAACACCGCGATCGTTCCAGGCGACACGGCGTTCATGAAGCCTTCTTTTTCCTTAGCCTGTTCGAGCGCCCTCTTCAGCCGCGCGATGTCGTGCTTCACCGGCTCCAGGTTTTTTACCGCGATCGGACCCTTACAGACCGGCCGTTTGTAAGTCGCCGAGTGCCCCGCTTTGACCAGGCGGTCGCGATACTCCGGAAAATCGTCGAGATCCTTGGGCGTCGGCCGGGACGAATCGCCTTCAAATCCCGTCAGCCGGTGCCGGATGTAAGTCGCATAGCTGATCTTGCTCATCTCGCCGTCGTCAATGATGTCAAGGCCGGCTTCGACCTGTTTGCGCACCGTCTCCCTTACGGCGTTGCCAACCACCGTGTCGAAGTGCGTTTCGTCGATCGCTTCGCCCCGGTCCTGCGCGAATAAGACATCGACGACATCCTGCGGTCGGGGCAGGCTGCCTACATGCGTCGTAAGAATGCGGTCCTTGCTGACTTGCATCTGGATTGGCGTTTTCTCCCTGAAAGATCCGGCTCGCCGCGCAAAGACGCTAAACGCGCCGTGGCCGCGAACCCTACAATGATAAACCCCGGCCTGCCATGCTTCACGGCTTCGACGAAAGCTCGATGGCCTGCGGCACTTTCCTGGTCATACGGCTGACGAAAATGCACACACCCAGAGTGCACAATAAGACCGTGAACACCATGAATTGCAGATTGGTGATCAGGAGAACTTCCACTTCCCGGTTGTTTGGCGCCTGGAAGCGGTGGAACCACCTGCGACATCGAACGCTCCTAAGTTGATTTGAATTTCTTATGGATTGCGGCCAGCCCGTAACTGTGCCCAGTGGGATTGCCAGAATCGCGGCCACTTCCTGCAGCGTTAGTTCTTCCTGAAAATGCATAACAAGCACGGTCCGGCATGCCGGCGAGATCTCATCCATGCTCAGGATGTCGCCGATCCACTCACCGGATGGGATCAATTCCACCGCTGGCAGTTCCTCCAACCGATTCGTCACCCATCTGCTCGGGACGGCGTTTGTCTTTTCTGAGATGACGAAATGCTTCCCGGCTGGCAATCCGGTAAGCCCAGGCGCGGAACAGCTCAGGCGCGTGCAAAGATCCCAGTTTGCGATAGAGAACGACCAGGACGTTCTGCGAAACGTCGTCAGCGGAAGCCGCTCCGACAATGCCGCGCAAATAGCGCTGCAACATCGGCTGCACGCTGCCGAGCAGAAGCTGCAAGGCCTCACGGTCACCACACTACGCCCGCAACACCCACAACGCTTCTTGTGTCGACGTGACCATCCGGTGCCCGCATCTGTATAGAGACGGCATTGTGTCCGGGAGTTCGGACGAGTGGAGGAAATTTCGTGCCGGCAGGAAGCTCTTCCTACGATTGTCTGGCCAAGCGGCGCCGCAGTCGTCTCAGCCACTATCGGGACGCTCGAACTTTATTGAGAATAGATTACCGCTCCGCCCACCATAGCCATATGAACTCCGACTCTACGGGCAAATGGGAAGTGCAGCTTCGCAAGGGTTGCGTCGAGTTGGCGAGCCTGGCCAGTCTTTGGACCGGGCCGCTTTACGGGCTGCAGTTGCTGCGCCGGCTGGAATCCTGCTCAGGTTTGGTGATATCGGAAGGGACTATCTACCCGCTGCTCAGCCGCCTCGAAAGGGGTGGCATGATCGAGGCTGAGTGGGTGGAGACAGGGCTTGGACGCCCCCGCAAGTACTACACCTTGACGCCCCCGGGGCGCCGCCGGACCCTCGAAATGACCGACTTGTGGTCGAAATTCACAAGCAATTTCGAGGCTCTGCTGCGCCCGGTCGTGAATGAGGAGCCGGCAGCGCCGCCGCCCCCGGTCACCGACGATGTGTTGACCGCCGTTACAAGCTGATCTGTTCCACGCCCTTACGTCCCGGCAGGATTTCAGCGGGAGCGCTTCCTGCGCAGGATCGAAGCGCCCATCAGCATGCCGGGTTCCGGTGTCGCACTCAAAACGCCGTCCTTTTGTCCGCCACATTACCGGTATTGCCGTTCGACCCAACTATGTCGGAAGCGAAAAAGTAACTTGGCGACAAAGCTCGCGATCGAGACGCCCGTTGCGGAGCCGACGGTAAAGGAAAGCGGCCCAGCCGGGTTACTCGCCTTTCCAACCCTGGCAGGTCGTACAGGTGACAAACTCCTCGAAATTTCCAGACGGCGAGGCGCTCGATCCACCCGTTCCCGCGGCAAAGTTGGCTGAGAGACTGGTGATCGTTAAGGCGCCGTTGATATTGAATTCGAGCGCCTCACCGGCTCCGGCGCCCGCATATCTGTCGCCTGCCAAAAGAGTCTCGGTTACGGTCCCGTTCCGCTCGTCGCGGTCCCGTTTCCCATCAATACCACTGTCGCGAAGGACTCACGCCGCACGTTCCCGAGCACGCGTCCTGATCAAAAGGTAAAGGTCGAAGTGTTGGGCCCAGGCGGCGGCGCCCAGAGGAGGGCGCAGACCGTAACGACCATTTTCGGGACAAACGATTTCGAGACATTAACCGCAGTTTTACGAGGCTGGTCTCGAACGCCGGATCGGAATCGGAGGAGTCGACGTGTCGTTTAAGGTCGAAAGTCCTTTGGTCCCAGGAGGTTAGCTTAGGTAAGTTAAACCTGGCCAGCTGTCCCTGGTAAATATCCCCTGCCTAATGGACGAGGGCATGGTAACTATTCGCCACTTTTGCGTGCCGTATTTCATCAGAGATCTATAAAGCCTGATGGAGCTTCCGCTCCCCAAGCTCACGCCAAATCAATAACATGTGGATTGTCCGAATCGCTCTCTCCCGCCCTTACACCTTCATCGTCCTCGCACTCCTGATTCTGCTGGGCAGTCCATTAGTGATCCTTCGTACCCCCACCGACATCTTTCCGAACATCAACATCCCGGTCCTCGCCAGCATCTGGAACTTCACCGGCCTCAGCGCCGAGGATATGGAAGGCCGCATCACCACCGGCATCGAGCGCAACATCACCACCACCGTCAGCGACATCGAGCACATCGAATCGCTGACCCTGAGCGGACGCGCCATCATTAAAGTCTTCCTGCAGCCGGGCGCCAGCGTCGATCGTGCGAATGCAGAGATTACGGCGATCTCGCAGTCTTCCGTGCGAAATCTTCCGCCTGGAGCCGCGCCGCCATTTATCCTCACGTACAACGCCTCGACGGTTCCGATCCTGCAGCTTGCCCTCTCCAGCCCCACTCTGCCGGAATCGCAGCTTCAGGATCTGGGGCAGAACTTCGTCCGGCCGCAACTGGTAACCGTGCCCGGCGCCGAGCTTCCATACCCCTACGGCGGCAAGCAGCGGCAGATCAACGTCGCCCTGAACACGGCGCTCCTGCAGGCCAAAGGGCTCTCGCCGGCGGACGTGGTCACGGCCCTCGGAAATCAGAATGTCGTGCTGCCTTCGGGCACGGCCAAGATCGGCCAGTTCGAATACGACGTCGATCTGAATTCGAGCCCGGCGCGCGTGGAAGAGCTGAACGACCTGCCGATCAAGCAGGTGGGAAACTCGACAATCTACGTTCGGGACGTTGCGACCGTCTCGGACGGCTTCGCCCCGCAAACCAACATCGTGCGTCTGGACGGCCAGCGCGGATCGCTCATTTCCGTCCTCAAAAGCGGCAATGCCTCCACGCTTGACGTCGTGAAGGACGTCAAAGACGTGCTTCCCAGCATCCAGAAGACTCTGCCCTCGGATCTGAAAATCCAGCAGCTCGCCGATCAATCCTTCTTCGTGCGCGCTGCCATCAACGGCGTGGTGCGCGAAGCAATCATCGCGGCATGCCTCACGGGAATCATGATCCTGATCTTTCTCGGAAGCTGGCGCAGCACGCTGATTATCGCCGTCTCTATCCCGCTATCGATTCTGGTTTCCATCTGCGTGCTGAGCGCGCTTCACGAAACCATCAACATCATGACGCTCGGCGGACTCGCGCTGGCGGTGGGCATTCTCGTCGACGACGCGACCGTGACGATTGAAAATATCGAACGCTATCTCGAAGAAGGGCACGATCTGCATACCGCGATCCTCGAAGGCGCGGCGCAGATTGCGGTGCCGGCGCTGGTGTCGACCCTCTGTATCTGCATCGTCTTCCTGCCCATGTTCTTCCTGAGCGGCGTCGCGAAATATCTGTTCGTGCCGCTGGCCGAAGCGGTCGTCTTCGCGATGCTCGCTTCGTATATCCTGTCGCGCACCCTGGTGCCGACGCTCGCGATGTACCTGCTGAAAGTGAAGGCCGCGCACGGACGGCGCGGGGGCCGCACGTGGAATCCATTCGCGCTCTTTCAACAGGCCTTCGATCGCGGATTCGAGCGTCTGCGCCTGAACTATCAGTTGCTGCTGACGACATTCGTCTATCGGCGCTTCCTCTTCGTGCCGGCGTTCCTGGTGCTTTGTCTCGGAGGATTTCTGCTCTTCCCATGGCTGGGGCAGGACTTCTTCCCATCGAGCGACAACGGGCAGTTCCGGCTGCACTTTCGGACTAAAACCGGCACGCGCATCGAGGAGACGGCGCGCCTGAACGACCTGATCGATCAATCCATCCGCCGCATGATTCCGCCGCGCGAGCTCGACAGCATCGTCGACAACATCGGCGTGCCGCAGAGCGGCATCAATACGACCTACGACAACAGCGGCCTGATCGGCTCGGCGGAAGGCAACATCCTGGTCTCGCTGAAAGAGAAGCACCGCCCGACGCAGGAATGGGTCACTGCGCTGCGCCCGCGGCTGAATCGGGAGTATCCCGATACCATGTTCTACTTTCTGCCGGCGGATATGGTGACTCAGATTCTGAACTTCGGTCTGCCGGCTCCGATCGACATCCAGGTTGTCGGCGCAGACAACGACGGCAATCGCAAATTCGCGGATTCGATTCTGCCGCGCATCGAGCGCGTGCCGGGCGTGGTGGACGCGCGCATTCAACAGCCCTTCGATCAGCCGAAGCTGCACATCAACATCGACCGCACCAAGGCCCAGAGCGCGGGCATCACCGAGCACGATGTTTCGAACAGCCTGCTCGTTTCTTTGAGCGGTAGCGCCCAGGAGACACCCACGTTCTTCCTCAACCCGAATGGCGTGCTCTACAGCGTGGTTACGCAGTCACCGCAGTATGCCGTGCAGTCGCTGCAGGACCTGCAGAATATCCCGATCACCGCGCCCGGCACGCCGCCCGGCGAGATTCTCGGTGACGTGGGAACAATCGCGCGCGGCTCCGGCATGGCGGGTATTAACCACTACAACATCAGGCGCGTGATCGATATCTACGGCGCCGTGGAAGGCCGCGATCTGGGCGCGGCGGGTCAGGACGTGACGCGAATTGTCGACGCGGCGCGGAAAAATCTTCCGCATGGCTCCGATGTCGTCGTGCGCGGGCAACTCGACACCATGCGAACGTCCTATATCGGACTTGCCGCCGGGCTTGGGGTCGCAATCGTGCTCGTGTACCTGCTGATCGTGGTGAACTTCCAGTCGTGGCTCGATCCATTGATCATCATCAGTGCGCTGCCTGCCGCGCTCACGGGAATCGTGCTGTTCCTGTTCCTCACCAATACGCACCTGAGTGTGCCTGCGCTTATGGGGTCGATCATGTGCATGGGCGTGGCGACCGCGAACAGCATTCTCGTCGTGTCATTCGCGAAGGATCGTCTGGAGCACCATCATGACGCCCTGCAGGCGGCTATCGAGGCGGGTTTTACACGTTTCCGTCCGGTGTTGATGACGGCTCTCGCGATGATCATCGGCATGGTTCCGATGTCGCTCGGTCTGGGTGAAGGCGGCGAGCAGAACGCGCCGCTGGGGCGCGCGGTAATTGGCGGTCTGCTGTGCGCCACTGTTGCGACGCTGTTTTTTGTGCCCGCGGTCTTCAGCCTGATCCACAATTTGACAAAGAGAACGGGCGCGGCGCCCGCGAAAAGCGGCCGGATGGAACCGGCGCGCATGTAGGGTCGATATAAAGGTATAAGCAGCTAAACATGAAAGTGCAAGAGGAGCCATTGGAAACGCACCAGACCACGCCGGCGCCGGCGGGTCCGTCGGACCGGTCAAACAACGACAAGCGGCAACGCCACGGCGTAGGGCCGGCGTTCATTCTGCTGCTGGTCATCGCGCTGGCCGCGGTCGGCTGGTTCGTCTATAGAGGCATCAACAGCCGCGTTTCGGCCGAAAAGGCGCTGGTGGAGGAGACGAAAGAATCCGCCGTGCTCACCGTGGCGATCACGCATCCGAAGGTCGCGAATGCGGGCAACGATCTTGTGCTCCCCGGCAATACTCAGCCCCTGATGGATGCGCCAGTGTATGCGCGCACCAGCGGCTATCTCCGCAAATGGTACGCGGATATCGGCTCGAAGGTCCACGCCGGCGATCTGCTCGCGGAAATCGAGACGCCCGAGACCGACCAGCAATTGCAGCAGGCGAGGTCGGACGTCGAAACCGCCGAGACGAACTACAAGCTGGCCCAGATCACCGCCGGCCGCTATACCAATCTCCTGCAGAAAGGAGCTGTCGCGCGGCAGGATACGGACAACGCGGTCGCCGACATGAATTCCAAAAAGTCGATCGTGGATTCCGCGCGCGCCAACGTAAAGCGCCTCGAAGACCTGCAGGGATATGAAAAGGTCTACGCGCCTTTCGACGGTGTGATCACGGCGCGCAATACCGATGTGGGCGCTCTCATCAATGCTGGAGCCGCTTCCGCCGGAACGCCCGCGTCGGGTAATGGACTCTTCCACCTTTCCGCCACCGACAAACTTCGCGTCTTCGTGAACGTGCCGGAGGAATACGAGCGTGCCGCGGCCAACGGGTCCACGGCCTCATTGACCCTCGCTGAATTTCCCGGCCGCACGTTCACGGGAACCATCGTGCGAAATTCGAGCTCGATCGACCCGGCCTCACGGACTCTGCTCGTCGAAGTCGACGTAAACAACGAAAAGGGCGAACTGCTGCCGGGCGCGTACGTTTCCGTGCATCTGAATCTCACCGGCAGCGGGACCGCGGGAATGACGATTCCGATCAACACCGTGTTGTTCCGATCGGAAGGCTTGCGCGCCGCTGTCGTGCGTGATGGAAGGGCGATGCTCGTGCCGGTTCAGGTCGGCCGCGATTTCGGCGATTCGCTCGAAGTGGTGGCGGGGCTGCGGCGAAATGAGGATATGATTGTCAATCCGCCGGATTCGCTGGTTTCGGGAACGCCGGTTCGGATCGCCAACAACAAATGACAAAGACCGCGATTATCACGGGCTCTAACCGTGGTATTGGGCGCGCTATCGCCGAGCGACTCGCGCACGACGGCATGAACGTCGTGCTGTGTGCGCGTGATGCGGATCTGCTGAATCAAACAGCGAAGGCGATCGGCGCAAACACGCTGACCATTCCGGTGGATTTGCGTTTACCCGAGTCGGCGGCGAAAGTGGTCGACGCGGCGGTGGCGCGCTTTAGTGCGGTCGACGTAATCGTCAACAACGCCGGCGCCACCAAACGCGGCGATTTCGAGACCCTGACGGATGACGACTTCATCGACGGCTTCGCGTTGAAATACTTCGCGGCCGTACGAATGACTCGCGCCGCATGGCCGCATCTGCGGAAGCAGAAGGGCTCGGTCATCAACATCGTCGGCGCCGGAGGACGCACGCCCGGCGCGATGTTCGCGATCGGCGGATCCGTTAACGCCGCGGTGCTTTCATTCACCAAAGCGATTTCCGAAAAAGGCATTCAGGACGGCGTGCAGGTGAACGCGATCAATCCGGGTCCGGTGCGAACGGCACGGCTGGCCGCCCAACTGAAAGACGTGCCCGAAGATGAATTCCTGAAGCAGCACCGCATCGCCCGCATCGGCGAGCCTGCAGACATCGCCGCCATGGTGGCGTTCGTGCTGACCCCGCACGGGCGGCTGCTGCAAGGCTCGCTGATCGACATGGACGGCGGCTCGACAAAGACGATATAAAAGCTGTCATAAAAGCTGTCAGCCATCAGCTTTCAGCCGTCAGCTATCGATGTGCGCGCCGGCGGCGCGTCCAAATTCTCAAATAAATGACGAGCCGCGAGCGTCAGCGAGTGGCTCGTACCGCGCCTGGCTGATAGCTGAAAGCTGACGGCTGATAGCTTAATTAACACGTCAGCCGTCAGCTATCGGTGTGCGCGCCGGCGGCGCGTCCAAATTCTCAAATAAATGACGAGCCGCGAGCGTCAGCGAGTGGCTCGTACCGCGCCTGGCTGATAGCTGAAAGCTGACGGCTGATAGCTTAAAAGACATGAGTCCAGGTCAGGGTCCACAGAATGCGCAGCCGAAGCTGCCGATTCCCGGAGTGAAGAATCTGATTGCCGTCGGCAGCGGCAAAGGCGGTGTCGGGAAAACCACGGTCGCGGTCAATCTGGCCATCGCGCTGGCGCAGATGGGCTACAAAACCGGCCTGCTCGACGCCGATGTCTACGGTCCCAACGTGCCTCTGATGATGGGCACGAACCAGACGCCCGCCGCGCACGGCGAGCGCATCCAGCCTCTCGCCAACTTCGGCGTGAAGCTGATGTCGATGGGGTTTCTGAGCCCTGGCGACAAGCCTCTGGTCTGGCGCGGACCAATGCTCCACAGCGTGATCCAGCAATTCCTGCGGGGCGTCGACTGGGGCGACCTCGATTACCTCGTAATCGACCTGCCGCCCGGCACGGGCGATGTGCAGTTGTCTCTCATCCAAACGGCCCCGGTGACCGGCGCGGTGGTCGTTACGACGCCGTCCGACGTCGCGCTCGAAGACGCGCGCAAGGCGGTACGGATGTTCGAACAGGTCAAAGTGCCCCTGCTCGGGATCGTCGAAAACATGAGCTTTCTGATGTGCCCGCACTGCGACGAACGAATTGACGTCTTCAGTACGGGCGGCGGACGCCGGACGGCGACCACCATGGGTGTGCATTTTCTCGGCGCGCTGCCGCTCGATCCGCATGTGCGGATCGGTGGCGACACCGGCAAACCCATCGCCACGTTCGGCGCGCAGGACAAGCGCGCAAATGGATACTACGAGATTGCGGCGCAGGTGGTGAAGCAGGCCGAGGCCGCTGCGAACACGCCGGGTCCAACGATGACGATTTCGGATTAGCCCTGCAGCTTCCAACTGAAGCAGTAACCCGTGCCGCCCGCGCCAGTCACGTCGAGCTGAGCATGCAGCTGCCCGATCAATGTATGGACGACCTGCAGGCCCAGCGAGCGGCTGTCCTGCCATTGGAAATCGGGCGGCAGGCCGATGCCGTTGTCGGCGATCGAGAGGGCGACGCGGTTGCCGGCACGGCGGAGAGAAATTCTGATGCGGCCGTCGCGCCCATCGGGGAAGGCGTGCTTCAGAGCGTTTGAAATAAGCTCGTTGAGAATAAGCCCACAGGGGATCGCCTGATCGAGCGCAATCGGAATCGGCTCGAGGGCGGTTTCGAGGCGGATGCGCGCCTGATCGACGCAATAAGCAGCGAAGAGGCGATCGGCGAGCGCCTCGATGTATCCGGCGAAATTGACGTCGCCGAGAGTCTCGGATTGATAGATGCACTCATGAATGAGCGACATCGCCAGCACGCGCGAGTATGCGTCTTCCAGAGGTCCGGTAACCAGCTCGCTTTCGGCCGCGGCAATCTGCATGGAGAGCAGACTCGAAACGATCTGCAGATTATTTTTAACGCGATGGTGGATCTCTTTAAGAAGCGTGGTCTTTTCGTCGAGCAGCCGCCTGAGCTCACGCGTTCGCTCGGCGACGCGCCGCTCGATTTCCTGATCGGGCGCTGATGCGACCGCCGTTCCCATTGCCGGCATATCCCTGATATTTCCCAGGCCCTCAGGCAGAAACGGCCATCCGCTGTGCCCCCAGATCGTGGCGATGCGGTGGATTCGCGACCGCCGGGAACCGGAGCAGATAGGCAACGCCCTGGCCGGGAGCGGCCTCGACGTCGATCGAGCCGCCGCTCAGGGCCACAAACTGGTAAACCAACGCCAGCGAGAAGCCGGGGTTCCCGTTGCCGGGCCGGGATTGATAGAAGGGCTCGAAAATCCGGTCTTTAGCGCTCGGCCGGATTCCCTTGCCGGTGTCCCGGATCGTGATCTGGATGCAAGCCGGATTTCCTTCGACTTCGAGAGCCGTCGTCGAAATTTCCACCACCCCTCCATCCGGCATTGCCTGGCGCGCGTCTACCACCAGACGCATCAGGTTTTCACGAAGCGCCAGGGGGTCTGTCTTGATCGCGGGGATGTCGGGCTCAAGGCTCATGTGGAGCGTCCGGCGCACGCCCAGCGCTTTGCGGAACTTGCCTTCGAGCTCTGAAAGAACGACGTTCACGTCGACGCTGACCGAGTCGCTGGCCTCCGTTTTCCCCAGCGCGACCAGTTGCTGAACCACCGAATGCTGATAAGAGGAAAGCTGGTACACGTCACCGAGCATCCGCAGGGTGGCGCCGTGCGACTGGGCGATCAACTGCTTGAGGCAGTCGTCCATGCGGCGCTGCGACTCGGCGAGCTCCCGGCCGAGCCCGATCGCCATCAGGGCGAGCGAGTTCATCTTCTGCAATTGCTGCTGCTGCCGTTCGGCGCGGCGGCGCGCGGTCACGTCCCGGAAGACCACGATAATGCCGAGCAGCGTGCCTTCGTCACGATTGGCGGACAGTTCCGATTCGACGAGCACGGAATCTTCGCTGCCGCGCCCGCGCAGCTTGTACGTCTTCGGCGCCGTGCCTAGCTCGCGGCCCTCATAGATGGCGTCGAGCGGATGAAATACCGGCAGATCGGTGGTCTCCTCGAAAACCTGAAAAACATCGAGCAGAGGCTTGCCTCTCGCTTCGCGCCAGTCCCATCCCGTGAGTTTGCACGCGGGCCTGTTCATGAACGCGACGTTGCCTTCCTTATCGGTCGCGATCAGGGCGTCGGCGACATTGCGGAAGGTCGTCGAGAGCCACGCTTCGCTGATGCGAAGCTTCTGCTCCATCTTGTGCTTCCAGAGAGCCATCTCGATCATGGCGCGGAAGTCAACGCTGTGGAATGGCTTGACGATGTATCCGAAGGGCTCGGTGATGCGGGCGCGATCGAGCGTGTCTTTGTCGGCGTGCGCCGTCACGAACATTACCGGCACCTGAAAGCGCTGCCGGATCTGGCCCGCCGTTTCGATGCCATCCTGCGGGCCGCGAATCCGTATATCCATCAGGACCAGCGAAGGCTGGAAACGCTCCACGGCGAGGATCGCATCGGTGGCATTATCCGCAACCGCGGGCACAGTGTAGCCGACCTGTTCGAGTTTCTTTCGCAAATCGAGGGCGATCAGGCCCTCGTCTTCAACGATGAGGATGCTGCTGGTCTCCATTGTCAGTCCCTCACTGGCAGTGGTCGAAACCACGCATTCTTCTCAGCAATTTATTTGGGGGCGCGGATGCAATGACAAATGTCGGAAATGGTTATTTAAGCCGCCTGATTCCGCCGCCAATATCGATAAGCGATGCTGAAGCGCGACCGTAAAGCCGTGCCATCCTCCGCCCGCAGCCGGACCATGGTTCGTTCTTCCTCATCTTCTTCGAGACCCCACCTGTTAAACGGAGTCACCTCGACCGCAACGACACGCCCACCGCATCCGCACAACCGTGCGCCGTAACCGTCGAGCGCCTCGGAAATCCACCTGAACTTCCGGTCCGCCGAGAACGCATAAACCCGCAGGCTGTCAGCGGCGAAGAGATTCGTACCGGCTTCGTCAAAAATCACTCCCGTAAGACCGACCGGCGCCGCAAAGCCGGCGAATTCTTCCGGTATTTCGGGGTCGACGATATACAGACCACTCGCGGCCGCCACCACGATGGCATGCGCGGCCAGCCATGGCAATACTTCGACACGGCGGCCTGGAATACAGGAGAAAAATCCGGTCCACGCGCTTGAGCCAAATCGCACACAGACGTCTTCCCGTACCTCAGGCTCGCCGGCGGCGGATGGAAAAGCGTATCGCCACTCGTACTCGCCGGTACGCACCGCGTGTTGAGGATCCCACATAGCTTTCCGGTAAGTTGTCGTGCAAGAAGCGGGCCGATTTCGCGGCCCCCGAAGTGCATAGAAGCATAAACATGAACGCCCAGCGACTATCCGCGCGCGAAGTGGCCGAGCGAGTTGTCGGACCCGATATTCATGTGAGGCCGATCGTACACGTTGACCCTGTCTCGCACCTCCCGGCTGAATCGTTGGTCACGGCCGCGACCGTCGAAGAGCCTCTGCCGCTGCTGATGTCCGGCCTCGTGCTGTGGGGATTTGGAATGACAATGGCGGCGATGATCCCGCTGAGTCTGACGGCGTTTGTCGCGTCACCGTTGCTGATCGCGCGCGACGTATTCAGACGTGCGGCGCCATAATCTCAAACCGCTGGCTTCTGAGTCGGCAGAACCACGATTTCGGTTCGCGCGAAAGCGAACTTGCGGCCCGTTTCGTCGACAATATTGACTTGGCACGTGTATCGCCCGGCTGCCAACTGCGACAGCGGCGCCTGCAGCTTAATCGGCAGCGTCTGCGCGCGCTTCAGCGCAAATGCATCGAGGCGGATCGGCTGCGACTCGAAGCTTTTGGTCTTGCCGCGATAGAACGAAAGCGTAGCCGCTACGCTCGGTTTGTCCGCGCCGGCATTGACCCCGGGATCGTAGACTTCGAGATACACAAAGAGGTTCTGGTCCTTCCGGAAGACGTGCGTGATGCTCGGCACCAGCCGTTGACCGTCCTGCACCAGCGGGTCGGATTCCAGAATTTTCTTCTTGTTATCGGCGTTGGCGATGGCTTCATTCATTGCCTGGCGCTGATTGCTCCAGATCACGGAGCTCAGTTTGAGGCCAGATTGGGCCGGCGCGAGGTCGGGGATCGTGAAATTCGTTTCGTACGTCCCCATCTTGCCCGTTTCGTTTTCGCGCGCCAGAAACTTGAACGAATACTTGCCGGGTGGAAGCGAGAAGCCTGTATCGTAAGCGATTGGCCGCGAGGCAAGCTGCGCGGCGGTCTGATCGGAAAGCTTGACTTTGATGCCGTCGCGCATCGCCGCGACCATCTTACTGTGCTCGTCACGCACTTGCCCGATGAACTCGAACTCCGTCTGCGCGTGGCCTTTGCTTTTCGCGAGCGCGATTTCCGACCCCGGGATTTTAACGGCGAACGGAACGAAATAACGATCGCGCGCCAGACGGAAGTAATCGAGCTCGCCGGTGAGCGAGAGATCGGTCAGCGGATCGCCCAGCAGCAGCGCCTGCTGCAGTTGGTCTTCCTTGTCGGTGTTGGTGAACTTCCTGAATTCCTTCTGGCCGAAATAGCCGCTGCGGTAATCGAGCTTCGCATCGATGTTGTTGAGCTTCACCTGCACGCGGCGATACTTGCCGTCCATTTTGATGTTCGTGCTGTAGTAGCCAACGATGTAGTAGCTGCTGATATCGTCGCGCGCCTTCTCCATGCCGAGCGAGAGATCGTTGTCGTCGACGAATAGCTTGCCGCCCGTATCGGCCGCGAGCGTCGACAACGTTTCCTGCGAGTCGTTGAACTTATCGCGCTGCCCCTGCTGGGCCTGGCCGGTGAACAGGCTCGTCCCGCGGGATGCCGCGGAACTGGCATCCCCCGCCGGAGCCGATGCCACGAGGCCACGCGCGTCGATCGGATAGATGCTGACGTTGGACTTCTTCGCCGTGTTGGTCGCCGAAAGCAACTGCGCCTGATTATCGAAACCGGATTTCGAAATGCCGCTCGAAAAATAAATAAGCGCCTTCTTTTCCGGAAACGCCGCAAGCAGCTTGGCGGCGGATTCGAGCGTACCCAGCTTTCGGTCGGTGTTGAAGATGTTGAATTCGGTTTCGTCGGCGTTAAAGGCCGTGCCGGTGTCTTCCCCGGTGGTGTCGTCGCCATCGCTGCCAAGCGCCGCGAGCTCACTGGCGTTGCCGATCTGGAATTTCTTCACGACTTCCATGAGGCGGTCGCGGTCGTCGGTGAAATCCTGCTCCACTTTGAGCGGCCCGGTGCTGGCGGTGAGGATCGCCACGAGGTCGGCCGGCTTCAATTGCTCGCGAATGAATTTGAGCGCGGAATCCTGCACGCGCGCCTGTTCGGGCACGCCCATCGCGCTGAAGTCGAACAGCATGGCGACCAGCCGGCGGTCCTGATAACGAATTACAGGTGGGGCGTTCGCCGGAGCAGCCACCGGTTTGGCGGCAGGAGCGGCCACCGGTTTGGCGGCAGGAGCGGCCTCGACGCGCTGCGCGGGCGCCGCGGCGGAGGCGTTGCGCGCCGGCTTGATCGCCGGAACTTTCGGCAACTCGCCGGCGCCGGCATCGAGCCGCTGGAATTCAAACACCGAGATCTGCTGCGGCTTGCCGTCTTCGAGAAGAGTGAAGTCGCCCTTCTTCAGATCCGTGACCGGGTTGCCAGACTTGTCCTTCACGTTGACGTCAATCACGACAAGGCTCGTGTTTGAAGTGAACGTAGGCTGGTCGGACTCCTGCGCCCCGAGCGGAGCGAGAAGACCGACGACAGTCGCGAAGAGCGACAGCAGCGATGATGCCATTAACAGCCTGAGTAAAATCCGCATCAGAATCTCAACCTCACAGTGGCGGTCATGGTGCGCATTCCGCTCGCGCCCGTCGGAATTCCGTAGTTGATTCCGGGAACGACCGTCCCGGCCGCAGTCACCGAGCCCACCGTCGTATTGATCTGCGTAATGCTCACGTGGTTCAGCGGATTCGTGCTGTCGATCCGGAACTCGATGCGCCGCCGGTCATCCACGCGGAAGGAGCGGAAGAAAGAAGCGGTCAGCGAAAAGTTGGAAATGCCCGGAATCGTGTCGCGCCCCGCATCGCCGAACGTACCGACCGCGGGAATCGTGAAGGCCGCCGTATTGAAGTAGCCGGACGCGCCGGTCACCGGCGCCCCGGTTGCCTGTGCGCGCGAATTGCCGGTGAAGCCGGTACCCGAAGGATCGCCGGTCACCAGCGGCGTAAATGGTGTGCCCGAGGTCGCGGTCAGCGTGCCGCCGACCGTCCAGCCGCGGAGCACGTTGCCCGTCAGTCCGCTGCGGTTGGCCGGATAGGGCGACTGGAAATTGTAATTCAGCCGCAGATTGTGGCGCTGGTCGAACGTCGAGAGAGCGCGCTCGGCGCGCAGATCGGAATCGTTCTGCACCGGCCCTCCACCCAGAGTGGACGTGTCGTCGATCGATTTCGAGTACGTGTACTGCAGGGTGAAGGACGTACCGCGCGCGAACCGCCGCGTGAACCGCACCTGGCCGGCGTTATAGATCGAATTGCCGATGGAACTGTCGTAGGTAAATGCCGATGTATTCGGGATCAGCCGAAGGTTCTGCGCGTTGAGCAGCGGCGATCCGAGCGGCGCGCGATTGGGGATGCGCAGCACATCGAGATCGGTTCCCTTCGTGCCGTTATAGGCCACTTCCATAACCCACGATCTGCCGAAGGATTCCTGGATCGAAGTGGTCCAGCTTTGCGCGTAACCAGGCCTGTAATTCTTATCGACCGAGAATGTATTGGCGATGCTGTTCGACAGCACGGCGGGGAAGCCGTTCTGGAGCGTCAGGGGCGTGCTGGTGGTGGTTTGCAAATTCGCCGTGCTGGCGAACGGAGGCTGCGCGACAAGCTGCGTGCCGAACTGGCTGTAGACGCTGCCGTTGTAATAGATGCCGTAGCCGCCGCGGACGACGATCTGCCGCCCTTTGAGCGGCCGCCACGCCACGCCGAAGCGCGGCGAGAAGAGTTTGTAATCGGGATTGATCAGCCCATCCGGATACGACCCACCATAGATGCCCGTGCCTCCGGCAGGAACCACGTCAACGGCCGTAAAGCCGGGCGCGAAGTCGAGATTCGCCATATGGCCGTGCTTTTCGGTATAAGGACTGAAAAACTCCCAGCGCAGTCCGGTCGTGAAGCTGAGATTGGATCTTGGCCGCCAGTCATCGCTGACGTAAGCGTTCGCCGTGGTCTCGCGGAGATAGCGGCTCGGGTCGGCATAAGTGGCGACGGAAGTCGACTGCGGCAATCCCAGCAGGAAATCTTCGAGGTCGTTGCCCGTGATCAGACCAGTGAAGTTGAACGTCCCGCGCGCGTTGTTGTCGCTCAGGATGTTGTTCTGCCGCCGCTGGAAACCGGCGCCATAACTCATCGTATGCTTGCCGTGAATGAATGTGAGTGTATCGGTGACGCCGGACGTTTGCGCGCGCGTCAGAGACGGCGTGACATCGGTAAGCGAGCCGAAGTTGGTGAAGGTGATGGTCGGCGGTCCGTAGAACGAAGGATCCGTAGCTACTCCGTTGATTCCCAGATTGCCTTCGAGATTCGCGCCGTTCGAGAACGACGACAGCGTATGGTTGATATTTCGGCTGAAGCTCCACACGAGGCTGTTGATGAGATACCGGCTGAACGTCCGCCCGTAAGTCAGCGATGAGCTCAGCCCGTTGCCGTTCGATGGATCCACGAAACCGAAGGTTTGATAGGTCTGTGAATCGCGGTGCTGGTAGCTGAAATTGACGTCGAGCCGGTCCTTTGTAGTGATCGTCTGATTGATGCGTACCTGCAGGTTGTCGCTGTTGGTGGGCGCGGACGCGATGAACTGGTAGTTATTACGAACGCCCTGCGCGTTCGGCAATGGAATCAACTGAAGCAGAGACAGCGAGGCCGGACTGATCTGTGATGGGCTGACGGCGCTGATCGCGTCGGTACGCTGAGTCAGAGTCGGAACGGTCGTGACGCGGTCCACGGCATTCTTCGACCGGTTGCCCGTATAATTCACGAACCAGAACGTCTTGTCGCTGCTGAAAAGGTGCGGAATCGAAAACGGTCCGCCGCCCGAAAAGCCGAACCGGTTGGCCGCGTAGCCGGCCTTCAGCGGTTCCGGACCAGCCGTAAACGAATACGGCCGTGCATTGAGAACCGAATTACCAATCGTGTAATAAGCATTGCCCTGAAACTGGCGCCCGCGATTGCGCGCGATCCGGTTGCCGAACTGGACATTGCGGTTGGGTTGATTACCCCGCCCACCGCGGCCGCCGCGTCCGCCGAATCCACCGCCGCCGCCACGGCCCCCACCACCGCGACCGCCACCACCGCCGCCGCCGAAAGCTGGTGCGCCACCACCTCCGGGAGCGCCGCCGCCACCGTCAATTCCGGCCGCCCCACCATCGCCCGGTCCACCATTAAAAGCCTGCGCGCCACCAAACGGATTGCCGCCCTGCCCGCCGGGAGGTCCGAAGCCGCCGGGGTTGAGTCCGGCAAAATCGCCGCCCTGCGGAACCACGCCCTGGCTTACGGTTCCGTTTACGAGGAACGCTTCGTTGGCTCCATTCGTGTCTGGCGCGCCGCCGAGGCTGGGAGCCGCCTCGCTGTCTGTCGGGAGTGCGCCGCTTTCCTCGTTCTGAAGCAGGCTGAGATTCTGAAAGCCCGTATTGCCGCCGCGGCCCTGCCCGTTTGCGGCTTGGCCCTGGGCGCCACGGCCCTGTCCAAAGCCACCGCGGCCCGGACCACCCCGGCCTTGTCCGCCGAAGCCACCGCGCCCGGGACCAGCACCACTTCCGTTCACCGCCTGCTGGGGAGCCGTGTTATCAGCGGACGCCGCTGGAGTTCCCTCGGGGTTCTGCCGCTGCCGAAAGCCCTGTCGTCCACCAGGCCGGTCGGCCGCGCTCACGGGCGTATTTGCATCTGAAGGCAGCGTCGCTCGCGATTGCAGACGCAAATCGAAAGTTAAGGGAGAAGAAGACGGAGCGACTTCACGAGGCGTGGTCTCGAATCCAAACATCGCGACGGAAAAACGACAGGGCGCGTTCGCAAGGCCGCCCATCTCGAACTTGCCGGCATCATCGGTAACCGTCGAAATCCTGTCGGTGCCGCAAGTCGCGGTGACCGTGGCGCCGGGAATTGGCTGGCGCCCCGAGACGACAGAGCCACTCTGCGTCTCGGCCAGGGCCGGTGCCAGCGCAATCAAAGAAAAAAAGACTGTGGCGAGCGCAGTTGTGCGGAGCATTCGGGAATCCTTAAGACGTTCGCCAACCCGCGCCGCCGTTACGCGCCCCACGCGTGGTGCAATGCCTTGCGAACCAGTTCTTTTAATATATGTCGGTGGCCAGCCGGAAAGTTCCCGCCTGACCACCGATCACAACTATTCTTTCTTCGCGGTGATCGTGACCGGACCGCGCCCGCCCTGGCGTGTGAATTCGATCGAATCCGCGCCGACCTTACCCGTCCAATTCTGCTTGGTTGCGGCGCCGCCGTCGCGGCCCGGCTGCATGATTACGAACGAGATGTTGTCGCCGTCGACCTTGCCTTCTTCGATGTCGCGGTCACCCTGCGCTGTCGTGACCTTACCTGTCAGGGTGGCGCCCGAAGCTTTCAGAGTGAATGTGATGGGTGTGTTACCGTTACGACCCGGAGTTTCGCCCTTCCATGTGCCGGTCGCGTCGGCTGCGGCGGCGACAAAGCTGAACGTGAGCATGGCCATAATGGCCAGGAGTGTAGTTTTCATGGGAGGGAGGATGGCAACCGAATACCCATAGTTACCGAGTCGCGGCTCGCAAAGGATGGTTTTACAATTATTTACCGGTAAACGTGGGGCGCCCTATAGGCCTTTTTTAGCGAGGAAGAGGGTCAGGTCGTTCACCCGGCACGAGTAACCCCATTCGTTGTCGTACCAGGCGACCACCTTCACGAGGTCGCCATCGATTACTTTGGTCAGGGCCGCGTCCACGATCGAGCTGTTGGAATTGTGCAGCAGGTCGGAAGAAACTACTGGGTCTTCGGTGTACTCCAGAATCCCTTTGAGTTCGCCTTCGGCCGCGGTCTTCAGCACCCCGTTGATTTCGGCTTCCGACGTCTTTTTCTGTGTGACCGCCACCAGATCGACGACCGATACATCGGGCGTCGGCACGCGCATCGCATAGCCATCCAGCTTTCCCTTGAGCTCCGGCATCACAAGACCGATCGCCTTCGCGGCGCCCGTTGTGGTCGGGATCATGTTCAGCGCGGCGGCTCGCGCGCGGCGCAGATCCTTGTGCGGAAGATCGAGAACGTGCTGGTCGTTCGTGTAGCTGTGAATGGTTGTCATGGAACCCTTTACGATTCCAAAATTCTCGTGCAGTACTTTGGCGACCGGACCGAGGCAGTTGGTGGTGCAGGACGCGTTCGAGATGATGTTGTGCTTCGCCGGATCGTAGGCGGCGTCGTTCACTCCCAGGACGATCGTGACATCTTCACCCTTCGCCGGCGCGGAGATGATGACTTTCTTTACTGTTCCACGCAGGTGCTTGCCGGCTTCCTTCGCGTCAGTGAACCGGCCGGTGGATTCGACGACGATCTCGACGCCGAGAGAGTTCCAGTCGATCTCGGCCGGATCTTTGGTCGCGAAGACGCGGATTTTCCGGAACCCGATGACAATCGAATCGCCCTCCACGCGCACTTCCTCCGGCAGGTGACCGAGGACGGAATCGTATTTCGTCAGGTGTGCGAGGGTCTTTGTGTCGGTGAGGTCGTTGACGGCGACGAATTCGATTTCCGGATTGTCAAGTGCCGCGCGCACGACGTTGCGCCCGATCCGGCCGAAGCCGTTGATGCCTACTTTCACAGACATGGCGGTGGATTCTCCTGAGAGAGGTTAATCTCTCAGAATAACAGGAGCGCGAAAATGCCGATTTGTGGGGCAGGCCATCGTTTTCAGTCGCCTGCCATCGCGCCGGAGGCCGCAGGCGAGGAAAGACGATCGCCCGCGCCCCGGATTCGTCGTCTAGCGGATTTGTGACCGAACTTCAGCGCGCGTCCGCCCGCGTCGGTCCCCCTGCAGAGTCAGTACTCTCGCTCCCAGCCTGCCGCGCTTCCTCCGCGCTCTCATACTTCAGATTCAGCACAATCGGCGTCAGTTCAAACGGCATCTTTTCGCCCGCCGACAAGAGCGGCACGGGACGAATCTTCAGCATTCGCAATCGATTCGACCACGGGTCGAGCGTGGTGCGCGAGCCGAGCGGAAGCGCCGCGATCTGATCCGTGCGCATCTTCTGCAGCTCCGGCGCGCGCGTCATCAGCGCTGAGAGCCGCAGCACACTGTTACCTTCCGCCATCGTGCTTCCGAAGAGAGGCTTGATGAGGTTGGGCAGACGTTCCGACTCGGCGCCGAGCGCCTTGAGAAATAATCCCGCCTGATTCAGCTTGTCTTTGTAGGGGGAGTTTTGCAGCAACTCGATCGCTTTTGTGTTGGCCGCGTCTTCCTCCTGCCGGGAGCGGGCGAAACGGAACTTCTTCAGCAGGGCATCATCATCGAAGAGCACACGGTCGCTGAAGGCGAACTTCGTGTCGATGTTTTGGCCGAGCGCGATGTGCGCCAATTCGTGCGCGAGAATCGCCGCCAGCGACGCTTCATCGGGAAGCGTGTCGAGCAATCCGCGGCTGATCACAATGGTATGGCCGACCGTAAACGTCTCGAGCGGCGTGGTCAGCAGCACGCGCGCGCGCACTTCCGGCTCAATGTTCAGGTTGTTCGTGACCACCAGATTGTTCACCACCGTGTCAAGAACCTTTTCGACCTCCCCGGCGGGCGCCAGCAGGTTGGCCTTTTCGACACGATCGAGAATATTTTCCTCGCCCTCGCGTTCGAACGCGCGCCGGCTCTCGACCGGACTGTTGTCCGCGGCCTGGTCGCTCGAATCCTTCACCGAAGGAAGGTCCACCACGAGGTTCGTCAGTTCACTCTCTTTGCGGTCCGCGTCGGTTGTAAGGCCCCACACGCGCGTCACGGCCTTGAAGCGAAGTTTACGCGTCCCAAGCGCTACCGGCAGAGCAGATTCTTCACTGTAGGATTCGAACGGCACCCACAAGTCGGGTCCGCAGTTGACGCGCCAGCTATCGAAATGCATGTAGAACTGGCCGGACCGCGGATGTGCGTACGTTCCGTTGAAACGCACGATATTGAATTGGCGATCTTCCACCCAGATCCGCCCCATAAACCTGCCAGGGCCGGCGCTCTTCTTCGGCGCCACATCGAAGACGTAAGCGCGCACGTCGCCGAGAAATTCACGTTTGACGAAATCGAAATCGTAATGATTGCGATCGAACCCGGCGCCGTCGATCAGGAGCATCTGTGCGAACCCGCGCGGCACGTATTCAGCGGAGAAAAGATGCGTGAAGACGTCGAAGGCGCGTGTGCGTGACGACGGCTTTGGAGTGAACGAGTCCGTATTCACGCCGCGCGACAAATCAAGCTTGCCCAGGAAATAATGATCGGTTTTGGGCGCCACGCCGAAATCGGCATCGTTGCCGAGATCCTGAATGTAGGTTTCCGTGATGGGGTGCTCCCCGCGCATGATGGCAAGGAGATTCTTTTCCTGGGAAATGGCGCGATCGACGATCTGATCGACCGTTAAGGACGCGAGGTTCGTGGTGGGCCCGTTGCTCTGTGCGGCACCCCGTGGCACGCACGGCAACAGAACCAGCAACGGCAGAGCGGCGATGATGTTTCTCATTTTTCGAATAACCTCAGGAAAGCTCGAAATAGATGTGTACCGTGCCCGTCATGTCGACCGGACTGCCATTCCGCGTGCCCGGGTGAAACCGGATCTGGCCCGCGGCGGTTCGGGCGTTTTCATCCAGGCCGTAGCCGAGTCCGCGGATAAGACGCAGAACGCGCACCTGCCCGTTGGCGGAGAACTGGACTTCCAGCAGCACTTCGCCTTCGATCTTCTTCTCGCGGGCTTCAGCGGTATAGGCGGGCTTCGGCTTGAAGAGGATCTCGACCGGCGTTTCGACAGGCGCCGCGGCCGTGGAGCGTGCAGCCTGCCCGCGACCGGACGGCGTGGCCGGCTGGTCGAAATCGCCGAAGCCGGCCCCGTGAACCGCTCCGCGCGCGGCGCCGGTCCCGCCGGGAGCCGCGCCCTGTGCGCTATTTCCGAATCCGGCGCTGGCGACCAGTTGGCCCGAACGGCGCGGACCCGCGGGCATGCCTTCTCCGGCCGGCGCGTCGAACGCACCCACGGCTGGGGCGGCCGGACCTTTGTTCGTGGATGCGGCCGAAGGCGCCGCGCCATCAGGATTGCCGAAACCTCCGACCTGTACCGGCTTTGGGACTTCCAGACTCACTGGGGGGACGGAAGTGAACGGGCGCACAGCAGCATCGATTTTAGGCGGTTCGATTCTGGGTGGTTCCAAACGGATAACCTGCGGCGGCACGGGCGCCGCTGCCCGCACAGGAGGCAGGGCGGCCGGTTTGATTTCAGGCTTCGGCGGAGGTGGCGTGACAGCTTCCGGCGGTGGTTTCACTACGACATGTGTAACGACAGGCTTAACTGTTTTCTCCTCAATCGGCGGTGGTGCGATCAGTGTTGCGATCGACATCCGAAGGCTGGTCGGAAGCGCGCGTTCCACACCGGCTGGAATCAGAACCAGCGCAGTGACGATGGCGGCGTTGATCCCGAAACCTGATGCCCAGCGGGTCCACGGAGTGCCTGGGAATTCGAGTGATTGAAATGATAAGCGACGCCTATTCTCACTCATTTCCGGATTAAACCCTGCTCTTACGGCGCACGGAACAGACCGATGTGGCAAAAATCACCGCCCATGTTCGATCTGTTCGGGCCGCCTGCCCCGCCAGGCTAAACTCAAAAATCGAAATGTCCGCACAGATTCTTTTGCAGGGCCGCCTGCATGGCGTCGACGACTTCCTGCTGGCGCCGCCTGCGGACCGGGATAATCGTGCGTTCGAAGCCCGCATGATGTGGCTCGTGCTGATCGGCGAGACCGTGCCGAGGGCTTTGCTGGCCGCGCTTCAGTTGCCGCCTCTCATGCTGGGTTCCTCGGGCGGCGGCCGGTTTATGCTTATCCTGCCGGATCAGGCGCGCGCCGATGCCGCCGCCGAATTTCTCGGCCGCGTTTCGAAAGCACTCGGCGAAATCACCGCGGGTAAGCTTAGCCTGACGTGGAGCGGAACGGAAAATCTGGGAGATTGGACCATCGTCCGCAAGCGTCTGCAGGACGGCATGACCGAGGGCGCGAAGCCGCGCGCCGCCGAACCCGGATACTTCGACGCGTTCTCCGCGCAAGGCGCAGGGCCGGACAGGATTCCGCGCGACCTGCGGGATGCCTCCTCAATCGGCTGGAGCTTCGACTTCCCTGCCCTGATTGCAGCCGAAGGCGGCGAAAACAGGTGGGACGTGGGCAGCGACGCCACAATCCCGGTGACGAAGCACGGGGCGCGCAACGGCGATGCATTCGCGACCACGAAAGAACTGGCGCGGCGCGCGCACGGGCAGAAGCTGTGGGGTGTTCTGTGCGGCGAGTTCGACGATTACGGGACGCGCATCCGGCGATTGCAGAGCGTCGAGGAGCACGTCCATCTGTCGACGCTCTACCGGCAATTCCTCGCCGGCGAGATCGAGTTGCTGTGTTCGCAGGGTGAATACTTCCAAAGAGTGACGGTCCTCGGCACGGGCGCCTCGAATTTTGCTGTCCACGGATCGTGGGATGCCCTGCTCGGTTTCGCGCGCGATCTGGAACGCGTGTTCTCGCGATTCGCGCAGGAAAATCTCAAAGAACTTCCGGGCGCCGAAGCGAAGACCATCACGATGGCGATTGCCATCGCCGAGCCGGGCGCGCCTCTCGCGCGTGTTTACGAAGACTGCGGGCGGGACCTCGAAATCGCGCGGGCCAGCGATAAGGATTGCCTCTACATCCTCGGCCGCGTCCTCGAATGGAAGCAGTTGAATGAAGCGGCCGACTTGAAGGATACGCTGGTGCATCTGAACGAGGAGTTCAGGGGCGGCCGGCAATTTCTCGCGCAGTTGCGGAATCTCTACAAGAAGGTCGAAGCGCCCGAGCGCAGTGGAGTGCATGTGGATGACGAACGGCTGCTGGCGCGCGCTTTGCGCTTCCAGCGGCGATTTGCGCGCGTGGCCAGCCGGCGCGAACGGGAATTCCAGAAACTGCGCGCGCATCTGATGAAAGAGATGGCGGGCCGCAACACGCGCGGACGCCTGAAGCTGCGTCCGGAGGGGCTGATTGCGCTCGAATGGGCGCGCCTCGCCGAAGATTAGTGTGGCGCGGGTAATCATGCCGGGGCTTGTGATATCAAAGTGAAGATGCGGCAGGGATAGCGTTCGCCCGCACGGAAAAGAATCAACCAACATGGCTGAAGAGCAGGCTGGACAGCAGGGAAACCGGAACCGCGAGAATCGACCTCCGGGAGGGCGCGGCGGCGGTGGTGGTGATCGCCCCCGCGGACCGGGCGATCGCCCCGGTGACAGAGGTGGTGACCGCCGTCCAGGCGGCGATCGAGGCGAGCGGCGCTTCGAGGGTCCGCCCGAGATCGATCTCGACAAACTGATCAACGACAGCCTCTATCTCGATAACCAGGCACACGTCGTCGTCAGCCGCATGCGCGATCTCGATTCCGGCACGCGCAGCACGCTGCGACGGCTTTACAATGCCGTCCGTCGCGCGACCCGCACCCCCGAAAACGAACGGCAGCACGCGTTCGTAATGCTGCGCGCGCGGCTAGCCTATACGATTGCGCGGCACGGCTTGCGCAGTCTCGACCAGATCGAGCGTCTGCTGCTGCAGGTCACACGCAAGAACGAAGCGCGCGGCTACGAACGCTTCCGCGACCTCTTCGAAGCCATAGTCGCCTATAACGAATAGCCGCAAAGGACGCAATGAGCGCGCACACTGCACAAACGGAATTGAAGCTGGTTGGAAAGCTGATCCTCGAAGGCGAGATGCATTGCGAGACAGGTCTGCATGTCGGGGCGGGTAAAGGCTCGCTCGAGATCGGCGGCGCGGATAACCCCGTCGTCAAAGACGCGCATGGAATACCCTATGTGCCCGGCAGCACGCTGCGCGGCCGTATTCGCGCGCTGCTCGAACAGTCGACGGGAATGGCCGTGCCTTCCGAACTGGTGTTTATTTCGAAGCGGAAGGGCCAGGAAGTTCGCATCCATCAGAGCGATCGTCCGGACGATGAGATTTGCATCCTCTTCGGCCGCAGCCCGGGCCGGATGGAAAAGGTCGGCGGCGGCGACATCGACAGCAACCACGCGACGCCCGCGCGCCTGAGTGTGTTCGACGCGCCGCTGGTGCTCGAAAGCATCACGGCGCCCATGCGCGAGACGCTCGACGACGAGTTGACCGAAGTCAAAAGCGAGAACGCGATCGACCGCATCACATCGCAGGCCAATCCGCGCACGCTCGAGCGCGTACCGGCGGGGGCGCGCTTCCGTATCCGGATGGTGCTCGACATTCTCTGCGCGGAAGATGCGGCGCTGCCCGGCCTGGTGATGCAGGGGCTGCGTCTGCTCGAAGACGACGCGCTGGGCGGCGGCGGATCGCGCGGCAGCGGGCGCGTGCGCTTCGACAATCTCAGGATGACGTGGCGCGGAAAAGACTACTATGCGTCGGGTGCGGCGGAACGGGAGATCGCGGCGGGCGTGGATCTGGCGGCCCTGCAGGGGAAGGTCGGGGAGCTTGGCGATTCCCTGGTCGGCGGATGATTGAAGTTCGGCTGCGGCCCACCGGCCCATGGCGCGCCGGCCACCGCACGGGCGATCGCGAACGCGTCGATGCGATCTATCACAGCGATGCCGTCTATTCCGCCGTAACGCACGCCATGAATGCGCTCGGCTGGCTCGAAGAGTGGCTCGACGCGACAGCGCGCGCGGAATCGACGGCGGTCCGTTTCAGCTCGTTTTTTCCGTACGTCGGTGACACGCGACTCGTGCCGCCACCGCGAACGGCCTGGCCCCCATCCGGCGCGGGCAAGCTTTATGTAAATGCGGCAAAGCTGGTTCCGGTGGAAGTCGCACGGCAAGGTGTCGTCAACGAATCGCGCTGGACGGTCGACGGCGGAAGCGAATGCCTGCTGCCCGTCGGCAGGCCTGCGCCATTTCAGGTCTTGATGCGCGCGGCCGCGGCGGTGGACCGCATCACCGGCCAGACCGAGCCGCATCGTACGGCTTGTCTTGAATTCGCGCCGGGCGCGGGCTGGTGGGGCCTTATCGACATTAAGCCCGATATTGCGAACGCCGAATGGGAGCCGCGCGTGAAATCAGCCCTTCGCCTGCTCGCCGATTCCGGATTCGGCGGCGAGCGCTCGCGCGGCTGGGGACGAACGGCGGAGCCTGAGTTCACCGATGCCTCTTCGATGTTCGGCGCCGGACACGAGGGCGCCTGGTGGATGCTCTCCCTTTACTCTCCGCACTCGAGCGACGCCATCGATTGGTCGCGCGGTGATTACGCTACGCTCACCCGCGGCGGTTGGACCGACAGCGCCGCCGGCGGTTCGATCCGAAAGAAGCAAGTGCGGATGATTGAAGAGGGATCGGTTGTGATGGCGCCTTCGCTGCATGGCCGCGCGGTCGATGTCGCGCCGGAGGGCTTTCCGCATCCGGCGTGGCGCGCCGGGTTCGCGCTCGCGGTGCCGGTGCCGCTGGAGGTCGAGGCGTGAAGTACCGCGTTACGGTCCTGACGCCGACGCTGGTTGGCAACGGGGACAAGCTGTCGCCGATCGACTACATGGTTTGGCGCGAGCAGGTCAACGTGCTCGATCAGCCGCGCATTTTCAAGCTGCTGTCAAAGGGCCCGCGGCTCGAAGGATATCTCGCGCAGTTGCGCAAGGCGACGAAGCTCGACTTCGCTTCGTGGGGCGGATTCGCGCAGAACTATGCCGATCGGCGCATCCCGTTTGAGCACGGGCAATACGCTCAATATTGGGAACGCGCGCAGGCCGAGAGCCTGAGCATTCCGACATTCGCTGCCACGCACGACGGACCATTTGTGCCTGGCGCGGCCATCAAGGGCGCGTTGCGGACAGCGTACGTCTTCGCCAACATGAAGCCAGGCGCGGTGCGCGACGTGCTGTCGCGGCTGACTGGCGAGCGTCCGTCGCGACATCCGGCGGAGCATATCGAACAACAGGCGGCGGGTGGCGGCGGATCGGACCGGATGCGGGCGGTGGCCATCACGGATTCCGGCCCGCGGGCGCGTGACGCTTTCCGAATCTACATGCTGCGGCTGGCAACGCTGGTTGCAAAGACGCCAGGGCAGTACGCGCTCGGATGGAAGCAGGCGGGCCGTGGCGCGGCGGATGGAAAGCGTCCTGAAGACGGCACACCGGCGTTTGCGGAGATGGCTGATCCGGGCGCGATGTTCGAGGGAACGTGGCGCGAGAATGATTTTCTGAATCGGGAAGAGGTGCGCCAGGCGTTGCGCTGGAACGCGCCGGTGACTCATGAGCGTCTGTTCGACGCCGCGAACCTCTACGCGGAGAAGCAGCTCGATCTGCACACGCAATATGCGGCGTGGACCGGGCTCGACGGCCTCGGTCAGTCCCTCGCCGCGCTGAAGATGAAACTCGCGGCGGCGAAAGAGAGCGGCGGCTGCCTGCTGGCGCTCGGATGGGGCGCCGGGTTCCTGAGCAAATCCGCCGCGATCGGCGCCGAAGAAGAGGACCATCGCAAAGCTCTCGCCGCGCTGCCGTATTATGAGCGGGCGATTAAATCGGGGCTTCCCTTCCCCAAGACGCGGCGTGTGGTCTTTCTCGGAAATAAACCGGCGACCCTCCCTGGCTGGGTCGAATTGCGGGTAGAACCTTAAAGCGTGGCTTGTGGCGCGGACACTCTTGTCCGCCGCCCCTACTGCAAATGGAAATGCGCCTGATCGTTCGAAACCAGCCCGTCGAAGATCGCCAGCACGCGCTTCCGGTACTGATAAACGCGATCGATCTCCGCGCGAAACGCCCCCTGAAAGTCTTTGGCGCGCACCCACTTCTCCGTCACCACGCGCGGCACATCGATATCCTGCCGCAGGGCGTCGAGCGAATGGCCGCGCAGAAAGAGACCATAGAAGAACGCCGCCTCACGTTGCGGGGCCAGGGGGTCGAAATCGTCTCGTGGCGTCATCGGGTGCGGAACCATATCCGCGAAAGAGACATTTTAGCCATGGTTTGTGCGGCGGATCAAGTATTATGGCGAAAGAGTTTGGGCAAGCGGATTCAAGGACATACCGGAATCCGAGGATCCTGAACTCCGCCGATACTTATTGGATGTGAGCGGATATCACCTGAGTTTCGCAAAAAAATGAGCGTCAAACTGATCGCCAAACCAGCGCGCGTGGCCGCCGCCGGTACCAAACCCAAGCTGATCGATGAATATATCGGCCGCGTCAATTCTGAAACCAAAGAAGTTAGCGTGGCTCACATGCGCAGCCCGAGCGGCTGGGTCGAGCCCGGGCAAACGCCGCAATTCGACGAGTACACGGTTGTCCTGAAAGGCGTCCTGCGCGTCGAACACAGCGAGGGCGCACTGGACGTCGAGGCCGGGCAGGCGGTCGTTGTCCCTCGCGGAGAATGGGTCCGATACAGCACGCCGGGCCCCGATGGCGCGGAATATATCGCAGTTTGCACTCCGGCTTTCACGATCGACACCGTACATCGGGATCACTGATTGCGCCTGAAATCGCGCGAGCCGTCACCCAAATAACCGCGCGCGGCGGTACAGGTGCAATGTGCTGTAATAATGTTTCGCCAGTCTATGCCGACACTTGGATTCCGCCTGCGAAGAAGCCTGATCGCGGCGCACCGGAGAACCCGCGAATGGCGCATGCTTTTCGACGGAATCCGCTCGACCAGTCACCCCGTTCTCGCACACGTGGTGCCCACCCGGCGCTGCAATCTGTCGTGCACCTACTGCAATGAGTTCGACGATTTTTCGAAGCCCGTTCCGGCCGCCGAAATGCTGCGGCGCATCGACCATCTCGCGGACCTCGGCACCAGCATCGTCTCCTTCAGCGGCGGCGAGCCCCTCCTGCATCCCGAACTCGATGAGCTGATCGCGCGCATCCGGCGCCGCGGGAAGATCGCCGGCATGATCACCAACGGCTATCTGCTCACCGCCGACCGCATCCGCAAGCTGAACCGCGCGGGCCTCGAGCACATGCAGATTTCGATCGACAACGTCAAGCCCGACGACGTCTCGAAGAAGAGCCTCAAAGTTCTGGACAAGAAGCTGCAATTGCTGGCCGAACACGCTGAATTTCACGTCAACATCAACTCGGTGGTGGGCGGCGGCATTCACAATCCGACGGATGCGATCGAAGTCGCTCGGCGCGCCGTGGCGCTTGGATTCACCTCGACTGTCGGCATCATCCATGACGGCGACGGGCAGTTGCAGCCGCTTTCGGAAGAAGAGCAGCACATCTTCCTGCAGGTGCGCGATATGGGCAAGAAGAACTATGCCCGCATGAATTACTTCCAGGACAACATCGCGGCCGGCCGGGAGAACCGCTGGAAGTGCCGCGCCGGCGCCCGTTACCTCTACATTTGCGAGGACGGCCTCGTGCATTACTGCTCGCAGCAGCGCGGCTATCCGGCGACTCCGCTCGACAAGTACACGGTGGAGGATATTCGCCGCGAGTTTGTAACCGAAAAAGGCTGCGCGCCCCGCTGCACCGTGGCCTGCGTCCACTACACTTCATACATGGATTTCTGGCGCGCGCCGCAAACGATTCCGGCGCCCCCCGGTGCACAGCCGGATAAACAGAATCTGGTTCAGTTGCAAACGCGCTAAGGCAGCGTTGAAGGCGGATCATGGCGGGCGGAAACGCCCGTGCTGTTTATTACCCGCGCACAATGGCCTCCAGCCTCTGCGCTCAGAATGATCGGCGAAGTCTTCTCTCATTACGAGATTCTCGACAAGCTCGGCGAAGGCGGCATGGGCGTCGTCTATAAAGCGCTCGATACGCGGCTGCAGCGCCTCGTCGCGCTGAAGTTTCTGCCGGGTGAGATAACCTCCACGCCCGACCGGATCGCCCGCTTCGAGCAGGAAGCGCGCGCCATCTCCGCCCTCAACCATCCGCACATCGCGACTATCCACTCGATGGAAGAGCATGGCGCCGGGCGCTTCCTTGTGCTTGAATATCTCGCGGGCGGGTCGTTGCGCGACCGCATTCGCGCGCATCGCGCGGCGGCGGAACCGTTCCCCCTCGCTGATGCTGTCCGGATCGGGATCGAATCCGCTCAGGGCCTCGCGCATGCCCACCGCCGCGGCATCGTCCATCGCGATATCAAACCCGAGAACATCATGTTCACGGCCGACGGATTGCTGCGCATCACCGATTTCGGTCTTGCCAAATCCGCCATCTCCGGCCCGGCGCGAGAGGAACTGACCAAAGACGGCGTGACCGTCGGCACCGCTCCCTACATGGCGCCTGAACAGGCGCTCGGCAACATTACCAGTCCGCGTTCGGATTTGTTCGCCCTCGGCGTCACGCTGCACGAAACCATCGCCGGACAGCGGCCTTTCGCGGGCGCGAGCGAATTCGCCACCATGCACGCCGTGATCAATCAGGTCCCCGAGCTGCTCCATCAATTGCGGGCCGATGTTCCCGAACCCCTCGCCCGGGTCGTCGCGCGATTGCTCGAGAAAGACCCGGCCGGGCGCTTCCAGACCGGCGACGAGGTTGCCGCGGCCCTGAGCGCGCTCGATACCGAATTGCCGACCGCGGAGATTACATACACGCCGGCTCTTTATCCCCAGGGCATCAGCTTCGATCGCAGCGCATTCGAGCCGACCCGCACCATGGCCCTGCCGGTGGTCACGGAGGCGGCGCGGCGCCAGCCGAAAACGCTCTGGATCGCCGCCGCGGCTTTCGTGATCGCGGTTGCGGGCGCGGTTTCATGGACGTTTTTCAGACACCCGCGTCACGTCACACAGCTTGCCGTTCTGCCTTTCACCGCGAAATCCGGCAACGCGGAGGATGCGGCCTTCGGGAACGGCCTCGCCGGGATTGTGTCCGGACGGCTGGCAGCGCTCGGCGGCGAGGTCTGGGTTATCCCGGACAACGATCTGCACCAAAACCGTGTCTCGACACCCATCGAGGCACGCCGTATTTTCGGTGTCGACACCGTCGTGACCGGCGAAGTCGAGCGGCCCGGCTTCGGGCAGGATGTGATTCGGATGCATCTCGTCGACACCGCTTCGGGACGCACGCTTCGCTCGGCCTCCGCGAAAGCCGGAGCGGCCGCCACTCCGCTTGAAGAGGAGGTGGTGCGCCAGACCGCCGCGATGCTCGGTCTGTCGCTCGACCCGCTGGCCGTGAGCAAACTGCGCGCGGCCGCCACGCAGACCGCGAATGCGTATGACTACTACGTGCTCGGCAGCGGATATCTGCAGCGCTACGATCAGGCGGGAAACATCGGGTCGGCCGTCGCGGCCTTTCAGCGCGCGATCCAACTCGATCCGTCTTACGCCATGGCCTATGCCGGGTTGAGCAGCGCTTATTTACTGCAATACCGGTCCTCGCGCGATCAGCAATACCTCGAACGCGCACGCGACGCGGCGATTCAGGCGCTCTCCCGTAACGAAAGCCTGGACTCCCCGCACATTACTCTTGGCACAATCGCGATGTTGACCGGGCAGACCGAAGAAGGCATTCGCCAGTTGCGCGCCGCGCTCGACAGCGACCCCGTGAACGCCGACGCTTACCGTGAGCTCGCCAACGCGTACGTGCAGGCCGGCAGACCGGCGGACGCGGAGGCGACCTACAATCGCGCGATCCAGCTCCGCCCGAATTTCTGGATCGGCTATCTCGACAGCGCGACGTTCTATAACAACAGCGGACGCTATCCGGAAGCCGAAAAAGCCCTGCGTACAGCCGCGAGCCTGACTCCCGACAACTATCTTGTCTATCGGAACCTCGGCGCAGTCGAAATGGCGCGGGGTGAATGGGCCGACGCCGAGCGGAGCCTCAAGCAGGCGCTCGCGTCACGTCCCAGCGGTTCCGTTTATTCGAACCTGGGCACGCTTTACATTTATGCCGGACGCTATGCGGATGCGGTCCCCATGCTGGAGCAGGCGGTTTCGCTCGGTGGCGGCGATGAAAAACACGCATATCTGATCTGGGGAAATCTGGGCGATGCTTACCGGTGGACGAAAGGCCGCGAGGCCAGCGCCGCCGTCGCATACCAGAACGCCGTCAAACTCGCTACCCGGCAACTCGCGGTCAACCCGAAGGACGCCACCCTGTTGAGCCAGATCGCGGTTTACCAGGCGAAGATGGGCGCCCAGCAGGAAGCGAAATCGGGCATTGAAGAGGCCCTCACGAGCGCGCCGCGCGATTCCGCGGTCCTTTATCGCGCGGCCATTGTTTACGAGCTCTGCGGTGAACGGACGAAGAGCCTCGATAATCTGCGCGCCGCGTTGGCGGCCGGGTACTCGCTGAGCGTGGTGGAGCGGGAGCCCGAGTTGGCCGCGCTGCGTCAGGATTCGGGTTATAAAGCTATAAGCGGTAAGCGTTCCAGCAGCGCGAAAAAAGATCGACCATAGAATCAGCCTTTAAGGAGACACATGACGCCAGCATCACAGAAACAACCCGCCCTGCATTCAGTGCGGATTCAGATCAGGGGAAACGGCTTCGCCTACACAACGCCGGAACATCCTGACGCCGCGACGATCCATGTGCGCCGCGGCGACCAGGTGAAGTGGAATTGCGATCACGGCAACTACACGGTGCTGTTCAAAGGGGAATCGCCGTTTGAGGCGGTCGCAGTGCATGGGCGTAAGAATACCGATACGACCGTTTCGGTTGTGACCGGCAAGTACGGCAGCTACAAATACGCCGTTACCGTGGCCCTCTCAGACGGCGGGTTGATTGTCGACGATCCCGAGATCATTATCGACGGAGATTAAGTTGTGGCGCGGGCACTCGACCCGCAGCAGCGCCCGGCATTCCCTTCAGGGGTGCCGGCTCGGGATTCATCCCCGGCTCTTCGTTCGCGACGAAACGTGACTGTGTTTGCACAACGCACTTTCGCCGGTCCGCTCAGAAGCGCATGTCTTTGACCGCCACGCCGTGCGCGGCGCACCACGCTTCGTAGAGGCGTCCGTAACTATCCATCACGTAATCGGCGCGGCTGAAGCCGATTTCCTTCGCCGTCCGGTCGATCCAGCGCGCCGGACCTTCCAGCTCCATAAACACTCCGATGGGCGTTTCGTCGACCGTGATATGCCCGGGGTCGGATTGTCGCCGGTATTCCGTCCGATACTTCTCGTAGCGGAATTTTTCGCGGAAGCCGAGAGATGCGAAGATCCCCACGCAGGCGTCAAAATCGCTCGCGCGAAACTCGCGTTCGCCGCGCCGCTTGTGACGTCCGGGCATTTCGGGATTTTTGAACGTGCAGGTGACGACAAACGGCGCGCCAGTTTTCCCCGCTCTGCGGACGCGCAGCAGCATTCCGCCGGCGCGCAGCGAGCCGCGCTCGTCATCGAGGACGAGGTTCTGCTCGAACACGCGCGGCGCGATGACGGCGAATCCGTGCCGGCGCATCAACGCGCGAGCGCGCGCGGCCGTCTCGATGCGCAGTTTGATCTCGACTTCGAGCGGCGCCTTCACGGGATTCAGGATAACCGTTTACCGGCGGAGTGTTAAACTCGGGATACTTCAAGGCGTGCGCCCGTAGCTCAGTTGGATAGAGCGGCTGACTTCGAATCAGTAGGTCGGGTGTTCGAATCACTCCGGGCGCACCAAGCAACTCTTCTATTTATTTTAGTTACAGGCCGTGACTTTTACTCGATCGGCTCTCCACCAGAATTGCTTTTCGCGGGATGATTGTGATCGTTCTGGGGGCGAACAGATCGAGACCAGGCGCGCCATCCATCGGAGGCACGTCCGGACCGAGAAATTTCATGATGTCAGCGGTGCTGATAACAGGGGCGAGCAGCTTTTGTCCGGAAAGATCGACCGTGATGTTATCGCAATGTTTGTTGTCCAGCCGCTCGCCGCTCATTCGGAAGCCGCTGATTCGACCCACGGGCGGCATCCGATCTTCTCCGCAAAACCGGGTTGTAAAACTTGAGACGCACTGGCCCGTATCGAAACAGAAAGGTGCCAGGCTTTCCATTCACAACAGCATGGATTACGGCCTGCGCCCGAAGGTATGGCTCCAACGGTATTGCCGCCATCAGCGCAAGGCTTCGATTTCGATTGAAGCCCGGCCGGAAGCCTGATAAGGCAACAGGCAACAACCGCTGCCGGGATGAACAACGCGAGTGCAAGAGAATCCCCCTGCGGCTTAGACGGCTTCTTCTCCCAATAGTCGCGGCACGTCTGATCCGCGACGAGATGCTTGTGTCCGGCGTTTCGTGCTCCCGCAGGCGAGATCGGAAAATTTTCGTCACTCTGCGGCGCGGCTTGAAACCGCCCAACTCCGCCCGCTTCCGTTACTTTGGCATGCGTCGTGCTGCTGCGACAGCAGGTGACGATATGCGTTTTCTGATGGATTCGATTTTTCTCGTGTTGTTTTTTGTCCTGGCTATCTGCTGGCTGGTCGTCTGGGCCGCTTTTCACGTGGCGGGCGGAGCCGTCCACCTGCTCCTGGTCGTCGCCGTCATCTCGCTTCTCGTCCACTTCATGCGAGGACGGCGCGCCGTTTAGCTTACGCTCTCGCGTTCCTGTGCGGATTCGGGAACCGATCGGCTGTATTACGGCATCCCGCGTTCACTGCGCGCGATCAGCACTACGGCGATCGCGATCGCCAGCACCACCACCAGGCTCACCGCAATGAATATCCACCACCAAACCACAATCAGAGCTTACTGGAATATCCATAAATTGCGGGTAAAGAGCGGAAGTTTTCTAACATTGGCGTCGGCGGTTCCTCAGTGAACTCGCTCAGATGATCGAGCCAGGCAGCTCTGGCTCCGTGCACCTTCGCCGATGCCCCCCGAACACGCGCATAACAGATTTCTATCAGATCGTCCGAGCTGGACATAATGGAATCCGAAAGAAGCCGCGTCGCGCGCGCGAGGTCGAGAGCGGCCGCATCGAGATCCTTTCGGGACGGGCAGTCGTCGCTGCAACGGTGTCGCATTACCAGGACTTCGCGGATTCCTCAGGATTCGAAGCGGCCCGAAACGACCGGCAGCCCGGCCGCCTGAAAATCCATCTCGGCTCTTGGCGTCAGCCGGCGATCGGGGGCGCGGAAGCTTGTCTTACAGTCGCGGCAACGATAACGCCGCTGGGTGATAAACAGGAGTATCAGAAATTCGAGTCCGGTGGCTGCTCTCAGCATTAACCGGTTCGATCCGCATGAGGGGCAAGGCATGAATTCAAGTTTAAAGAACGATAAGGTTCCCGTAAATTCCGTAGATGGTTAGCAGTTGACTGGGGGACAAAAGTGAATTAAGTCCCAGTAGTACTATTTGGCCGTACCGGCGGAAATCGTTCGCATCACCTGGTCCGCTGTTATACTTCATGGCTGTGTGCGGATTCTTCTTCCACGCCGCACATCGCTCTGAAAGGGAACCCATGGCAGACGAGGATGTGCAGACTGAACTGGCGCGGCTGAGAGCCGAGAATGAAGCGCTGAAGCAGAGACGATCGAATGCGGTCTCGATGAAAGTGAGCGAGAAAGGCGCCGTTTCCGTCTATGGGCTCGGCCGGTTCCCCGTGACTCTATATCAGGAGCAGTGGCAGAAACTGCTCGCGATGGCGGATGATATCAAGTCGTTCATCGAGGAAAATCGCTCGCGGCTCAAGGTCAAGGAATAACGCCAGCTCAAGGCGCATGCCGAAAGTTCCGTTCGAGCCAGAGGTCTGTCGCTCGCGCCCCGGACGGCTCTTTCGAGTTGAAGAAAGCTCTGTGAAGTAAGCCGTTGTGACAAAATTGCGAGTCCTGCTCTCATGGAGCAGCGGCAAAGACAGCGCCTGGTGCCTGCGCCTGTTGCGGCAGAATCCGGATATCGAGGTCGCGGCCCTCCTCACGACTTTCAACGCCTCGGCCGGTCGGGTCGCGATGCATGCGGTGCGGCGGGAACTGGTCGCCATGCAGGCGGCACGCGCGGAACTGCCGCTGTGGCCCGTCGAATTACCGTGGCCGTGCTCGAACGAGATATACGAAAATCTGATGGCAAGCGCCTGCCGGCGGGCCCTCGACGATGGGATCGCCGCGATTGCGTTCGGCGATCTGTTCCTGCGCGATATCCGGGCTTATCGCGAGCGCCAGCTCGCGCCCTTCGGACTACAGCCGATCTTTCCTGTCTGGGACATTCCGACGAGCGTTCTCGCCCGGGAGATGATTCGCGCCGGCTTGCGAGCGCGAATCACCTGTGTGGATCCCGCGAAGCTCGATGCTTCATTCGCGGGCCGGGACTTCGACGATGCGTTTCTGCGCGATCTTCCGCCGGGCGCAGACCCATGCGGCGAGAACGGAGAGTTCCACAGCTTCGTCTGGGATGCTCCGGTTTTCAATGCGCCGATTCCGATCGAAGACGGCGAAATCATCGAGCGCGACGGTTTCGTATTCGCGGACATCGGCCCGCGCGCAACGGCCTGAACAGTGTGGCTTTCGCTCGTGGTCTGGCCTGTGTGCTCAGATGAAATATAATTGGAGCAGGCAGACGAAAAACATCCCGCCGTTCTGGTGGATATTCAGTCTCGAATGATTTTGACAAAATTACGATTCCCGGGCGCGTGCGTGGGTGACAAACGTGGGTGACCAACATGGGTGACCAACGTGGGTAAGCGGTTCCGTGGACAGAATTATCCGTCCATCCCGCCGGCGAAAGCTTACGTGCCCACGCGCAGCGCGCAAAAACCGCCTTTTTATGCCGAGATCGATGCGGCCAGTCAGTGGCCGCACGATTCCGAGCAATGGACGGCCTTCGTGCGCGACGTCGTGCAGATGCCCGAAACGATGACTCCGGCAGTGCAGGAAGCGATCCGCCAGCAAAGATGGAAGATCGCCCCAAACCCGCTGGCCTCCATTCGCACGGCCGCCCACCAGGAAGCCCGTCGCATGGGTTTGACCTAAGCACCCGTCATCAACATCAATTCTTCGGATAACCGGGCGCCGCTTTGATTTCCTCGATCTGCCGCGCGTGCCGCAAGCCGTGCAGGCTCAACGCCAGCAGCCACTGATAACAATCCAGCTCTCCGAACAGCGCATGCGGGATGAAGTAGTGTCGCAATGCGCCCTGCGAGGTTCGCGCGAACTCCGCGGTCCCCTGCCGTGTTTTCTCGAAGTCCGCCACCAACTCGCCCCCATGGGACCATGCCCCAGTGGGCAGCGCCGGCTCGGGTGCATTCCGCGGGATCGAACGGTCCGGTATCAGGCGCGCGACTTCGGCGTCCTTCGCCTTCTGCTCGGGGGTTGCTTTGGCCGGCTCGGGATTATTTTCCTGGAGCTTCTTTCCGATAAGACCGAAGACCCGCTTTTCGACGCGCGTCACGTGTTCGACACATTGTCCGATCGACCAGCGCCCCTCGGCCGGAGAGAATCTCCATTGTTCGGCCGACAAGCCTGCGATCAGCCCGGTTAGATGATCGCGGCTGGAATCCAGTTGATCCACTACAGACTGCCGTTCGTGTGCTTCCATTCACCCACTCCTCGTTATGAATAAAGTTCGTGAATCACCGATTCGATGCTCGCCGGCGCCAAATCGCGCCAACTCTTTCCCTGCGAAATGCGCTGCCGGATCTCCGAAGAGGATACCGCATCCCACGAGCCTTTCATCGGCAAAATCCGGATGAAATCACGGTGCGAGGCCGGCGGCTCGTACTCGCCATTACGGGCAGCAACCAGCAAGCGGTGGCGTTTTACGAAAGCGTCGAAGACTCCCGGCGCCCCATAGTCCCAGGCGGCGATTCGCTCGGCGGCGTCGCGGCCCAGCACGAAATCGATGCTGGTCGCTGGAGCGAGACATTCGGCAGCTTCGTCTCCGATTTCGGCGTAAAGACCTTTGCCGGCGACAGCCGCCGAGAATCCCTGCTCTCCGCGCGCCAGCGTATCGATCATCCGGCATCGTGCCTCAAAGCCCGCGCCCCCGAACTCTTTATGCGGGAAAACACGCGGCAGCACCCAGATCACCTCGTCGGCATGCTCGCGGGCCGCGCGCGCTATTTCCAGATGGGCGACCGTAGGCGGATTCCACGCGCCGGGAAACAGGATGACCCGCTTCGCATCGGGAACCGCGCGATAGAGAAACTCGAACGCCAACTGTACCTTTGTAATACAACGAGTTCGGCGCATTCTTCTGAAACCGCGCACCCGGCGGCATTCGTATACAGTGGAGTTAGTCCGTGGTTTGCGGCGAATGGCCGAAGCCCGCGGCAGAGATCAAAATTCATGTTCAGCTGGATATGTCCGCGCTGCGGACGCGACGTTCCTCCTTCAAAGACGGACTGCCCCTACTGCGCGGAACAGGCGAATGAACCCGCGGCCGTAAGCCCGGAACAGCCTTCCCTGCCTGTCGAGCCCCCGCAAGCCGCCGCTCCGCCACCTCCGCCTGCTCAGGCGCCGCCGGGCTACCAGCCGCCACCACCGCCGCCCTATGGGCAACCGCAATATCCACCCCAGCAGTACTACGCCCCGGCTCAACCCGCACATCCGCCGCCACCCTGGCCGCAACACCCCCCGCGTTCCGGTCCGCCGACGTGGCTCATGACCCTCGGATTCGCGCTGGCCCTGCTGCTCGTCGGCGGCGGCATTTATTACGCCATGCAGCATTACGGCACCAACAACCCGGCGGAAAAGGCCGGTGTCGAGAACCCGGCGAACCCCTCGCGTCAGAAGGTGACAAATCCGCTTCAGAAATATGTCGAAGTGGTGGGTGTGCGGATGGTCGACGAGAAAAAGAAACCAGTCGCAAAGTTCGTCGTGGTGAATCATTCGAGCGCCGAGATCGACGATCTAGCGGCGGACGTGACGCTGCTCGCAAGCACCTCCAAATCGGATGAAGATCCCGTCGGGACGTTTTCATTCAAGCTGGGCTCGATCGGTCCGAATGAATCGAAGGACATGACAGAGCCGCTCAAGACGAAATTCAAGCTGTATGAGCTGCCCGACTGGCAGAACACAACAGCGGAGATTCAGATCACATCCCCGACGCAGTAGAGGTCGTGGCGCGGGCACAAACGCCAGGCACAAACGGCACCCACCCCGCTACGGCGCAGGCGCCGGATCCAGAATCTCCGTAACCGGAATCTCGCCCATCGTCTCCTGCTTCCGGATCAAATCCCTCGCCACTCGCCGGATGGCCGGCAGCTCCGCGGCAAACACGCCGCTCGCCGCCAGACAAATCACTGCGCCCGCCACCAGAGTAATCGGCGCCCCAAACGCGTCAGCGGCAAATCCCGCCGCGGCCGCCCCGATCGGCCCGACCCCGATATACATCATCGAGTAAACGCTCATCGCGCGCCCCCGCAAATGGTCGGGCACCATCGACTGAATCAGCGTATTGGAAGCCCCCACCTGCAGCATGACCGCGAATCCCGCGAGAAAGAGCATGAGGCACGACAGCCACATTTGCCGTGAAACGGCGAATATCGCAAGCGAGACAGCGAACCCCGCGGCCGCTGACGGAATCCAGCGTGTAAATCCCTTCAACCCGGTCCGGGACGCCAGCAGCAGCGCCGCCACCAGCGCTCCCGCGCCCGTAGTGCCCATCAGAATCCCCAGCCCCTGCGCCCCCGCATGCAGAATGCGGTCCGCAAAAATCGGCATCAGAACTGTAAAAGGCATTCCCGCGAAGCTCACGATCGCGATCAACTGCACAATCGCGCGAATCGGAATCGTGCGCCCGACATAGTGAAAGCCCTCGCGAATCGTCTCCCATGCGGACATCGACGCCGGCGCCGGGCGGTGCGCCTTGACTTTCATCAGCAGCAGGCCCCAGATCACCGCGACGTAACTTATGCCGTTGGCGAAGAAACACCATCCTTCCCCGATCTTCGCCACCAGAATTCCTGCAATAGCCGGACCGACGATCCGGGCGCCATTGAACATCGAGGAGTTCAGCGCGATCGCGTTCATCAGGTCCCCGCGCCCGACCATTTCGACGAGAAACGACTGCCGGGCCGGTATATCGAACGCATTCACCACGCCGAGCAGCGACGCCAAAACGAAGATCTGCCAGATCTGCACCCGATTCATCAGCGTGAGCGCCGCCAGCATGAGCGCCAGCACCATCGACGCGCTCTGCGTGGCGATCACGACTTTCCGGCGGTTGAGCCGGTCTGCCGCATATCCGGCGACCGGCGACAGAATAAAGATCGGAATCTGCCCGGCGAAGGTCGCCAGACCGAGCAGCGCGGGCGATCCTGTCATCCGATAGACGAGCCACGACTGGGCGACCGACTGCATCCAGGTTCCGATCAGCGAAATGAGCTGCCCGGCGAAGAAAAGCTGGAAATTCCGGTACTGAAGCGCCCTCAGAGTCCGCGATTTCGCCGCCTGCCGCATCCGTATTCCGATCCCTGCAACTGTCTTTTCGGCACCCGCGCAAACAGTCGCCGCCGAACGCTGCTGAACGAGCGGTTCCGCCGTTGTCCGGCCCCGCGCCCGCCGGCGTTTGCGCTCCGCCGGAAGAAAAAGTTGCATTTCCCGCCGCATTCAGGCACGATGGAAAGTTTTCCACCCTTTGACCGATAAAAGCGCATGCTCGTAAGAGTCCTCTACCACGACCACTGTTTCGACGGCGCCGCCTCAGCCGCGTTCTTCAGCCGCTTTCTGCGCGGCGCGTTTGACCCACGGGCAAACTTCCAATATACCGGGATGGCCCATCGCGCCTCGCAGATTTTCGAAGACAGCTTGTTTGACGGCGACGAAAACGCCATCGTCGATTTCAAATATTCGAGCAATCCGAAGCTGACCTGGTGGTTCGACCATCACCAAAGCGCCTTCCTCACTCCGGAGGATGCCGACCATTTCCGCGCCGGGCACTCCGAAAAGAAGATGTACGACCCGTCATACAAGTCGTGCACGAGCTTCATCTCGGCGATGGGCCGCGAGAAGTGGGGATTCAGCGCGCCCGATCTCGACGACCTCGTGCACTGGGCCAACATCATCGACGGCGCGCAATACGCGGACCCCAAAACCGCCGTTGAGCTCGGCGCGCCGGCCATGAAGCTCACCCTGGTGATCGAAAGCTCGAAGGGATCCGATATCGTGCAGCGGATCATCGGCTACATGCAACAGATGCCCCTGGCCGAAATCGCCGAGCGCCCGGATATTCAGGAGCTTTTCAAACCGCTTTACGAACGCCACCTGAAGTCGCTCAACATCATCAAGGATCGCGCCCGCGAATCCGGCGGCGTCATTACTTTCGATCTGACCGGATACGATCTCGAAGGCTACAACAAGTTCATTCCGTACTACCTCTATCCGCTGAGCACTTACACGGTGTCGGTGAGCCCTTCGAGTTTCCGGACGAAGATTTCCGTTGGATCGAATCCCTGGGCGCCCGAAGAGCCTCGCCATAACCTCGCGTCGATCTGCGAGCGCTACGGCGGTGGAGGCCACGCGCGTGTCGGCGCTATCAGCCTGGAGCCGGGTCAGGTGGATGAAGCGCGGCGGGTAGCCGCCGAGATCGCGACGGAGCTGCGTACTTAGAGCTCGCTTTGCCGACAACGGGCCCGCTCTCGTACCATTGCTAACGTTGCGCGTTCATGGTTGCCCAGACTTCGCAGAAACAGTATCGTCTGTCGACGGACTGTCCGTAATTTTCGACCTGGACGTTCTGCTCGCACGCTTGTCTCTGACCAGGTTACCGCCAAAAAACAAGGCAAGGGATATCGCCGAACCGATCAGCGTATACTTCACTTTTGTCTTACCCCGGCTCGGCATATCCGGTGGCAACACGCCGGCGTCGGGCGATCGCTCGATCAGCGCACCCGTTCGCATATTGTCCCAGTCGTAAGCGAATTGTCTGGCACAGTCGAGGCACACGACATACGTTTCACGGCTCGGAACACCGGGCTTTTTCAGCGGAGTAACTGGCCATGTCAACCGTTTGTGACGACAATCGAAGGCCCGGCTGAGGATTGAGCTTTTCATCATCGTTCCCAACTGAATCGATTGTTTCAAAGTGCCGGTCCCGGCGGGAAGAAAGAAGTATTACAAAGGCGTAACACAGCACAGATCCGGGTACTTGCGGGCCAATGTCGTGTTAACATCAGCACGGCACTCTGCCTTCAGGCTCAAGTCGCGTGTGTTACATGAACGCGTGCCCATTCATAAAAGGCAGCGCAACTCACGGCGCTCGGCGCACGCGTCCTCCACAACTCCGGATTTAGCCGCCGCTGCCACGCAGGCGCGTCAGGAGTTGACGCGCCTGCATCGCGAATCCGTGCTCAGTGCAGGATCGGCATTACAGTGGAGCTGTTATTGGCTGGATTCGGGTCGTCCTCATTCGCGTGCGCAGTGCCTGTGTTGGAAATGTGGGGCCCATTCACTGTAGCGATGATTTCGACCCGCCACTGTGCCCCGGGATTGAGCGAGCCGAGCGTACAGGTGACAGTCGTCGTACCGGAGCAGGAACCTACCGGCTGCCCGCCCTGCGTTTGGAGTGTATCTGTCGAGACGAACGTGAGGCCGGGGGGCAACATATCGGTAACGACTACACCGGTCGCCGTATCAGGACCGTTATTTGTGGTGTATATCCGATAGGAAACCGTGTCGCCGATGTGGGCCGTCGCCGGGCCCTCCTTACTCGCGGACAAATCCGCCGATGCCAGCGTGCAGTGCATCGAGGCTTTCGACTGGGCGATGATGATATCGCCTCCGAGCAGGCCGAGGCCAATTGGCGCGTTCGTCAGCGAGATGTGAATTGCGTTCACGGTCAGGCTTGTGTCGGTCGTTCCATTGCCGGCCGCAATCTGCTCGTTGAGGACAATTCGAATACCGCCCGCATCGAGTAACACGGTGTTCGGCGCCGCACTCGCGGTCAGAGTCACGCCGTTCAGTTTTGCGTTGGCGAGCACCGTCGAACCGGTTGAAGTCAGCGCGCCGCAATTCCCGCCCGCACTCGCGCTGGACTGGATGACGTCCGCGGTCAATCCGACAAGCGCTCCCAGCGTGGCCTGAGTATTATTCACCGTGGCATCAGCAGATGTGCCGTTTGAGTTCGGCAGGTTGAAGAGGCGTTCACTTTGAGCAGGCCCGTGCGGAGTCCGCCCGAGAGGAGCAGGCCGAGCAACACATTGACAGAGGCGACCTGGTTTGTGCTGGAATACGACGGCGGCGCGTCTCCGGAGACGGAAGGCAGAGGTCCGCTGCTGATTTGGACGGGCGAGCCCAGGGCCGGCAGGACTTTCAAAAGTACGGACTCGCCATAGGCGGAACTGGAGCCACTCGTCGCCGCCCAGGCGGACGAGGAGATTGCAAGCAAGACAACAGGTACGAGGAGCAGGGTTCGGATGGTGCCGTTTTTCATGCGGTCGTTCCTCCATATTTTCTGTCGGTGATGTCCGCTTGAGAATCAAGCGATCTTCCAGAGGCAAGCTTAAAGGCAGTCCGGCAAAAATACTATGACTCGATTAGTAACGCGGGCCTCTGGCTGTACTTCACCTGACAAACAAGGAGAACCCTTATCAGGCAAGTCTGATGGACGGCGATATCGAGGCATTCGCCGTCGGTCAGCCAATCATCGGAAGGGGTTCTGGATTCTCACGCCCCGAATTTCACTACCGTCCTGAAGATCCTCGCTCAAAAGCCGGGTGCAGCCGCCCTGGATCGCCGCGCCGACGATGAGCGAGTCCCACCATGAGAATGAATGGCGTCAGTGAAGATCGAGCGCGTGTCGAGCAGTTCGCGGCAGGATTGTATCCTCCAGAGCGGTTCGATCAGCTTGCGGTAAATTGAGGCAGCCTCGTCTGAAGCAAGTGGCACAGCGGCCCTTCGCAACACGACATTGAACCACTCCCTGTACGACCTGATAGCTCAACAAACTATTGCCGGTCTCATGCGCGGCAGTGAGCCATTTGAACGAAACAGTGTGCCTGGAAGCATCGCCTGGATCGATAGCATAGACAAGAATATTCGTGTCGAGAAAGAATCTATCGCTCATTTCGCTCTTCGCGCGAAAGATGGCGGGCAACGCGGAAGTATCCCGCGGCGGCGAGAGTCCGGCGCACTTCGTCCGCCGTCAGCCGCGGTTCTCCGACGTAGCGAGCCAGCCATTCACGGAAAGGTTGTTGAGCGCCGTATGTTCGGACTCGGCCCGGCGGCGGGCGCCATCGATCAGGAACTCGTCGGCGCTGAGAGTCACGTTTTTCATAATTCCAGCGTAGACGGACCGTGCGCACAAATCCGGTGGGATATTGGTCAGTGACGTGTTCTGCCCGCCCCGCGCAAAAACCGCCCCGTATGTGACTTTTCCACGCGCGCGATATCCTCCGGAGTGCCTTCCGCAACGATCCGCCCCCCAGCTTCGCCGCCCTCCGGACCCATGTCGATAATCCAGTCCGCCGCCTGAATCACATCGAGATTGTGCTCGATCACGAGCAGCGATCCGCCATTGTCGATCAGCCGCTCGAACGCCGCGAGCAGCTTCCGGATGTCGTCAAAATGCAGCCCGGTCGTCGGCTCGTCGCAAATAAACAGCGTGCCGTTGTTCGTCGATTGCGCCAGGTGCGCGGCCAGCTTCACCCGCTGAGCTTCTCCGCCCGACAATGTCGTCGCGGATTGTCCCAGCCGCAGGTATCCCAGCCCCACTTCGTCGAGCAGCTTCAAACGCGTGACGAGGCGCGGCGTATCGTGAAAGAAACTGATCGCTTCGGCCACCGTCAACTGCAGCACTTCGTTTACGTTCAGCCCCTTATAACGGATGTCCAGTATCCCGCTCTTGAAGCGCGTCCCTTTGCACTCATCGCAGACCAGTTCCACATCCGCGAGGAACTGCATCTCGACCGTCACCGTTCCGTCGCCCTGGCAGACTTCGCACCGCCCGCCCGGCACATTGAATGAGAAATGCCCGGCCGTGTAACCACGCTTCTCCGACGTGGGCAGCGCGGCGAACAGCGAGCGGATAATATCGAAGCCCTTGATGTACGTAATCGGATTCGACCGCGGCGTGCGGCCGATCGGCGTCTGGTCGATCATCACCACTTCGTGGATCGCCTCGGCGCCCTCCATGCGGTTGCAACTGAGGCGCGGCGCGTCGTCGACTTCCAGCATGTCTTCAGATCCGCTCATCCCCGGCGAGGTCCCCATTCGCTGCTGCAGGCCGGCCTGCAGCGACTTGTAGATGATGTCGTGCACCAGCGTCGACTTGCCCGAGCCCGACACGCCGGTCACCACCGTCAGCATCCGCAGCGGAATCGTGACGTCGATGCCTTTCAAATTGTGCAGCCGCGCGCCATAGAACCGGACCGTCTTCTTCCGATTCACCTCGCGCCGGTCCTTTCGCTCCGACACGTCAACCTCGTGCCGCAGATAGCGTCCTGTCAGCGAGCCGTTCTTACTCGCGATCAGCGCCGGAAAGTCGCCCTCGAAGACGATGCTTCCGCCCTGCTCGCCGGCGCCGGGCCCGAGGTCCACGATGTGATCGGCCGCGCGCATGACATCCGGATCGTGCTCGACGACGAGAATCGTGTTCCCGAGATCGCGCAATTCCAACAGGATGCGGATCAGGCGCGCGGTATCGCGGCTGTGCAGCCCGATCGAAGGCTCGTCCAGCACGTAGCAGGCGCCAACCAGCCGCGATCCGAGACACGTCGCAAGCTGGATGCGTTGCGCCTCGCCGCCCGAAAGCGTCGCCGATAAACGATCGAGCGTCAGGTACTCCAGCCCAACGTCGTTCAGGAAACGCAGCCGCTGCTCGATCTCGACCAGAACCTTGCCGGCGATGCCCTGCTCTTCCGGCGTCAATTCGAGCGATGCGAAGAAGCCGAGCGCATCGGCGATGTTCATCCGCACCGCGTCCGCGATTGTCTTTCCCCCCACACGCGCGTCCAGTGCCTCTTTCCGCAGCCGCGAGCCGCCGCAGTCCGGACATCGCGCGTAGCCCCGATACTTGCTCAGGAACACCCGGACGTGCAGCTTGTATTTCTTCGTATCGAGGTACGCGAAGAACTGCCGCACGCCGTCGACCGCGCGGTCTCCCTCCAACACCAGCTTCTGTTCCTCTTCCGTGAGATCGCAGAAAGAAACGTGACACCGCACCCGCGTCCCGGCCTGCTTGCGGAACGCCGCCAGCCAGCCTTTGCCCTTAGGCCGCGTCCAGGGTTCGACTGCGCCTTCGTTCAGCGACAGTCCGCGATTCGGAACGATCAGGTCGAGCGAGTAGTCGATCGTGTTGCCAAAACCCTGGCACCGCGGACACGCGCCCGCCGGACTGTTGAAGCTGAACAGAATCGGCTCCGGCTCGCGGAATTCGAGGTTGTCGTGCTTGCACATGAAGCGCTCGCTGAACAACTGGCGCTCGCCCGTGCGCGCGTTGTGGAAGATCACGTCGCCCGCTTCGCGATAACAGACTTCGACCGTATCGACGATGCGCTGATGCATGTCGGGGCTTATGGCAATCCGGTCCGCCAGCACATACACCGGCTCATTCCAGTCGACATCGAGCAGCGACTCGGGCGTCGAAAACTCGAATACGTTTCCGTTCTGCCACAAGCGATTGAAGCCGCGCCCGCGCAGCTCCGTCAGCACCAGCTTCGGGATCTGTCCCGCTTCGTGCTTCACCGGGAACAGCACGAAGAAGCGCTCGCCCTCGGGCTCTGCCAGCATACGCTGCGCGACCTGATCGACCGTGTCCTTCTCGACGCGCCGTCCGCAAACCGGACAGAACGTGCGGCCCGCACGCGCCCAGAGCAACCGCATGAAATCGTAGATCTCGGTTGATGTGGCGACGGTCGAACGCGGATTGCGCGTAGTGTTCTTCTGCCGGATCGCGATCGCCGGCGCGATCCCGTCGATCTCGTCCACTTCCGGCTTCTCCATGCGCTCCAGAAACTGCCGCGCATATGCCGACAACGACTCGACGTAGCGCCGCTGCCCTTCCGCGTAAATCGTGTCGAAAGCCAGTGAAGACTTGCCCGAGCCGGAAACACCGGTGATCACCGACAGCTTGTTGTGCGGAATCGACAGAGTGAGATTCCTGAGGTTGTGGAGACGGGCTCCACGCACCACGATTTCACCGGATGTCGTCTGCGCGCTCAAGATTTGGTTGGCGAATGCCGGAGGGGACTGAGAACCTCCAGTTTACCAACTCGAATCCATTACCCTAATGACTGTAATGCTCTTCCTGGCGCGCCGTCCCATCTTCCTCCTGGCTATCCCGCTCGCCTTCGCCCAATCTCCCGCAAGCATTACCGGCACCATTCGCGATATCGACGGCCTCGCCGTCGGGAACGCCCCAATTCAGGTGACCAACCGAAGCACCAGCCAAATCGTGAAAGCAACGGCGTCGACGGCAGGCACATTTTCGCTCGCGCCGTTACCCGCCGGTTCATACGATCTGACCGTAACGGCACTCGGATTCAACCCGTACAACCAGCCGAACATCACCATCACACCCGGCGAGACGAAGCGACTCGACATCGAGCTGGTGGACTATCAGTTCGGCACGCTTGGCGACGGCCGCGAATTCCGCATCGATCAGCTGAGTCCGCACCCAACGCCCGCCGGTCCCGCGCCGCGCATGCCGAACGGCAAGCCCGACCTTTCCGGCGTCTGGTACGCGCAGCGCCCAATCGATCCGGGCAAACCCGAGCCTTTGCCCTGGGTTGAGAAGCTGCTGCGCGAGCGGGCCGAGAACAACGGAAAAGACGCCCCCGGCGCACGCTGCCTGCCGCGCGGCATCACCAACGCCGGCGCGCTGTTCCCCTACCGCATCGTTCAAACTCCCACGCTTCTCGTGTTGCTGTTCGAAGACGACATCCCCAGTCATCGCCAGGTTTTTCTCGACGGCCGCGCGCATCCGAAGGACATGGATCCGAAATGGATGGGCCATTCCGTCGGACATTGGGACGGCGACACGCTGGTCGTCGACACGGTCGGATTCGACGACCGGTCATGGCTCACCGCGCAGGGCCATCCTCATACCGAGAAGATGCACGTCATCGAGCGCCTTCACCGGCCCGATCTCGGACACCTCGAAATCGAGTTCACGATCGACGATTCCGGCGCGTATGCGAAGCCGTGGGTGATCGAGCGGATTTCTGATCTCGATATGAAAGACGAGGTCGGCGAATATGTTTGCACGGAGAACAACAAAGATGTGGAACATATGGTCGGAAAGTAAAGGAATCTCCGGCCATTAATCTTTCATATGTGCCGAAATTAACATTCCCGGCAAAGTTAACCGGCAACGCACCGCCCATACCTGACACCTTAAGTATGTTGCCAGGCCACGAATAGCCTTTGGCATAAGGAGGCACATGCCAGCAGAAAACCGTCTCACGATCGCGGGCAGCGATAAAGCGCCGCTCGCCAATGCTCAGCTAAAAGGTCCGGCGCCGGCGGATGAAACCGTCAGTGCGACAATCGTTCTTCGCCGCCGCAGCGATCACCCGGCGATCGCTCTCGACTCGGGTTCTTACCAGCCGCATGTTCGCGAAGACTACGGCATCACGCACGGCGCCGATCCGAACGATCTGGAAGCGATCGAGGCCTTCGCCCACGAACATCATCTGACAGTGTCGGACCGCGACGCCGCGCGGCGCTCCATTGTCGTCACCGGCACGGCCGAGGCGATGCAGCAGGCGTTCGGAACCCAGCTTCAGCAACACAATGTCAATGGGGCAACGTACCGCACGCGCACCGGCACTCTCTCGGTTCCCACCGCCGTGCATCCGGCGATTCTCGCGGTGCTCGGGCTGGACAACCGTCCGATCGCCAAACCGCATTTCCGCCGCGGAAAGAAGGCGGTGCCCGCGGCTGCTCCCGCCGGCACGTTCACACCGCCGCAGTTGTCGAAGATCTACAACTTCCCCACCGCGGTGACCGGCGCCGGGCAAACCATCGCCATCATCGAACTCGGCGGCGGCTATCGGACGGCCGATCTGAAGAGCTACTTCAGCTCTCTCAAGATCAAGGAGCCAAAAATCTCGGCGGTCTCGGTCGATGGCGGCGTCAACAAGCCCGGCGGCGATGCCGACGGCGAGGTGATGCTCGATATCGAAGTCGCGGGAGCGATCGCGCCGGGCGCGGCCATCGCGGTCTATTTCGCGCCGAATACCGATCAGGGCTTCCACGATGCGATTTCCAAAGCGGCGCACGATACAGCGCGCAAGCCTTCCGTCATCTCGATCAGTTGGGGCGGTCCGGAGGACTCCTGGTCGCAGCAGGCGCGCGATGCCATGAACGCCGCCCTGCAGGACGCGGCCGCCATGGGTGTCACAGTCACGGTTGCCGCCGGAGACGACGGCTCGACCGACGGCGTCACCGACGGCAAACAGCATGTCGATTTTCCGGCATCGAGCCCTTTTTCGCTGGCATGCGGAGGCACGAAGCTGACCGACTCCGGAACCAAAATTCCTTCCGAACAGGTCTGGAACGAGCTCACGAAGAACGAGGGGTCGACGGGCGGCGGTGTCAGTACTTTCTTCCCGCTTCCGGATTATCAGAAGAATGCCGGCGTGCCGAAGAATGTGGATACGAGCTTCGTCGGACGCGGCGTCCCCGACATCTGCGGCGACGCGGACCCGGAAACCGGCTACTTGATCCGGGTGGACGGCCAGACCGAGGTGATCGGCGGCACGAGCGCGGTGGCTCCCCTGTGGGCCGCACTGGCCGCGCTGCTCAACCAGCAACTCGGCAAGCCGATCGGATTCGTGAATCCGAAGCTGTACGCGCTGCCGGCCGCGTCGTTCTTCGACGTGGTGACGGGCAATAACGGCGCGTACAAGGCCGGTCCGAAGTGGGACGCCTGCACTGGCCTCGGAAGTCCCAATGGCACCGCCATCGCGAGCGCGCTCGCGGGCACGGCGACGGTGTCAGCCGGTTCGTCGATTTCCTGATCGATGGCGCTGGATCATGCCGGGTACCGTCGCGAAGGCGCGGCGGACCCGGACACGCCGGTGCGAGCCACGATCGTATTGCGTCCGCGCGATTCCACAATCGGGGCGGAGCTGCTTTCGGGCAAGTACGATCCGTCCATGCACGCGGCAGTTGGAGCCCATGACGACGCCGTCGCTACGGTGGAACAATTCGCGCGAGCTCATGGGCTGACAGTCGAAGAGTCGGACGCGCCAGCCCGGAGAGTCGTGGTGAGCGGTCCGGTAAGCCGGATGAGTGCGGCTTTCGGCGTTGCGTTCAGCTCGTTTGTTTCGCCGGATGGCGCCCATTATCGCGGCTATGACGGCGAGCTCCGGCTTCCCCCCGAAATCGCGCCGTACGTGATGGCGGTGCTGGGTCTCGATACGCGCCCTGTCGCCCACCGGTAATTCCGCTACCATCGCCTGCATTCTCAACCCCAAACCCTGGACGAGCTCGCCTCCCGGCATCGGCCGGATGAGAGCATGAATAGAGACAGAAGCTGACGGCATAATGATCCGGCGTGGCATTCTCATTTTTCTGGCGGGGGCTCTCGCCGTGACGGCGCAAACTCAAAACCCGAACTGGGACGCGCTGGTCGACCGCTTCTTCGATCAGGCTGACTTCCGCTTTAATCCGAGCGCCGGCACCTCCGCTGGATTTCATCAGTACGACGGCAAGCTCGAAGACTTCTCGGTGGATGCCATTCGGCAGGAGGTCACCGTCCTGCACCAATTCGAGAGCGAGGTGCGCGATTTCCCCGCCGCACGCCTGACGCCGGAGCAAAACGCCGACCGCGATATCGTGCTCGGGAACATTCGCTCTTCCCTGCTCGATCTCGAGACGATCCGCGTGTGGGAGAAGAATCCCGATCATTATTCGAGCACCGCGACGAACGCCGTCTTCGTGATCATGAGCCGCAAGTTCGCTCCGGAAGCCGAGCGTCTCAAATCCGTGATCGCGCGCGAGCGGCAGATGCCGAAGATGTTCGAAGCGGCGCGCGTGAATCTGAAAAATCCGCCGCGCATTTACACCGAGGTCGCGATCGAGCAGTTGCCCGGAATCGTCAGCTTCTTCCAGAACGATGTGCCGCTGGCATTCAGGAATGTGAAAGATCCCGCCCTGGTCAACGAGTTTCGCGCCGCCAATTCGGCCGTGATTCGTGAGATCGAAAGATACGAGCTCTTTCTGAAGAACGATCTGCTGCCGCGATCCAAAGGCGACTTCGAGATCGGCGCCGATACTTACCGGAAGAAGCTGCTCTACGACGAGATGGTCGACATTCCGCTCGATCGCCTGCTCGGGATCGGATACGCCAACCTGAAGCAGAATCAGGAAGCGTTTCGCGAGACCGCGAAGAAAATCGATCCGAAACGCATGCCGCAACAAATTCTCGCCGCGGCCGAAAAGGATCATCCCACCGCGGCGAACCTGCTGAACGCTTTCCGCGACACGCTGGGAGGCCTGCGCGATTACATCGTGAAGCATGGGATCGTCACCATCCCTTCGCCCGTAGCGCCGATAGTCGAGGAGACGCCTCCGTTCATGCGCGCGCTCACGTCGGCGTCGATGGATACGCCCGGCCCTTACGAAACGGTCGCCAAAGAGGCTTTCTTCAACGTCACCCTGCCGGAGAAGAGCTGGACGCCCGCACACATCGAAGAGCATCTCGAGATGTTCAACCGCGGCGTGATCACCAGCACTTCGATTCACGAGACGTATCCCGGCCATTATGTGCAGTTCCTCTGGGTGCAAAGCGCGCCGTCGAAAGTGCGGAAGCTTCTCGGCGCCAACTCCAATGCCGAGGGATGGGCGCACTATTGCGAGCAGATGATGATCGACGAAGGCTACGGCGGCGGCGATCTCAAGCTGCGTCTCGGCCAGTTGCAGGACGCGCTGCTGCGAGACGCGCGCTACATCGTCGGCATCCGGATGCACACCGGCCAGATGACGTACGACCAGGCCGTCGACTTCTTCGAGAAGGAAGGCATGCAGACGCACAGCACGGCGGTCGTGGAGACGAAGCGCGGCACGTCCGATCCGACGTATCTTTACTACACGCTGGGAAAGCTGGAAATTCTCAAGCTTCGCGAGGACTACCGGAAGCTGCGCGGCACTTCGTTCAGCCTTCGGGACTTCCACGATACGTTTCTGAAGCAGGGCTTCCCGCCGATTCGGATCGTGCGGCGCGCCATGCTGGGGAACGATTCACCCGTGCTTTGAAACCGCTCGGCAACTCCTGAATCAGCCCGAAAAGGCTCGTCTATGAGCCGCGCCGTCTCAGGTTGCGCGAACGTGATCTGGTGCATAAGGATCTCGACGCTGCGGGCGGCTTCAAACATCTCGCGCTTCCGGGCGCTCAGATTGAGCTTCCACCGAATCGTGGCGCTCCTTGATTTGTGCCAGCAACGCGTCGGTGTCGGCTTCGCTTGCCACATCGGCGTTGATAATGGGTGGTTCCGGCAGGTGCTCCGTACGAAAGCGCCGGCGGATGGCTTCTTCGTCCGCCGTGCCCCACTTGCAGGTAAGAATCGAGCAGGCGCCCTGGCGCGCGAATGCGAGTCCAGTCGCGAGACCGATTCCCATCGTGCCACCGGTAATGAGGACCGCTTTGTCCCGCAGGCGGTTCATGCCACCTCCCGGATCCGGATGTTTTCCGCATCGCCGAAGGTGACTACGGCGGCGGCACATTTCGGTCCCACGTCGAGCCTGCTCAACCGCCAGGGCCGCGGGGGACCGCCATGAACCTCCCGCAGTTCCGCGCGGCCGGGATTCAGGGACACGCTGAAGCTGTCGAGCGGCATCGTCATGCCCAATCCCGTGGCTTTGATAAACGCCTCTTTGCGTGTCCAGCCGTGGAAGAACGCCTCGAGCCGCAACCCCGCGGGAATGCGTGACTGGCCCGGAATGTGAAACCGCGATGAGCAATCGATCTCGCGAGTGGCTGATGTTGAAGTGAATCCGCGAGCCCCGCTGATGCCGGAGATATAACTTTCCGTAACGGCCCCTGCGGAATCGCAGTTCCCGCGCGGGGATTCCGGAATAGTCCGCCAGTACGGATCGCAGGATCGCGCGCGAGCAGAGAAAGCGCGCGCGCAAGCCGTCACTGGCGTAGCCGGAAGCCTCGCGGATATCCTCGGGGCTCGGCGCACCATACCTGTCTGGCAGGCGGCACATCCAGAGGTCATATTCCGCATCTTTCCGCGATCGACCATTCAATCTGACGAGCGGAATTTTTGTAGAAACCCATCATTTGGGGAGTTCCTCCGATGTGCGGAACATTACTGCTCAAGAGAGACGCACCGTTGCTTGCGACATCTGACGAGCGTCTTCTCAAGGACCGCACCTTACGCACCCGCGCCAACCCCTAAACGGCTAGAATATTAGTCGGCTCGAACAAATCCACTCCTCCGTACGTAAAAAAGGATATGGCGACACCCAATATGGCGACAAGCACCGGTTCCACTCTCGAACAAATCCACGCCCTGCTCGCGTCGAAGCGCTATTCGGTAACCGACGCCGGCGACGGCGTGCTGCGGATTCAGGAAGTCGACAGCGGTATCGTGCTCCAGGCGGTGCTGGCGGGCGAAATTCTCTTCCTTTCGCTCGTCTGCATGTCCGTCGCCTCGGCCAGCCTCACGCCAAAGGTTCTCCGAAAGATGCTTGACGCCAACAATGGCATCTCGACGTCGCACTTTCAGCTTTACGATACCGGTGACGGAAACGTCGCGATCACGCTCAATAATTTCTGCAAGCTGCAGGAACTCGGACCCGACGACGAGGACGACATCCTCTCCTGCGTCAGCTTCCTGCTCGCCGACGTTCTGCACGCCAAAGATTTGATCGGCGCCGATCTGCAATCCGCATAGCCGCACACTCCAGGAGAACGATAAAACCTATGGCATTCTTTTCCGATCTTTTCAGCCGCGCCGGACGCGTCGCCCGCGGCCAGGCCAATCAGGGCATGAGCGCCATCGAAGATGCCACCTTCGAATCGACCGTGAACCAGACCGTAGCCGATATGAAGACCGAGCTGAACAATGTGGTGCGCTCATCGGCGATGGCCATGAGCAACTACAACCAGCTCGACGCCGAATATCAGAAGTACGTCAAACAGTCGGCGGAATGGAAGGCGCGCGCCAACCAGGCGCTGGATGGCGGCAACGAGGATCTCGCGAAGAAGGCGCTGGCGAAAAAAGCCGAAAGCGACCGCCAGGTTGCGTCGCTCCAAACTTCGATCGATTCCGCAAAGCAGGCCAGCGACTCGTTGAAATCCCAGGTCGTCGAGCTCAAGCACAAGATCGAAGAAGGCGAGCGCACCGCCACCACGCTGGTAGCGCGCAAGAACGCGGCGATGGCGCAGCAGAAAGTCTCCGAAGCTCTGGCCGGAGTCGGCAAGGCCGACAACGCGTTCGCGACACTTTCCAACTTTGAGAAATCGGTCGCGAAGCAAGAAGCCACGGCGAAGGCCTTCAACGAGCTCGCCGCGTCCGGTAAAGACGACGGTCTCGAAGCCGAATTCGCGAAGCTCTCCGGACACACTGTCGACGACGATCTGGCCGCTCTCAAGCGCGAGCGCCAGACGACGGTCACGATCCAGAAAGAACTCCCCGCGGCCGGCGGACAGTAACTTATCCATCGCAGCTATCGCATGTTTTTCGATCGAAAACCCGCCTCCCCGCAGCCGGATCTCGCAAATCTGAAGATCACCGACGCGGGCGTCCGCGACACGCTCTCCGTCGCCGGCGCCGCCGAGGATTTCAGCGACATCGATTTCACCGTCGACCGCCGCGATTACTATGAAGCCGGCAGCAGCCGCTGGACCGAGCTCAGCGGCACGTGGCGCGACCGCCGCGTTTTTCTGGAAGTCCACAGCGGCGACGTCACCGAAGTGCACGGCAACTTCGACGGCCGCCGGATCACGCTCGACGAGCTCGGCCTCAGCGAGAGCGACATGGGCGAGCTGGATTCCCGCCAGAACCCGGCCGACTTTATCGACTTCGAGGGCAAGTTCTGGCTCTATCGGTTCAGCCGCGAGATGGGCGTCTTCAACGAAGCGGCGGGTCTGGACCGGCAAGGCACCGGCCGCGGCTTCTACGGCTGGGAATTTCAGGAGCAGGATGGCAATCGCTTCCTGAGCGTCCGCAAGTTCGAAGGCGAGCCCTTTACTGGTTCCATCCGGGTGAAGGTCGAGCCCACGGACATCACCGTTTTTCGAGGAGCATGACTATGCGCAAACGCCACGTTGCGGTTGCCGGAACATTCGTTCTGCTCGCAGGCTGCAGCGCCGGACTGCCGCGCAATGTGCGCGACGAAATCGCGTCGGAAAAGAATCGCCTGCCACAAAGCGAGCAGCAGTTACAGCGCGCGCAATCCACGCTGAAGGAAGACCTCGCGCACTCCCCTGCCCTGTTTGCCGGTGCGCCGGTTTCGACCCAATGGCCCGCCCGCCTGCGGTCCGCACAGGGCTCGCTCGATCACGCGAAAGACGACCTCGCGCAGCTCGACAAACTCGACCGCGGCAGGTCGCAGCCGGATAATGTCCGCCGCGCGGAAGCGCTGCTCACCGAAGAGCGCAAGCTCCGGGAAACCGCGGTTCAGGATTCCGAATCGGTCGTCTCCGACGCGGCAAGCTGGCTCGACTTCGAGCGCAATGTCCCGCACTACATGGCGTCGATGCAGCAGACGTACGACGACATTCACCATGTCGACCTTACGCCGGTCTCGCAAGCCGTCCAAAAAGCCGGGCAGGACTGGCCCGCGAAGAAGTCGGCGCTTGATACGCGCTTTGCCGCGCTCAAACAGTCATCGGCCGACGCGGATTCCCAGTGGTCCACGATCGCCGCCGCACGTCAGGACGCCGCCGTCGGGAAGGCGAGAGGCGCGGAGGTCGCGACGCTTATCGAAGCCAACGACTCGCTGGTACACGATAAGGATGCCCTGACGCACGGAGCCCAGCAACTCGAGGCAGACAGCGCGACACTTTACGATTCGTGGGATAAGATCCTCGCCGATCTCGAAGTCGCGCATCGGGGCAACGATACCGTCTACTCCGAAAAGCTCACCACCGTGCGCACGCACTACACCGACGTTGCCGCGAAGAAGACCCAGACTTCAACCGACACCCATTGGAACGACATCACCGCGCCGCAATATCATACCGTCGAAAACGATCTCGGCATGACGATTGCCCACAAGGACGCGGGCCTCTTCGATTCCGAAGCCACGACGCGGCCGCAGCCGCCGGGCTTCGCTTACATCGCGACACCCGAACAGGGCCGCAATCAATACGGCTACTGGGACAACTCCGGCGGCCACAGCGTCTGGACGTGGCTCCCGGAATACCTCATCATGCGCGAGCTGTTCTGGGGACACAGCTATCGCCCGATCTACATCAACGAGTTCAACGGCTACCGCACGGCCGTGCGTTCCGGACGCACGTATTACGGCCAGGAGACGCCGGCCGCGCCGCCGAAGTACGGCAGCCACGGCACATTCACCACGCAGCGTTACGCCGGCAGCCGCTATGTGCAGTCGGGCGGATTCTCCGGGTCCGGTTACGCCTCCAATCGCTCGGCCACTCCATCGAGACCGGCTCCCGGCGTCGGATCGTCATTCGGCGAACGGCGGTCTGAAGAACCAGGCATCGGGAAGCGCTTCGGCGGGTCGAGCAGCGGCCAGCGCTTCGGGTCCGGGAGCAGCGGCAAGGGCTTTGGTTCGCCGCGCCCATCGGCCCCGCGAATGCCGGGGAAAGCCTTCGGCCGGCGCCGTTAGCCGCCTACAGAATCACATCCGCAAACTCTTCGTACGGCAAGTCCGACCCGAGCCGCTTCAACTCCGCGATGCAGTGCTCGTCGATGGCGCGCTGACGCTCCCGGCTGAGCATCTCTCCGGCGCCGCCCTGCTTCCCATTGCGAATCATCGCGGCCGGCGACCGCCAGGGGATGCTCTTGAACGTCCCGAACTTGTGATCGATCGCCTTCATGTACTCGAATGACGACTTCGCGCCGACTTCGCGAAGCACGTCCTCCGAAACCTGGACGCTCAGAAAATTGGCCACCTGCCGCACCGTCGCAGCGAGGTCGCGCTTCATCGCCTTGTACGACATCACGAGCACGTTCGGCCGGTTGCGCTGCGCCCAAAACCCCGCCGCGTTCGCCGGCCATGAACCGCCCAGCAGGAACTTGTCGGCGATAAACAGCCGGTACATCGTATCCACGGACGGCATCGCCGGACCCATGCCGCTGTCCCGCAGAAAGTGGTACGCCGAAACGAACACGTCCTTCGGATCGCGGACCACCGCGATGTAGCGGGCTTCTTCCGAATACGGCACCAGTTCCCAGTTGAAGTGCGTCTTGACGACGCGCCTGCGTTCAGGCGCAGTCTGCCACGCGGTTGCCAACTCGAGCGGAATCGCGTAATCGCCCATCATCGGCGCTGTCAGCTTCGCATCCGGCCACGGCACGACGGAATGAATATGATCGAACTCGCCCTTGCCGTGATGGATGAGCTGGTAAACGATCTGCATCATCCAGTTCGTGCCGCTCTTCGCGTATGTCATGACGAAGACGTCCTGCGGACCGGGCGTGTAGCCGCGGAACGGGTTCTTCTTCCCGAATTCCTGCTCGCGCTTTTCGGCGAACGACACGAGCATTTTCTCCGCGATGCCCATCTTCTGGGTGCCCCACATGATCGGGGCCGCGACGCATCGCGTCATTGCGGCGCCAATCAGGCGTGCGGGCAGAGGCGCGGGTTTGCGTTCAAATTGTGTGCCGCCCATTAACCGGCTATTTTATTCAAATTTGCGCAGCCGCGTGTCCTGCGGGTTCTTTTGAACCCGGATGCTGTCGGCCTCGTTCGGATCCATCGTCATATGGTACTGGCCGTTTCCATCGGAATCGACGAACTCGATGGATATGTCGTTGCCGATGCCCTGGATAAACCGGTAGTGCCAGATTTCGAATGCAGGTCCGTGGCCTTCCAGTTCGTCCGGCGGACCGAATGTGATGTAGATGCGGCCGCGATCGGTCTTCCAGCCGGGCAGGCCGGCACGTTCGACGAAGTGGTTGTTGGCATATGCGATGCGCCGGTAGTGCTCCTGCTGATATTCGTTGAGGGGCGTATCCGGCGTGGGATCGCGGCGCAGCCAGAACTGCTCAACGAATTTCTCCCTTTCGTCGTCGGTCTGCAAGCGCCGGAAGGCATCGCGCTCGGCAGCGGTGATGATGTAGACAACGTCCTCATTTAGCCACTTCTTCCAAGGCGTTTCGAGCTCCGGAACGGCGGGGGGAGCAGCCGGAGGAAGCACGGGCGGCCGCAAGGTCTGCGCTTGCGCGATCTGCCGGGTCGCTGGCTTCGGCGCCTCCAGTTTCTGTATCGGAGCCGGCGGCGCCGCGATCCTTAGCGCGGGGGGAGCGGTTTGCCATGCCGTCGCGGCGAGCGTCGTAACCAGCGCGACCAATCCAGCTGCGATCAACGGCATCGGAAGCGACGATGACGCCGTTTCCGGATAAAGCAGGCGGCGAATGCGATTCATAAGATCTCCTCCATTGGCCGGCAACGCTACCGCCGTTAGCCGATTCCCGGCCAGCGCGCTCAGCGCGGTCGCATAGTCGTGCGCGTCGCCATCCGCGCTCACCACAACGTCGTCGCAGCATTTCTCGCGCTCGACGCGGATCACGCGCGACATCCACCAGACAGCCGGGTGATAGAACAGCAGCGCTTCCGCCGCCGTCTGCAGCAGGTTCGCGAGATAGTCGGCGCGCCGGATATGCGCGAGCTCGTGCAGCAGGATGCACTCGATCTGGCTGGCCGGCATCCCGGCGAGCATTCCGACAGGAGTCAGGATTACCGGGCTCACGAAGCCGATCACGACAGGCACAGTGGCAATCGAGGACTCGAGCAGCGAGACCGCCCCGGTCACACCGAGACGATCGCCC
>DASZLP010000060.1:0-7095 GCA_035552355.1 Bryobacteraceae bacterium | reverse complement strand
CCGCTTCCCTGACGGCCGCCTCGTCCCCGGAAGCCACGACGCGGGCGCTTTCGATCAGGCTCGCCGGCGAGCGGGCGTCCTTCTGCTGGAAGGCGTCGACCATATAATGGGTGTAGGTGCGCGGCATGGAGGCTCCTGGCTTTACGGCGAGCATATAGGAACGCCGCGCCACAAGTGAGGCGGCGGCTTTCGGATCTCCCCTCCTGGCCGTCCCGAGCAACTTGAGCCGCGGGATCGCCACCGGCGCCAGGGCGCGGCCGGGACGCCTTTGTCGATGCGCCGCGCGACGCCATGAAGAGGTCGACAGTATCCTCGCCCTGGCGGCGACGCGCATACCCGAGATGTTTGACTTCGAACGGGCCAGGCTCGAAGGCCAGTGGGATCAGGGCGGTGAGGCGCCGGGAGGGGATCAGCGCGTGGCGCTGGCGCTACCGGTCGTTTTTCGGGAGGCTGCGCGGTGTGAGGTGGGCGGCCAAGGGGCGCAAGCAGCGCCCGCGCAGCGACCGGAATGGTCTCGGCTCGCGGAACTTCTCCCCAACGTACCCTCGCTCATCCAACATGATGAGGTCGTAAAGGCTTCTCAACTTCCTTCGGCCAGCGGAGAATCCCCGAATCAACTTGTGAGAGGCGGCCGCCGAAATGACGGATAGTCACTGCGTCCGGCAAAAGATGGCGCGCGTGGCCGCTGGAGGTCGCCCGCGGGTTCTCGACTTATTCGCCGGCTGCGGCGGACTCTCACTCGGGTTTCACGCGGCGGGCTTTGAAATTGCGGGCGCCGTCGAAATGGATGCAGACGCAGCGGCGACGCACGGCCTGAATTTTCATCCAGCCGACCGGCGCCATGCCAATCCGCGGGACATCACCAAGTTGTCCCCCAACGCCCTCTCGGCGGAACTGAAACTCGGCCAAGCGGCCTCGGCGATCGATGTGCTTGTAGGCGGTCCACCGTGCCAAGCCTTCGCCCGTGTAGGCCGCTCAAAGCTGCGCGAGATCGATGCCCATCCACAGGCATTCAAACATGACCCCCGCGCGCGCCTCTATCTCGAATATCTCCATTATGTGGAAGCCTTCCAACCCTTAGCGATCTTAGTGGAAAACGTACCCGACGTATTGAATCACGGCGGCCAGAATATCGCTGAGGAAATCTGTGAGGTCCTCAAAGGGAAGGGCTATGTCACACGATACACGCTCCTCAACGCCTCCTTTTTTGGAGTGCCGCAGATGCGTGAGCGGATGTTCCTGATCGGCTACCGGCGCGAACTCGACAGGGAAGTAGTTTTTCCGCAACCGACACACTGGGTGGATCTGCCACCGGGCTATGAAGGCTCACGATCAGTCGCGCTTAAGCTGTTGGACGGCCGCAGTCACGTCAGGAAAGTCTCAGATTACGTCGACCCGCCGGACGCGGGCCCGGTTCTGATGCCGGCTGTCACGGCCGCACAAGCCCTCGAAGATCTGCCGCCAATTGACGCTAGGTTAATGCTGAAAACGGGCGAATTGCGGCGCGGCGCAAGACGATTTGACACACCGGTTGCCTACGGCCCGGACGAGCCGCGCTCGGACTATGCGCAAATGATGAGGAACTGGCCGGGATTTGAGGCCCCCGATAATTTGGTCGATCACGTGATCCGCTACTTGCCTCGCGATTATGAACTCTTTGCGCGAATGAACGCGGGTGACCAGTATCCGGAAGCCCGGCGACACGCTGATGACATGTTGAGAGAGCGACTCGCGGAGCTTCACCGGAAAGGTCTCGCGATCCGTGTAGGCTCGCCAGAATACGTGCGACTGAAGGCGGCCATTGTGCCACCTTACGATGCTGGAAAGTTTCCCAATAAATGGCGGAAGATGTGGCGGGATCAGCCGGCCCGAACGTTGATGGCTCACTTGGGCAAGGACGGCTACAGCCACATCCACTTCGACAGCAATCAGGCTCGAACAATCTCCGTGCGAGAGGCTGCACGGCTTCAGTCATTCCCGGATGGCTTCAGATTCTGCGGTACGATGAACCCAGCATTCCGGCAAATCGGGAATGCCGTACCCCCGCTCATGGCAAAGGCCCTGGCGAACTCAATACGTGCGTCGCTGTCCATGGAAAAAGAAGTGGAAACTCATGAATTTCAGAGAGCGACAGCAAGCCTTTAAGGCGGCAATCCAACAATACGACTATACCACGTTCTCCAAATACTCCGAATCTTTCGGCGTTTCAAATAGTGCAAAGATCGTCGAAGGCGGTCTATTTGTTTGCAACGTCAACCTATCAAACGTTCCTGAGAGGCATGATCAGATTATATTGGCATGCCTTATTCGATTTCCTCCAGAAGACGAAGTATACTTTGCCGTTTACATTCGATCTGAATTGTCGCTACTTCGCACACGACTGGCGGATATGGTCGTTAGGGGCAAGGAGCTCGCGGCAAAATACCCCACAAAAGCAACTTCGGAGGATGACGCGACTGAAGAAGAAGACGTTCCGAATAAGAGTCCGGCTTCCTCGGCGGATCCCACGGAACTAAGAATGTATACCACAAGCAACAACAACGTCAAATGTTACATTGCCCAAGACGGGAAAGCTTATTTTCGCAACAAAGGATTCTGGGACTCACTAAAGTTCGATCTGAGCGGAATTGAGCCCGGAGCCCAAGTCGATAAAGTAGTTTTCTCTATCTGGCCGCCTGCCGCCTCGGCGAGGCGGAGCTTGTTGGCGCGAGAGTTTGTTGGCTACCTCGGCAACCTTATCGGTCGCGAGAAGGTGCACGAACTGCGCGTTTGGAAAGACAGCGGCAGCGTCAGCCCCACTATGGAGAGACTGCCGCACACGCTCGCTATTGCTGACATTGAGGCCTCGATCCAAACTGCGGGCGGCTACTACCCGGGAGGCGAGGTGCGCCGTTATCACACCGCGCTTAACTTCCTAACACACAAGCATTTCGTGATCCTGACCGGCCTTTCGGGAACCGGCAAAACGAAGCTCGCGCTCCATTATGCCCATGCCGTCCACGGGATAATCGATCCTAAGTATTCCGATCCCTTCCTCTTCGTGTGCGCTGTTAGGCCCGAATGGACAGACCCGACCGGTTTGACTGGTTATTACGACGTGCTATCAAATCGATATATAGTTCCAACCTTCCTTGAGGCAGTGCTGGTGGCTACTGCCTACCCCGACTCGCCGGTGTTCGTCGTTTTGGATGAAATGAACCTTGCGCGGGTCGAATATTATTTCTCAGACGTATTGTCGGCGATCGAGACGGAGGTACCCCTTCAACTCCATTCGAACAGCGTTCCGCTTGAAGGCTCGACAGGCACGAGCATTCGGGCAGAACTGCCTCTGCCATCGAATCTCTACATCACTGGCACGGTCAACGTAGACGAAACGACCAACCCGGTGAGTGACAAGGTGCTCGACCGCGCGATTGTCGTGGACATGTCGACGGTCGACCTTGCGGGCTTCCTTTCAAAGTTGGTCGGGCGCGAGCCCGTGCTTGGAAGTGCGCTGGCGGTATGCAGGGAACTACTGCTGTCGGTCCATGAACAAATGAGTGCTCACGGCCTTGGCTTTGGCTACCGCGTGGCCGAAGAGGCCGTGCGCTATCTGGCCTTTGCGGCGAAACATCTAGGAGCGGCGGCCGATGCTGGGTATGGCGTGGCGGAAGAAGCTGCTCCCTACCAATCGTTCGTCGTTGAGCACTCGGAGGCAACGACCGACAGAACCACTGACGATTTGATGGTTCAAAAGGTTCTTGTGAAGCTACGCGGCGCTGAGAAGCAGCGGGCACTGCTTACCGGGTTGCAGAAGACGTTCGACCGCATGCCGCGATCTAGGGCGTTTATCGCCAGCTTAATCGCCGATCTTGACGAGTTCGGATCGTTCCAGGCGAGCCGATAGACAGGCTATGCCTGACCTGCTGATCCGGAGCGAAAGAACGGGGGCCGCTTGGCGGGTTTGGCCTGATGCGGACTTAGCGACGCCTGGTGCTGTACAGGAAACCGGAAGTTACCTTTTCGAACTGACGGGCGCCGCCGACGCTAGTAAGGCAGACCTGCTCATCGACGACCAGCCGCTCGAGGCGCTACGCACGTCTTCGAGGTCGACAGGGCGATGGCGGTGGAAGCCGGGATTTCACGCGGGCACGGTTGAGGCAGAGCTTCGGCTGCCCGGCACCAATCCGCGTCGCTTCGAGATTGTCACTGACCCTGACCTGCGAAAGCTTACTCGTGACGACTTCGACGTAATGGTCAGAGAGATCCTGGAAGATACCTTCGCACTTTTTTCCTTGAGCAGCTTTCGGAAGAGCATCGCCAGGGGTGCCGGAAGCAAACCTCCGGCCCTCGCTAGGCTTGAATTCTTGCGATCGCGGATCGATGAGCTTGAATGCGTCGTCGCCGAGATAGTGCGTAGTCCGCGTCGTAGACTGGCGGCCGAGGAAACCGTACTTCCCTGGCACCGAGCCACGCGGGTCACCGGGCCTGAAATCTTGAAGTCCTTCCGTAGTGGCCGAATTCTTACCGAAGTGGGCAAACCATCACGGCTACCCGAGGTGTTGCAGGGGTACCTGCCCGACCAGATTCGCGTGCGCCGTCGTCGGAGCTCACTTGATCTGCCTGAACACAGGCAGATGGCCGCATGCCTCCGTTGGGCGTCAGCATGGCTCGCCGGAGTAGCAGAAATCCTCGGTAGGCCTGGAAGCGCGGAGGACGTCGAGGCCAGCCAAGTATCGTCGGTCTGGGCGCTGCGCTGCCGTCGGCTCGCCCGAAGGCTGAGCCGAATGTCAATGGCTGAGCCCTTCGCTGAGGCGGCAGACGCCGCACCGCGACTTATGCTGTCTTCTCTTTTTCGCAACGACCCCGCTTACCGGCGTTTCTTCCGACTTTGGCAGGATATGAACCTCGGCATTGCAGCGGTGTTCGGCAACTTCCTGAATATGCCACTCGCTCGAACGTTCGAGCTCTACGAGCTCTGGTGCTTCCTGCGTCTCGTTCGTGCTGGTGTCGAGGAGTTCGGCCCGCAAGGCACGAAGGTCGATGATCTCTTTGTCACAGACGGTGTTGGCGGCCTGACACACGCCTCCGGCGCCATAGTCGCGGCGGTAGGTGGAGGCTGGAAACTCTGCTTCCAAAAGACGTATCGAGAATACTGGTTCGAACCCGACCGGCGCGGTTCATTCAGTCGAACCATGACACCAGACGTAGCCGCCGTGTACGAAGCTAGTAATGAAGGTGCGCCGGGCGATGGTGTCGCCCGCCTGATCATACTCGACGCCAAATACCGAATAGATGAGGGCCTGAATGCCGCGCTCAATTCGATTCACACATACCGGGACGCTTTGGTGCGCGAAGCCGAAAGCGGTGCAATAGAAGGCATCGTGACAGCCGCTTATTTGCTTACACCATACCTACCGGTGCTCGGCGACGCCTACCAGGCCACCGCGCTGCCGGGCCGGCTATTTCACCCCGAGTATCGGACTGCCTTTCGGTTTGGGGCAGTCACGATGCGTCCCGGCATGTCGACGACCGAGCTGACGGCGGCGCTGCAGACAATTGTTTCCGACGCCACGTCGTAGTTGCCCGTGGTCGACGTCCTTTCACCAGAACAACGCCAGCTCAATATGAGCCGCATCAGGGGACGTGACACCAAGCCCGAGCTCGTACTGCGTCGCGGACTTCATGGATTGGGATATCGTTTTCGATTGCACGCGCGCGACTTGCCTGGCCGGCCCGACATTGTGCTTCCTCGCTGGAATGCCATCATTCAGGTGCACGGGTGCTTCTGGCACGGCCATGACTGCTCGATGTTCCGGCTCCCAGCGACGCGGCGAGACTTCTGGGCGCTCAAGATCGATGCGAATCGAGCACGTGATCAATCAGTGGCCGCAGAGTTGCGCGCCGCCGGATGGCGAGTCCTAACTGTGTGGGAGTGCAGCTTGAGGGGGCGTCGGCGACAGAAGTTCGAGGAGGTCCTTGGGGCGGCTGCACACTTCATTGCAGGCATAGATCGAACGCAGGAGATCGCCGGTACCTGACGACATTCCGATTTCGGTTTCCGATAGGTTGCAGGCTACGCTAGCCCAAACCCCAGCTTCGGGAGGCCATCAAATGTCCGGCGACCTCAGGATCGTGCGGGCTTTCTCCGCCGGCCTCGCCCTGGCCGCCGCGGCGTCTTCCGCCTCCGCCCAGACGCCATCGCTGGTCGGCGTCTGGTCGCATCACGTCGTCGATCCCCGAACCGGCCAATACATCTCGGTGATCTGGGACGAGTTCAGCCCGGACGGCCGGCTGCATAGCAAGTTCGTCACCCCCGCCGGCACGATCGACCTTTACGGCGCCTATCAGGTACTGAACGGCGGCGCCGTGGTGCGCGCGGTCTTCAACGACTGGTCGCCCAAGCAGGTCTGCACCCTGGTCTGCACGCGCAATCCGCCGCCGATGCAGATCGGCGTGCCGGGCGATTCGCCCCTGCGCTTCGCCGGGCCGGACGTCGTCTATTTTGGCGCGGACATGTACACCCGCCACCGCTAGGCCGCCGCCGCCCAGGAGCCCTCGCCGGGCGGGCTTGGCCACAGGAACGAACCCCACTTCCGCGGGTTGCCAATCCATCGCCGACAGATTCACGGGAGCGATGACCATGGCCGATGACGCCGGCAAGCCCGCCCAGACCGCCCAGCCTCTGACCGATCCTCAGGGCAAATATCCGAAACCGCCGTTCAGGAGACAGTCCCAGCCCTGGCCGGGCCTCGCGCGAGACATGCAGCCGCCGCCGGACCATGGCGAGGAGAGCTACCAGGGCTCGGGTCGGCTGACCGGCCGCAAGGCCCTGATCACCGGCGGAGATTCCGGCATGGGCCGGGCGGCCGCCATCGCCTTCGCGCGCGAAGGAGCCGATGTGGCGATCAACCATCTGCCGGCCGAGCAGCCCGATGCCGATGAGGTGCTGGCGCTGATCAGCAAGGCCGGGCGCAAGGGCGTGAGCTTCGCGGGCGACCTTCGCGAGGAGGGATTCTGCAACAACCTGGTCGAAGAGTGCGCGCGCCAGCTTGGCGGGCTGGACATCCTCGTCTGCAACGCCGGGCGGCAACAGGCCCGCGCCTCGATCCTCGA
>DASZLP010000059.1:0-13872 GCA_035552355.1 Bryobacteraceae bacterium | reverse complement strand
CGGCTGCCACGCCAACGGCGGCGGCGCCATCGGGCCTCCTCTGATCAAGGACGTCTTCATCTACGGCAACGAGCCGGAAAACATCTTCGACACGATCGTCAAGGGACGTCCCAATGGAATGCCCTCGTGGGGTGGCAAGATACCGGAATACCAGATCTGGCAGCTCGTAACATTTGTACGTTCCATGAACCATCTGGAGCCGCGGGCGGCGACGCCGGAGCGGGCGGATACGATCGAGCAGGATTCCGGCACGATCCTCGGCGGACCGCAGAAGACGCAGGAGCGGAAAGCCCTCCAATGATGCCGGGTCCGCAATCGTCGCTCGATGCCGCCGGGTCGGCCGCGCGCGTTACCGGGCACCTTCTGTGGCTCTTCGTGATCCCGCTGGCGATCATCTTCGTGATCGTGGTTGCGATCGCTGTTGTCGCGATATTTCGAAAGCATCGCGAGAGCGGGCGCCCCGCCGTTGAGACGGAGCGGGGGCTGACCCGAATGGTGACGGGTGCGAGCGTGTTGACCTGCGTGATCCTGCTCGGCCTCATCGCCGTCAGTGTTTCTACAGGCAAAGCGATTTCTGATCGCGCCATGCCGCGCAACGCCCTCACGATCGAAGTCACCGGCAATCAATGGTGGTGGAGCGTTCGCTACCTGAATGACGATGCCTCGCTCATCGTGACGACGGCGAACGAAATCCACGTGCCGGTGGGAAGGCCCATACTGATCCGCGGGGTCTCAGCCGATGTGATTCACAGCTTCTGGGTTCCAGGTCTGATCGGCAAGCGCGACCTGATTCCCTCCCGTGTGACCACCGAATGGTTCACCGCCGAACGCGAAGGCAACTATCGCGGGCAGTGCGCCGAGTTCTGCGGATTGCAGCACGCCCACATGGCGATGTGGGTGGTGGCGGAAAGTCCGGCGCGATTCCAGGCGTGGATGAACGCGCAGCTCGGCGACTCAGCCAACCCCGTTACGCCTGCCGAACAGCAGGGCCAGAAGGTCTTCCTTGAACATGCCTGCGCGCTCTGCCATACGATTCGCGGCACGACGGCCAACGGGCAGGTCGCGCCCGACCTCACCCATTTGGCGAGCCGCCTGACGATTGCCGCCGGAACACTTCCGAATAATCGCGGAAATCTCGCGGGCTGGATTACCGATCCGCAATCGATCAAACCCGGCAATCATATGGCGACGGTGCCGCTCGCGGCTGAGGATCTTCATCCTCTGCTCGATTATCTGGGGAGCCTGCGATGACGCACCCGCTGGTCACACCGGCCGGCCCGCCACGTGTTTGGGACGAGCAGCAGGATCGCGAGGCACTGGCGCGCACGTGGCACGATCCCGAAGGATTCCTCGGATGGTTCTACGCGACCACGCACCAGGCGATCGGGAAACGCTACATCTTGACGGCCTTTCTCTTTCTGCTGGCCGGCGGCGTGGAAGCGTTGCTGATGCGCATTCAGCTCGCCCGGCCCGAGAACCATTTTCTCGGCCCGGACCGCTACAACCAGATCTTCACGATGCACGGAACGACAATGATGTTTCTCTTCGCCGTCCCGGTGATGGAAGGCATGGCGGTCTATCTGGTGCCGCTGATGCTCGGCACGCGCAACGTGGCTTTCCCGCGGCTGAACGCATTCGGCTACTGGATGTACGTGATGGGCGGCATCTTTCTTTACGCCAACGCCGCCACGGGCGCAATGCCCGATGCGGGCTGGTTCGCTTACACGCCGCTTTCGGGCCCGCAGTATTCCTTCGGCAAGGGCGTGGACGCGTGGGCGCAGATGATCACGTTCACCGAGATTTCCGCGCTCTGTGTAGCGGTCGAGATCGCTGTGACCACCTTTCGCCTGCGCGCGCCGGGCATGTCGCTCAACCGCATTCCGCTTTACTGCTGGTCGATGCTGATCCAGTCGTTCATGGTGATCTTCGCGATGCCCGCCGTAATGGTCGCAAGCACTGTGATGCTGCTGAACGACCGCACGATCGGCACACACTTCGTCAACCCGGCCGAAGGCGGCGACCCGATTCTTTACCAGCATGTGTTCTGGTTCTTCGGCCACCCCGAGGTCTACATCATTTTTCTCCCCGCGCTCGGATTCATCTCCGCGATCGTCGAAGCGAACACGAAACGAGAAGTTTTCGGTTATCCCGCGCTCGTGCTTTCTCAGGTAGCCACAGGATTCATCGCCTTCGGACTCTGGGTTCACCACATGTTCGCGACCGGACTTCCGCAGATCGGCGAGGCCTACTTCACGGCGGCGAGCATGATGATCGCAGTGACGACGGGCATCCAGATTTTCTGCTGGCTGGCGACGCTTTGGTCCGGCAAGGTGCGGATGACCGCGGCCATGCACTTTGTATTCGGATTTCTTTTCATCTTTGTCATGGGCGGTCTTACGGGCGTGATGCTGGCGTCGATTCCGCTCGACCTGCAGAGCCACGACACCTACTTCGTGGTCGCACACTTCCATTACGTGCTGATCGGAGGCGCGCTGTTCCCGCTCTTCGGAGCGTTCCACCACTGGTTCCCGAAGATCACCGGCCGCATGATCGGCGAGCGGCTGGGGAAACTCTCTTTCTGGCTGCTGTTCATTGGTTTCAACACGACTTTTTTCCCCATGCATATTCTCGGGCTGAACGGCATGACGCGCCGCATCTACACTTATCCGGCGAGTCTGGGGTGGGCGAGCGGCAACATGATCGCGACTGTCGGGGCGATGATCATCGCGCTCGGCGGCGTGGTTTTTATTGTCAACGCGATCGCCAGTCTGCGCTCTTCCGTGTCGGCGGCGCCGAATCCGTGGAATGCGCCGAGTCTGGAGTGGTCGGTCGAATCGCCGCCGCCTGACTGGGGATTCACCTATCAGCCGGTGGTCTCGAGCCGATCGCCGCTCTGGGCCGACCCAGCCCTTCGTACCGTCGTCACCGGCATGCGCAACGACCGCCGCGAAATCATGGTGACAGGTGTCGCGGAAGCCGAACCGCAGTTCCGGACCGTGCTGCCCGCAGCTTCTCTCTGGCCGTTTCTCGCCGCGCTCGGCATCTCGATCGGATTCACCGGGTCGATATTCGCCTTTTCGTGGTACTACGTAGGCGCGTTCCTCGGCGCTTTGGGAATGATCGGATGGTTCTGGCCGCGGCCGCCGAAGGAGATCGAACCATGAGCCCGGCCCGCACTCTTGACGTCAGCGCGCTTCCCCCGTATGAGATCTCGAATCGCGCGCCGCTCTGGTGGGGGCAGTTGTTAATGGCCGTGATCGAAGGCAGTCTTTTCTGCGTGTTGATCGCGATGTACTTCTACTACCGGATCAGCGTGGACGTGTGGCCGCCCCCGGGCGTGAAGCCGCTCGGGCTCACGCTGCCGACCGTCGCGCTCATCCCGCTCATTCTCAGCGCGGGCGGATCCTACGCGGCAACGGAGGGCGCAAAGCGAGACGACCGCAGGCTGATGCTTGCCGGACTGACGGCGAACATCCTGCTCGCGATCGTATTCCTCGTGCTTCGCTTCATCGAGTGGCGAACCTTCAACTTCACATGGGCGAGCGATATCCATGGCTCGATTGTGTGGAGCATCCTTTTCCTCCACACATTTGACGTGATCGCGGACCTGCTGATGACCGCAATCCTGATCGGCATCGTCGCCGACGGAAGGCACGGGCCGAAGCAGCGCCTCGGCGTCCACGTCGACAGTGTGCTGTGGTATTTCCTCGTCCTGATCTGGCTGCCGTTTTACGTGGTGGTTTACTGGGGGCCGCGTCTGGTGGGCTCACGATGAAGAACTTTCTATTGGCGGCAGCGGCATTGGCATCACCGCTCATCTGGTTTGCGAGCCTGTGGGCGGGGTTCGCGCTGGCGCCCATCACCTGTACGTCGAGGTCCAATGCCGCCCTTTGGATTGTCGCCGCTGCTTCGCTGCTGCTGGTTTGCGGCTCAGGGGTCGTCGCATGGTCACAGTGGAATCAGCCGCAGCCCGAAGGTAATTTGCCGGCGAGGGCGCCGATGCCGCGCTGGCTCGCCATGAGCGGCATCGTCCTGAGCGGAGGCTTCTTTATCGTGATCGTGGCGCAGGCGATACCCAGTCTGATCCTGAATGGGTGTGAATGAAACCCGAAGAAATTCTCACCGCATGGAGTTGGGATCCGGGAATCGTCATTCCGCTGGCAATCTCTGCGCTTCTCTATGCTCGTGGAGAGCGCGTCCGCGGCGTCGCGACTCCGCAACAGCGCATGCTCTTCTGGTCCGGCTGGATCGCCCTCGTATTGGCGCTTCTGTCTCCCCTGCACGAGATCGGCGAGAGCCTCTTTTCTGCGCATATGCTGCAGCACGAAGTGCTGATGCTCGTCGCGGCGCCGCTGCTCGTGCTGTCACGTCCCCTGGTGCCGATGCTTCATGGAATGCCGATGAGCTGGCGGAAGTCGATCGGGCGCTGGTCGAAGACGCGCGCGGTGAGCGGGGTCTGGCAGGGGCTCACAGGTGCCCTTTCGGCCTGGTGGATTCATGCGGCGGCGTTGTGGATCTGGCATTTTCCGCCGCTTTTCGACGCGACGCTTGACAACGACTGGATTCACGCCGCCCAACACGCGAGCTTTTTCCTCTCCGCCCTGTTGTTCTGGTGGTCGCTGTTTTACGCGCGCGGGCGGGACTCTTACGGGGCTGGCGTTATCTATATCTTCACGACCGCGGTGCACACCGGCATATTGGGCGCGCTCCTCACCCTCAGTACGCGCGTCTGGTACACAGCTTATGGAGACATGCCGCGCGCCTGGGGTCTTACGCCGCTCGAAGACCAGCAACTCGGCGGTCTGATTATGTGGGTGCCCGCCGGTCTCGTTTACCTGGGGCTCGGCCTGAAGCTGTTTGCCGGCTGGATGCGGGCCGCAGAAGCTGGCAATGGTGAAGCCGCCAATGGAGAAGCCGCCAATGCGTAAATGGGCGTCGCTTCTGTTCGTCGTAATGTGCGTCGCGGCGTGCGGCAAGGCCGGCCGCGAGCGCGCCGCCATCGCCGCTACTGGCGGAGACCCGGGCTCCGGGGCCTCCGCTGTCACGCGCTACGGCTGCGGCTCATGCCATACGATTTCCGGCGTAACGGGCGCAAATGGGCTGGCCGGTCCGCCGCTCGACGGTCTTCGACGGCGAACCTATATTGCCGGCGAGCTTTCCAACAACACCGATAACCTGATGCACTGGGTGCGGCATCCCCTGTCAGTGCATCAGAAAACCGCCATGCCGGAACTGGGTGTCACCGCCAAAGACGCGCGCGACATCGCCGCCTTTCTCTACTCCCTTCGATGAGCGGCAGGACGTTCGATGCGTTTCATGGCCGCCATCGCCGGATGCCTTGTGGTTGTTCTGGTCCTCGCCGACGCATTCCACACAATCGTGCTCGCCCGCAGAACGCGGCAGTCATTCCGGATCACGCGGCTTTTTTACAAACTGACCTGGACGCCTTTCGCCGCCGCCGCAAAGCACATTCGTTCCGGGCAACGGCGGGAAGGCTTTCTCGGCGTCTACGGACCGCTCTCTCTTCTGCTGCTCTTTGCTCTTTGGGCGATCTTTCTCGTGGCCGGGTTCGCCCTTCTCCAATGGGCGATCGGGTTGCGCGCCGGTGGCCGGGAACTGAGCCTCGGCGATGACCTCTACTTAAGCGCGACAACACTCTTCACGCTCGGGACCGGCGATCCGCTCAACACCGGGTCACGGATCGTCACTGTGATCGAGGGCGGCACCGGATTCATGCTGCTCGGCCTGGTCATAGGATATCTGCCGGTTTTTTACCAGGCATTCTCCGAGCGCGAGGTGCAGATTTCGCTCCTCGATGCGAGGGCGGGCTCGCCGCCTGCTGCCGCCGAGCTTCTGCGCCTTGACGTATCCGATCCGGGCCGTATCGAACGTTACCTCGAACGCTCGGAAAAATGGGCCGCCGAGATTCTCGAGAGTCATCTCTCGTTTCCCATGCTGGCGTGGTTCCGGTCGCATCACGCTAATCAGTCATGGCTGTCGGCATTGACCGCGCTGGCCGATTGCGCGGCGGTAATCAGCCTTTGCGCCGAAGGAGATCTGAAGATTCAGGCCGAGTTGACACTGGCGATGGGCACGCATGCGCTGGCGGATATACGAGGCATTTTCGATCGTGATGACGTGAAGCGTCATGCCGACCGCCTCTCCGATGCCGACATCAGCGCCATTCGCGAGGTTCTGGGAAACCGCGAACCGCTTGATTCCGACAGGCTCGATTCAAAGGAACTCCGGCGCAGAATTGGAATGTATGAGTCCCATGCGCAGGCGCTCAGCGCTTATCTCCTGATGGGCCTGCCCTCGTGGACTTCGCAGGATGGGAGCCGCGAGAACTGGCGCACGGCCCAGAAACCCGGCAACAAAGATTCGTTCACCGTCTCAGATCCCTTCCGGTCATGATGGGGCTCGTGCGTGTGAGCAAGAGGTCCCGCGAGTGCCCGGGAAATAGTGGGGTATCTACGAAACCGCATACTGACTACGCGACGACTTCGGTCCAGTGGTGTCGATCCGGAAGCCGTCCGAACTGAATGCCCTGCAGCTCGGCATTGAGCTTGCGGGTCATTTCGCCGGCCACGCCGCCGCCGATCGTCAGCCGGTGTCCCGTCTCGAAAACAAATTCGTCGATGCCGATCACCACGGCCGCGGTTCCGCACGCGAACACTTCAGTAATCCGGCCCGATTGAATTTTTTCGGCCGCCTCGTCGATATGAATCGGCTCCTCGCGGACCTCAATGCCGAGATCGCGCGCCACCCGAATCACCGAATCCCGCGTGATGCCGGGCAGAATCGTGTCGTGCAGCGGGGGCGTGTACAGCACGTTCTTTTCACCGAAGAACACGTTCATGCCGCCGAGCTCTTCCACCTGACGCTTGCCGCCGGAATCGAGAAAGAGCACCTGCGAGCATCCTTTCCGCTTGCCCTCTTCGATCGTGTGCAGGCTGATCGCGTAATTGGCCGAGGCCTTCACATCGCCCGTGCCGCCATGCGCCGCGCGCGAGCTGGTTTCCGCGACGTAGACCCGCACGGTGCTGACCCGGTTGGCGTCCGTCTCCTTGAAGTACGCGCCCGACGGCAGCCCGATGATGAAAAACAAAAACTGGTGTGACGCGCGCACGCCGATGCACGCTTCGGTGCCCATCATGGTCGGGCGAATATAAAGGCTGCCCGGCTCTTTCGGAACCCACTCCGCATCGTTCCGGACCAGCGCTTTGACCGCTTCCACGAAAAACTCCGCATCGACAGGCGGCATCGCCATACGCTCGGCAGAGCGAGCGAAACGGCGGGCGTTCTCCATCGGCCGGAAAAGAGCAACCTTGCCATTGGCCCAGCGGTAGGCCTTCATGCCTTCGAAGATCGACTGGCCATAATGCAGCACGATCGCTGCGGGATGCAGCGAAATATTGTGCGAGGCCTCCACGCGCGCGTCCTGCCAGGAGCCGTTCCGGTATTCGGAAACGAACCAGTCCGGCGCGAAAGTTTTGCCGAATTCCAGCCTGGCGGGATCAAGATCGACGCCGGCTGCGCTGGGCGGAGACGCCAGCGGGGAAGCGATCTGAATGTCCGACGTGGTCATGCACAATTGTAACCCGCCGCCGATCTGCGCGCGGACGAGCGTGTGGGAAATTCCCCTGCTATTTCTTGTGTGCGGCCAGCATTTCCTCGAAACGGCGGCGCTGGTCCGGATTCAGGATCTGCATGATCCGGCTGTTGCCGTCGGCAAGCAGATTGTCGTAATACCGGGAGAAGTCGTCGAGAATCGAGGTGAGCTGCACGGTCTGCTGGTCGGTGAGGTCGAGCTTCGCCTTCCATTCCGTCACGGACATGGAAAGTCCCGCGGCGGCCGGCGGCGTGCCATGCAGGCTGGCGTGCCCGCGATAGCTCATCACGACGGCTCCGAGCACGGCGCCGCAAAGAAATACCAGAACGAATGAAAGAATGGCGATTCTTTCATTGGGGCGAGGAAGAGCGGCGGCCGTCTCGGAAACCATACTCAGTCGGCGCCAATCATTACGCTGTTCAAAACGTGAACCGATCTACTCTCGATAAGTTGCCAGCGTCACCAGCATGCGGTCGCGATCCGAACTCTCCGAATGCGCCGCTACCGGGTCATGCTGCGCCATAATCGACGCGGCATCGGTGCCTCCGAAAGAAGACTCCCGGGTCACAAGGAAACTGCCCAACCCGGCCAGCAGCAACAGAGACGCGAAGACAACCCGCCGGAAGAAAGCGGCGCCCGGCGAAAACAGACCCCAGGCTTCCTTCCCCTTCTCGTCAACGATTCGATACCGTACACGATTATAAAAACCGAGCGAAGGCTCGATTCGGGTTACGCCCATGGCCGTTTCGCCCGCCGCTTCGGAATCGAAGCGAAGCTCCCGAAACCATCCCGACATCTCCTCCATCTGCGCCACTTCGGCGTGGCACGCGGAACACTCGTCGAGATGAGCATAAAAAGCCCGCGAAGCGCTCTTCATGAGCCCCCCGCCGCTCAGATGCTGTTCCAGCTCGTCGATCACAATGTCGTGAACCATATTCGCCTGCCAATCTTCTCTCACCGCTCTACCCGAGGGCATTCAACCGTTTTCCCTGACGGGGGCCGGAGCACGATCCAGCCGTTGCGCGGCTTTCATCAGCTTCTGGCGCGCCCGGAACAACTTTACCTTAATCGTATTTTCGTTCATCTTCAACATGCCGGAGAGCTCTTCGACCGAATAGCCCTCCACTTCCTTCAGCATGAGAAGCTGCTTTTCCTCGTCCGAAACCCGGTCCATCAGCTTCACCACGTAATCGCGGCGGGCGAGCGACGAATCGGCGCGGGCTCCCTTGTCGAGAGCCGGTTCGCTGTTTTCCACCCGCCGAACCTCATCCTCGCTCATGTCGCTCTCATACACCAGCTTCCGCACCTTCTTCTTACGAAGGTAGTCGAAACACTCGTTGACAGTGATTTTGTAAATCCAGGTGATCAGCGAGCTACGGAAATCGAAATTGCGGAGCGAGAAATAAACTTTGGCAAACACCTGCTGGGCGATATCCTCCACATCGTTGCGCTGCCGGACAATGCCATGAATGATCGAAAACACTTTGGATTGGTAGCGTTCGACGATCTGGCTAAACGCCGTTTCGTCGCCGCCTTGCGCCCGGCGGACCAAGGCACCTTCCGGAGTGTTCTCGTAGTCCACTCTGTGTTTGTCGACGACTCTTTTTCCAAGCGCCGGAAGGGGGAGAACGCCGCTCAGGGATCCCATACAATCGGTCGGACGCAGCCCCGATTCCCGCGGTTTCAGCAACCCGCCTTCGACATTATTATGGATAGCAGATTGGTGACCAGAGCGCGTATCCCGGAATCCAGAAGGCGTTGCCGCGCGTCTGAAGATAGTGGGACAGGCTTCAGCCTGTCGCCTTTGAGCTGGCATCCAGGTGCGCTTTGGCGGCACGAAATCGGTTATACTTGTAACAGATCGGCACAACGGAGAACAAGATTCACATGGTCAATTTGACTGAGACAGCGGTTTCCAAGGTGAAAGAGATCCTTGACACACAAGAGCCGAAGCCGGCCGGGCTTCGCATCTCCGTCGTTGGCGGAGGGTGCTCCGGCTTCAGTTATTCGATGGCGTTCGAGAATACGCCGAACATGCTGGACAAAACGTATACCTATGACGGCCTGAACGTGTTCATCGATCAGGCGAGCATGTTGTATCTCGACGGCGCCCAGGTCGACTACGTCGAGACTCTCGAGGGCTCCGGCTTTAAATTCAACAATCCACAAGTGAAATCGACGTGCGGCTGCGGTAGTTCCTTCAGCGCCTGAGGCGCTGGCGTCCTTTAATAGTCCGACAGATATAGAAAGCGGCTCGCGGGAGCCGCTTTTGTTGTTTTTTCATACATTTGCGCGTACTGGTACGACGTTACATATCTTCCCCAGCGATAACTCAAGAAAACTATTGCTACGTACACAATGTTCCTGTTAGTATTCCCTTGAGCCACCAGATGGAGAGGAGGATATTAAACTCCACTGGGAATCCCGTAAAAGGGAGAGAGAGGTTTTAAAACAAAGAAATGACTACACTTCGGAGAATCCTGGCATCGGCAGTAGTCCTCGTCGGAGCATCGAGTCTGGCGCACGCCGATCTCATCCTCGGTTATTCCACCACAATCGGACCTACGTCCACCGACATCACCAACGTCTTGGTAAACCTGCCGTCGTTCAATCCCGGCGGAAGTACAGCGGAGGATCTGATCGCGTCGAACGTGTCCCATGCGGGGTCGAACTATACGGCCGGCATCTCGATGGCGTCGTTGAACAATCCGGGCCTGATCTACACGCTTGTCGGCTATGACATTACGATCAGCGAAGTCCTCAGCGGCAGCTACAGCATCACCAACACCTCGACAAACAGCACTGCCACCGGCAACGCGTTCATCGACACATATAATGCTGTCGCTCTCAACAGCCCACTGAGTCCGCCGTTGTCAAACGTGCTGGACCCCACCAATGATCTTTTTAACTACAGCCGGACTGGAATCGGCATCAATCCGCCGTCCGGTCCCGCTGGACAGCCCGGCGAACAGAACAGTTCGATCGGTGGCGGCCCCGATCCGGCCGGTGACAACACCGGCAGCTTTACGCTGGCCCCGGGCCAGAGCACGCCATCAATCAATATCACGCCGGGTACCGGCAGCCCGTTTGTCGATTACGGCGCGGAATTGATTGCCAACAGCAATGGCGACTGCCAGGCGCACAGCCTCTACAACTGGGCGCTGGATTGCACCGATGCCAACGTTTACAACTCATACAACAACGGATATTTTGTTCCGGTTGGCACTGGCGCCAATGTCGTGAGTCCGGCCGATCTTGCCTTCTATCTCTCGACCATCACACAGACCGATCAGCAGGTCACTGGCGGTAACCTGACGAGCGCTTATTCGCTCAACGTGCAGGACACCATCACGGTATCGTACGACATTTATGTCACATCGACCGCTCCGGAGCCGACGACGATGGCTCTCTTCGGTGGAGCGCTGCTCGGCCTCGGGCTTCTCGGCAAACGCATCCGTAAGGGTTGAAATTCCCTCTCTGAAGTGGTTTTATTCTCCGAAAGGGCTGGCCTTGCGCCAGCCCTTATTTTTTGCCTCAACATTTTTTGCCGCAACGCCGGCGTTGTTAAAATACCCTTCGGTGACCGGATACAGAAATGATTGACGCTCCGACCTCACGCGCACGCCAGTGGGCGGCGATATGCGGGCTGGTCGTGATCACCCTGGCGGCCTACGCCAATTCCTTCCAGGCAGGGTTTCCTCTCGATAACGGATTTTTAGTGCTCGGCGATACACGCATACGCCAGCTCACAGCCGCGAATCTATCGCGGATCTTCACCCACACGTATTGGTGGCCCTACGCCGAAAGCGGGCTCTACCGGCCCGTCGCCACGCTCTCGTACCTTTTCAACTACGCAATTCTCGGCAACGCAAATCATCCCGCCGGCTATCACGCGATCAACCTGCTCCTGCATATCGGCAACGTTCTGCTCGTCTTCCTTCTCGCCCGCAGGCTCACGAAAGACTTCTGGATTTCAATTGCCACCGGAATGATCTGGGCTGTCCATCCGATCCTCACTGAATCGGTGACGAACATCGTCGGCCGCGCGGACCTGCTGGCCGGCATGACCACACTCGGCGGATTTCTGCTTTACCTGAAGAGCACCGAAAGCCCCGCGAACCGCCGCTGGATCTGGCTCGGCGCCCTGGCAGCCCTCACCATGATTGGAGTCTTCTCGAAAGAAAGCGCGGTGGTCGTGGTGGGCGTCGTGGTGCTGTATGAACTCACCTGGTGGAAACCCGAGCGGCTCCGCCCGCTGCTCTTCGGTTGCCTCGCGATGGCCCCCGCGCTTCTGGCCATGTGGGCCGCGCGCGCCTGGGTGCTCGGCAAAACGAGCCCGGCGATTTTTCCCTTTGTCGATAATCCGATCGCAGGCTCCGGTTTCTGGATCGGCCGGTTGACCGCGATCAAGGTTCTTGCGAACTACCTCGGCAGGCTGGTGTGGCCTGTCCACCTTTCCGCCGACTACTCGTATTCGCAAATCCCGCTGGTCACGGGCAGCGTCACCGACTGGATTTCGTGGATCGTGATCGCTCTTGCGGCGGCCGCGGCGGCGTTCCTGTTTCTCCGCAACAAGACCGCCTTCTTCGCCGTGGGCTTCGCTTTCATAACCCTGCTGCCGTCTTCGAATCTGCTGATTCCCGTCGGGACCATCATGGCGGAGCGATTTCTCTACCTGCCTGCGATCGGGCTGGCGCTCTGCGTGGCGCTGGCGCTTTCAAATCTGCGGCGGCTGGTATATCCGCCACAGTTCACGTGGCTGCCGAACGGTCTGACAGTAGCCGCCGCCGTGACTCTCCTGATCACGATCGCATTCACTGGACGCACGTGGGCGCGCAACAAAGACTGGCATGACGACTACACCCTCTGGTCGGCGACCATCGGAACCTCGCCGCGCAGTTTCAAGGCGCACACCGCGCTCGCGAGGACACTGTTGCTCGCGCCGCAGCCTGACGGTCCGCGAATCACCGAAGAAGACGAAGCCGGTCTGGCAATCCTCGACCCCCTGCCGGATCTCCTGAACGACGGCCCCGTTTACTACAATGTCGGCGCGCAGGACGTTCTCATCGGCGACAGTCTGCGGCGCCGTTATCCGGATGGCGAGATCCGCATGTCCCCCGACAGCCTCGAGATGTATGGGCGCGCGCGCAAGGCGCTGATTCGGTCGATTGCCATTCGGGAAGCACAGGCAAAAGCCGCCGCGGGTAAGCCGGCCGCGCCGCGCGGAGATGAAACTGTCGAATCGGCGGCCAGCGGCCGGAATGCCGAGGTTTTTACCTGGCTGTTGCTTTCGCAGACAGACCAGCGGTTGGGAAAAGCGGAGGATGCCCTGCGCTCGGCGCGCAGTGCGCAGGAGATCGGGCCGATGACCGCTTCGGTCTACCAGCGGCTGCACGATGCGCTTCTCTTTTCTCATCGCGACGATGCCATCGCCGCGGCGATGGAGGGGTTGGTCCTGACGGCCAACACCAACCTGTCGAATACGCTGATCAAGGACTTCGTCGCCCGGCCGGATGACGACAAATGTGCCCTTACGGGCCTGAGCCTCAACTTTGACTGCCCCAGCGTTCACCGGCTCATGTGTTCGGTTTCCGGCGATGCTGCCCGCATGGCGTTGAAGGGCGGCGGCGCCCAGGTGGAAAGCCGTGTAAAGAACGACCTGGCGAAGGTGTACGGATGCCCGATCAGTTGAGGCCGCGTCCCCCCACCCCAGTACCCGATGTCCCGATGTCTCCCGGAAGAACCAGTGTCATAGCCGGCGGTGTCGTGACGACCGTTTCATTTCCCGCACTATGCGGCGCCGCTCGTCGCACCGGTCGCCGTGATCATGGCATGCGCGGCCGAGCGCCTGTGGAACGCGCGCGTGCAATCCGCCGCGATCGAAAAGATTTTTGGTGGTTGTGGCATTTGCGATTGCAGGCCTGCGCGCCGATCTGATCCGCAAAGTATCGCGATGGATGGTTAACATCTGATCCTCGTGCAAGTATCCGCAGCCCGAGTGGTGAATCGGGGTGAATCGGTATATAACACCGCCGGTATCGACTCTCAGCGTGTGATTTTCGCCCACGATCCGGGCAATCAGCAAAACAAAGCGTTGCTGCGGTACTACTTTTCGAGCCGCGATTGAGGCTCGAATTTTCTCTACTTCGCGTCCCGCCAGTTCTTCCCCGCCCCGACCTCCACCACGAGCGGCACGGCCAGCGCGCTGACCGTCTCCATCCGATGCTTCACCATCTCTCTGACGGCTTCCACCTCGTGCG
>DASZLP010000058.1:0-59991 GCA_035552355.1 Bryobacteraceae bacterium | reverse complement strand
GAGGGCGCCTGTGACGGCCAGCATGGCGCCGAAAAGACATGCCACGCGTTCAAAGATTGGTATTCGATTCGCCTGCACGTGAGCTAATCACCCTCGATGAGTTCATGAAAAAGTTCCCGCACTTTGCTTTTTGATGCTGTAAGCGCCTTCTTTCCCAGCGGTGTCGCCCTGTACACTCGCCGCAGGGACTTGCCATTTCTTTGCTCGATCGAGCGCAGGTACCCTTTCTTTTCGAGCCCCTGAAGTAGCGGATAGAGGCTCCCTGGACTGATCCGGTAACCATGACGGGCAAGTTCCTCTATCATGCCGAGGCCGAACACTGGCCCCTCAACTGCATGATGAAGAACGTGCAGGCGGATCAGGCCCGAGTACAAGTCGCGATCTGCCGCAGCCCTTTCTTGCTCTGGCTTCGATTTCGACATTGGATTACGAATGATGTTAGCATAAGGGCGGATAGGAGCGTTTGTCAAACGTGCCTGTGCGGACGGCTATGAGACTAAGGCAATGGATGTTCGGTTCCACTGCGCCCAAGGCAACGGTCCTGATCCGCGCGGTTGTTGGGTGGGTGTTTTCGTCCGAAGGGATTCAGAAGTTCCTGTTTCCAGAAACACTCGGTGTGGGGCGCTTCGCCAAAATCGGGATACCCGACTCTGCGTTCACCGCGCCATTTGTGGGCATCGTCGAGATCGTCTTCGGCGCATTCATTATCGTTGGCTTCTTGACTCGACTTTCCACGATTCCGCTGCTTATCGATATCGCAGTCGCAATAGCAACCACTAAGATCCCGATGCTGGTTGATAAGGGCTTCTGGGCCACGGGTCACGAGGCCCGGACCGATTTGAGCATGCTCTTCGAGCCGTGTTTTTGCTGCTGGTGGGCTCTGGATCACTGTCTATAGATTCGCATTCGGCAGAGCGCACATCAGCTGCGCAGCGGAGACGTTAAGCTCAAGGAGGAATGAGACTATGAAGGAAAAGACTCGCCGTGCGTTTCTTACGGACGCTGCGGCAACGTCTGCCGTGCTTTTAGCGGGATGCAATCGTCCTCCGAGCACTGGGGCAAACACTCCGGGGTCTGAACGGACCGTCCCGAGTGGTCCGGCGGATGTCACGCTTCACATTGGCCCCGTGTTGGCCGATATCGCAAAAGACCACACGATCAGCACCATTGGATATAACGGAACCGTTCCCGGACCTCTCATCCGCCTCAAAGAGGGCGTTCCGGTGACCGTTGAGCTGTTCAATGAAACCGACACTCCGGAATTAGTCCACTGGCATGGCCAGATCATTCCGGCATCCGTAGATGGCGCCGCCGAGGAGAAAAGTCTTGAGGTCCCGGCCCACGGACACATCCGATATCAATTGACGCCTCAGCCATCGGGAGCGCGATTCGTCCACACTCATGTGATGGCGATGGCGGACCTGAACCGCGGCACGTATACCGGGCAGTTCGGAATGGTCTATGTCGAGCCCAGGAACAATCCCGGACAGTTCGATCAGGAGGTGTTCCTGGCAACTCACGAGTTTGAGCCTTTCTTCGGAGCCGAGGAGATGGCGGCAGAAGACGAGAAGGACCCGGACTTCGAACGCAAAAAGAAGGAGGCTCAAGAGAAGCAGTCGAAACCAAACGGATGGGAGATCGGCTATCAGCGGTTCACGATTAACGGCAAGTGTCTCGGCTACGGCGAGCCTGTACGCGTAAAAGAAGGTCAGCGCGTTTTGTTCCATTTCCTGAATGCGAGTGCGACTGAAAACATTCAACTCGCTTTGCCGGGACACCAGTTTCGGGTTGTCGCGCTTGACGGAAATCCAGTGCCGCAGCCGCAATCGGTCGAAGTGCTGGAACTGGGTACCGCCGAGCGAATTTCGGCAATTGTGGAGATGAAGAATCCCGGCGTATGGGTCCTCGGCACGCCCATGGACGATGACCGAAAGAACGGAATGGGGATCGTGGTCGAGTACGCAAACAGAACCGGTTCACCGCGTTGGGTGAAGCCACAGAGTAAGGCGTGGGATTATACGATTTTCGGCCAAAGCCGGACGGTGCAGAATCCCGATGAAACGATCCCGCTCGCGTTTGGAAAAATCAACGGCGGCAAGGGAGGCTTTAATCGCTGGACAATCAATGGCGCCAGCTTTGATGAAAAGGCGCAGCCGCGAACGCTTCAGAAGGGAAAGCGCTACCGTTTGGTATTCGACAACCAGACGGACGACGCTCATCCGATCCACCTTCACCGCAACAGTTTCGAACTGACAAGAGTGCATGGCAAGCCGACGAGCGGAGTCTTAAAGGATGTTGTCCTGGTGAAAGGATTCCGGCAAATCGAAGTCGATGTCATGCCTGCGATGGATGGGCTGACACTCTTCCATTGTCATCAGCAACTGCACATGGACTACGGATTCAAACTGCTGTTCAACGTTGTGTGATTATTATCCACTTCGCCGGGAGCAGCCTCGCCGGTAGCCATGTCACATTCCGAAGCGCTATCCCGTCCCACCACTGGAAACTAGTCTAGAGGAGCGATAATCTATGAAACGAACCTTGGCGATTATTCTCGCCGCCTTGGCTGCAGCCGCCCTGTTCGGGGGGCTTGTGTTTGCCGCGCTCGTGGCCGCGCACGTTTCCGAGCCAGCCGCCACCACGGTTTACGGCATGACCCTCCGGCGACTCTGGGCCACCACGGCCGCTTTCCTGGCACTGGCCGGCGTGATCATCGGTGGGCTGGCTCTGGCCCGCCCCGACGGTCGTTTCGGCATCGCATCCGGGCGACTCGGAGTCATGGTCGCCCTGGTGGTGGGGCTCATCGCCACGGTCAATGGCGGGCTGAATTTGGCGAGCGCCAACGGTGGTCCCGGCACCGGCAATGGAGTCGTCGGTGGCGCAGCCGCGTTGGTGCTGGGGCTGGCCGCCGTGGCCCTGGGCGGGTTGGCTCTGAGCCACTCCCGCCGCACCGTTTAGAGCCGGGGCGCATGACGTGAGGTCCACGAGCGCAATGTCGGATCCAGCCGCGAGCTTCGAGCCGTACCGCAGGCGTCTGCTCGGTCTTGCATACCGCATGCTCGGGTCGATGGCTGACGCGGAGGACGCGGTGCAGGAGACGTACTTGCGCTGGCATGCGGCCGAACGCGACCGGGTGTTGGACCCGAAGGCATTTCTCATGACCACGACGACGCGGATTTGTCTCGACATGCTGTCCTCGGCGCGCGCACGGCGCGAGGAATACGTCGGTCCATGGCTTCCGGAACCGGTTTTGGATACGGCAGCCCTCGCGCCCGACAGCCGTACGGAGTTGGCTGAGGATCTGTCCATCGCGCTGCTCTTGATCCTGGACGAGCTGTCGCCGCTCGAGCGCGCAGCTTTACTGCTACACGACGTGTTCGATTTCGCGTTCAGCGAAGTCGCCACGGCATTGGATCGGAGCGAGGCGGCGTGCCGGCAGCTTGCCGCTCGCGCACGCGCGCACGTACAGGAGGCTCGGCCACGCGGCGCGACGTCGCCGCCGACCCGTTCGGGCGGGATCGATGCGAAACATGCGCAGCTCATGTCCGCATTCGCAGCGGCAACCCAGTCCGGCGATCTCAATGCGCTGACGCAGTTGCTTGCGAGCGACGTGCGCGTTGTGACGGACGGCGGCGGCAAGGTACGGGCGGCGTTGAACGTGATCGACGGGACTGACCGCGTGGCGCAGTTCCTGGTGGATGTCACGCGTAAACGCCCGGATGCATGGTGGCGCGAGGACTTCACAGTGCGCTTCGCGACCGTCAATGGTCTGCCCGGTCTCATCGTTGACGCACCCGAGGGGCCGGTGCAAACTGCGGCGTTCGAGATTGAAGGTGACGTCATACGGGCGCTGTACGTGGTGCGCAATCCGGATAAGTTGCGCCACTTGGCGGTGGCACGACACGAGAGCGACGAAACGCGAACGGCATTAGCCAAAGCTCTTAAGGGAGACCAGGTTCATCCGGCGAATTCCAAATGAGATCAACATGGATGTGAAGGCCGCAATCGATAACGGGGACTCGGCCGCATTACGACGGCTGCTCTCCGAGGATTCTTCGCGGGCCAACGAGCTCATCCGCTGGGGTAAATGCCTCACGCATCCGCTCCACTACATCTCGGACATGCTGTTCGGAGGCACTCTGAAAAAAGGCAAGGAATTGCCGCTTGTCGAGGCGCTCATTCAAAACGGCGCGGATCTCAACTTCAACAAATCCGGCAAGAGCGAAACTCCGCTGATCGGCGCTGCGAGCCTCGGAGCCGAAGATGTCGGCCTTCGTTTTTTGGATGCTGGAGCCAGACCAGAATTGCGGGGGGTTGTTCGGCGAAACGGCACTTCATTGGGCTTCGCTGCTCGGTGAGGATCGTCTCGCGGCTACGTTAATCCCCGCCTCGGACCTGAACCTCAAAGACGAGAAGTACAGCTCCCCGCCGTTGGGGTGGGCGATCCACGGATGGTCCGATCCGCCCGCAGGCAACCATGGCCGGCAACGCGAGGTGATCGCTGTTCTTTTAGCTGCCGGAGCAAGAGTTGAGCCGGGGCGGCTGGAATCCGAAAAGGTGCAGGGCGGAGGCAGCCATCCTCGCGTCAATGAGGGCTCGGAGGCTGTAACTCCGGCAGCCAAGAGTTACCAGGCGGCAACCTCCAACTGGCGCGCCCGGCCGTGGCGAAGCTTGACGGGGCTGGAAACCAGGGAAACTGTTCTGCTGGCTGGCAAGCAGGCTCTCCCCGCCAAACCGTTAATTTAACTCGGCGCGCTTGCAAATTCGGGGTGGGATGACGCGCAAGCGCGAGGTGGCGAAAGGGTTCGCGCGGTATACATCTGCCCCGTGGCGGCGCACGCAACTGGGGCCAACAAGAGAACCCTCGCCCCTTTACTCCAACCCAAGGCGCCCCTCATCTATCCACACCACCGAATGCCCAAACCACCACGCCGCCTTCCCATGCACGTCAGCCGCGCCGTTCACTTTCAAGACAAATGCGACGGGCGCTTCACCATATTCACGCACTCGTCCGGTCACCCACGACCGCTCATCCACGCCGTGCGCCAGCACGATCGGCGAATCTTCAAACCATGCGACCGCTGCGCGAAACTCCTCATTCCTCTCGCGATGCGGCGCGCCCAGTCCAAACGCGCGCCGGTATTGCGCGACCGCGTCGTCAAGGTTCTTCACGCCGATCACGACCTTCGCCACGCCGCTCACCTTGTCCGTCGACGGCTTCCCACTCGGATAAACCCGCAGCGCGCGCGGCGTCCGATCGCTGATCAAAAATGGAAACAGAGAGCCTCGATGTCCGGGACCGACATCTACCGTCTGCCATGCGATCTTCATGCCGTCGGGCCGCGTCCTTCCGCTCGCTTCCGGCGCGCCCGCCGGGATTCCCGCCGCTTTCAGTTGCCGGACCTCCGCGTCGATGTCGGCGACGCGCAGCGCGAATGCACAGGGTCCGCCGTTGTTTTCGAGGAACTTGCTCCACACGTGCATCGAGACTGCCGCGGGGTCCGCCTTCGTCTGAATGCCCATCAGCTCCAGGTATGAGCCATCCGCGAAACTCACCAGTGCCATCTCGGTTGCGTGATTCGCGTGTGGCCCGCCATATTCCGTCGGAAGGCCTGTGGCGGCCTTGAACGCCGTACGCATTTCATCGAGATTCTTTCCGGCTACAGTGATGTGATCGATCTGTAAACTCGCCGCTGTGGACATTGAAGGCAACAATATACCTGCCAGTATCAGGCCCGCTCGAAATCCCTTGATGCCCATTCTTACTCCGCGCCTGGGCTCCCGCTTTTCTCTCCGTCCAGCACAGCCCGCACCCGCTCGACCAGGGAATCGGGGCTGAACGGCTTCTCGAAAAATGTCGCCCCATGCTTACGCAGCCGGCCCGGAATGTGCGTCTTCCCTGGATATCCCGACGTATAAATCACCCGTATCGCGGGACGGATCTCCAGAATGCGCTCGGCCACCTGCGGCCCGCTGAGTTTCGGCAATACCATGTCGGTGATGAAAAGATCGATCTCGCCGGAATGTTTCCGCGACATCCGGATCGCTTCATCAGGATCGCCCGTATCGAGCACCGTATGTCCGGCCCGTACGAGCACCTGCCGCATCAAAGTGCGGAGCGCGCTCTCGTCCTCAAGCACGAGAATCGTCTCGGTGCCTCGCATGGGCCGCAGTTCGAGCGGCCTCGGCTCGACTGAAGCCTCCGCGCCCGACTCGAGTCGCGGAATGTAGATCCGGAAGCTCGTTCCCTTACCCGGCTCGCTCTCGACCCGGATATCGCCGCCGCTCTGCCTGACGATCCCGTAGGCCATCGCCAGCCCCAGACCGGTGCCTTTGCCGACTTCCTTCGTCGTGAAGAACGGCTCAAAGACGCGCCTGGTCGTCGGGGCGTCCATTCCGGCGCCGGTGTCGCTCACCGTCAGCATCACATACCGCCCAGCCGGCAGCATTGGATGCCCGCCGGATGGATTTCGCCCGATGTCGGCGGTCGCAGTCTCGATCGTCAACACTCCGCCCGTCGGCATCGCATCGCGCGCGTTAACGACGAGATTCATGATCACCTGCTCGAACTGGCCCGCATCGACTTTCACCAGTCCCGCGCGCGAGTCGAATGAAGTTCGCAGCTCGATGTCCTCGCCAATCAAACGCCGCAGCATCTTTTCCAGGCCGCGCACCACGCTGTTGAGATCCACATTGCGCGACTGGAGCACCTGGCGGCGTCCGAACGCGAGCAGTTGCCGGGTAAGCTCCGAGGCGCGCCTGGCAGCGGCCAGGATCTCGCCCGCGTATTCGCGCGCGTCGGTTCCCAGATCCGGCAGTTTCTTCAACAGGTCGCCATACCCGCAAATCACCGTCAGCAGATTATTAAAGTCGTGCGCGACACCACCCGCGAGCTGGCCGATCGCTTCCATTTTGCGGGATTGCAGGAGCTGCTCTTCAAGCTCCTTTCTCTCCGTGATGTCCTGCGCCGCTCCATATATCCGCTCAACAACAATCCGTTCGACGCGGGGCTTGCCGTTCGCCGGGCCATCGGTGTTGCCTGCGAGCACGGGCCGCTCGTATACACGCAGCCACCGCGTCTGTCTCGCTTTCGTGACCACTCGCAGCTCGACAACAGCCTGTTCACCCGATAGGAGGGTTTTGAGATGCTGCCGCGCGATCGCGGCATCCTCCGGATGACAGAGCAGCTCCCAGCCTTGCTCGTTCAATTCCTCGACCTTGTACCCGGTGATGCGCGTAAACGGATCGGTGATCCATTCGAACGTGAGCGATCCATCCGTGCCGACCCGTATCGAATATACGTAGTCCGAGCTGGCTTCGGAAACCAGCCGGTATCGTTCTTCGCTTTGCCGCAGGGCGCCGACAGCCCAGGTTCTTTCGGCGCGCAGACGAGTGCGGTCGATAGCGCTCCGCACCGCTTCTCCCAGTCGCGCCAGGCGATCTTTCAGCAGATAATCGGACGCGCCGCGCTTCATCGCTTCCACCGCGACGTCTTCCCCCATGCGGCCGGAAACCAATATGAATGGGATATCGAGATGGCGCTTCCGCAAGAGATCGAGCGCTTCAAATCCGTCGAACAGCGGCAGATTGGAATCGGAAAGAATCACTTCAGGCGCGGTTTCAAGCTGTTCCAGATACTCTGCTTCCGTCTGCACCCGCACCCAATCGGGATCGAAGCCGCCGCGCCTCAGCTCGCGCACCATCAGCTCGGCGTCGACGGGATCGTCCTCGACGATGAGCACCCGGAGTTTGCCGTTCGCGGCTGTTCCCGTGGCGCTCATCAGGAGCGGACCCCCGGAGAAATTCGGGGCCTGTGGAATGAAGGTGAGAGATTCACTTCCAGCCAGTACGAAGCGAGCGCCCGGATGGCTTTCCGGAACTCTGCGATATCCACCGGCTTCTGGATGTAGCCGTTAACGCCAAGCCGGTAACTTTCCATCACATCACGCTGCTCGCCGGAAGACGTCAGGATCACCACCGGAATCGACTGGCACTCCGCGCTCGACTTCACCTCACGCAGGACCTGCAGTCCGCCGATCTTCGGCAGCTTCAGATCGAGCAGGACCAGCGCCGGCGCTTCGCCGGTCACACGATGTTCGTAAGCGCCGCGACGGAACAGGTAGTCGAGCGCTTCCTCACCGTCACGCGCTACTTCGATCCGGCCCTGGACATTTTCGTGACGAAGCGCGCGCAGCATCAGTTCGACGTCCTGCGGATCGTCTTCCACCAGCAATATGCGTGCCGCTTCAGTCATAAGTGTTCAGCACTGCAGTGGGCCATCGTTTTGCGTGGCCAGCGGTCCGCGAAATTCATGAAAAGTGCTGCAAGGCCCGTGGCGCGGGCACTCCCGCCCGCCGCGCCCGGCATCCCCTTCAGGGGTACCGGCTCGGCATTCGTGCCGGCGCCTGGCGGTTTTCGACCCTGCGAGCGGTGGGGCTTGAGTCGCGTTCGAGAGCGCAGGCGTTGGAGCAAAATATTCCTCACAACGCTCTCGCCTGTCCGCCCGCGGGCAGCGTCAGAAAGAAAGTCGCCCCCTGATCGACCGCGGCCTCCGCCCAGATTCTGCCGCCATGCTTGTGAACGATCCGCTGGACCGTCGCAAGCCCGACGCCCGTCCCCTCGAAATCTTCGCGCCGGTGCAGCCGCTCGAATACCCCGAAGAGCTTGTGGGCGTACTTCATGTTGAAACCTACTCCATTGTCCCGTATGAAGATGACGCGCTCTCCTTCCATCGTTCGCTGGCCCACTTCGATGATGGCCGGGTCCCGCGGCCTCGTATATTTCACCGCGTTCGAAAGCAGGTTTTGAAACACCAGCTTGATCAGACCCGGATCGCATTCGACCACCGGAAGCTCGCCGATCCGCCATTGAATGCTGCGTCCCTGAGTCTCATTGCTGAGATCGCGCACCACGTCCTCGACCAGCGCGTTCAGATTCGTCGCCTGCACGCGGATTTCCTGCCGGCCCACCTGCGCGAGACCGAGCAGGTCGTTGATCAACCGGTCCATCCGCCGCGTGCTGTCGATGATACGCGTCAGGAAACCTTTTGAGGCCTCGTCCATCCGCCCCGAGCCTTCTTCGATCAGCGCATCGGCGAATCCCTGAATATGCCGCAGCGGCGCACGCAGATCATGGGCCACCGAGTACGTGAACGATTCGAGTTCCCGATTCACCGCCTCGAGCTGCGCGGTCCGGCGCACTACCCGCAATTCCAGATCGTCGCGCGCGGATTGCAGCGCCGTGTCCCGCTGCTGAATCTGGCCGAGCATTTCGTTGAACGCTTCGATGAGCACCGCGATCTCATCCGCGCCGCGCGGCGCCGGCGCGCGCACCGAATACTTCTTCTCGCGCGACACCACGCGCGCGGTTTCCGCCAGTTGCGCGATCGGCCGCGCCGTCGCCTTCTGAAAAATCGAAGAGAATACGAACGCCGCGAAGAGCGACACGACGAGCACGGCCCCGACGATGCCCGCGTATCTCAGGAGCCGATCGTTCACCTCTCGCAGATCGGAGCGGATCCTGACCGTTCCAATCCGTTTGTCCTGGAAATCAATCACTCGCGTGAGTACAAGCTCGTTGTCTCCGAATAAAGAAGTCTGCGTCTCTCCTGCCGGAATTCCGCCAAAAGGAGGAACGCTGTCGTCCGCCGTCTTCGACCATGTGGCGAACGTGCCGCCTGACGGTGTGTAGATGGTGGCGGAAATGATATTGGGCGACGCCTTCAGGCCCGACAAAGTATTCCGCGCCGCCTCGGGATCGTTGAAAAGGAGCGCCGACGCGCTGTTGGCTCCGACGATCTGCGCCTGAATCGAAAGTGCGTTGACCATCGTCTGCCGGAAATCCGCCAGTTCGTAGACGGCGAAAGCCGTGCAGGCGAGCAGCAGGGCGGCGCCGCTCACGAGCATGTTCATCGACGTGAGCTTCTGCCGGATCGTGTAGTTACGCACCCTGAACATGGCGGCTCGTGCTCCCTGCTACGGAGCCCTCCTTACCGCGACCGCAAGCTTGAGCAGTTGCGAGCTCAGGGTGAGGCGCGCGCGCTGCGCGGCCGCCAGGTTGATCTCAAACCGTACCCGGTTCCCATCGAGGATGAACTGAATCATGCCGCCGCGCCGCGTGAAGTTTGCCATGTCGCTGACGGTCACGGCGCCAGCCGCGGCCAGCGTATTCAGGGTCGCGTCCAACTGGCTTTCTTTCGGCGAATTCAGGAAGACGATTCGGCACCCGCCGGCCTCTTCGGGCGTCGCGATTCTCTTCGCCATCATCGGCGCCCCGTTGATGATTTCATTCTTCAGCGCCGCGTCGAGCAACGGACCAAACGGATCCGGCCCCAGCACGCACACATTAAAGACGTCGTTCGCCGTGCCGGGCCGCGCGGGCCATTCCACGAAGCGGCCAAAGTTCGAGAGGTAGGCCGCCTCGACTTCATATTCGGTAGGCTTGGGGGTCTGCGCCCGCAGGGGGCCGAATACGCAGCAGAGGACGACGATCGCGAGGCATACCGTGAGCGGTCCGCGCCCCTCTGGAGATTCTGAACCAGCTACCGAGCCGCGCCCGTAAGCAAGCGGTAACGAAGGACCGTTTTTCGGCAACGATAACAAACGGTGATGCGTGCGTCGGACGATCGCAATCATTTGCGGAACGTCAGCGAAGCGAAAACATTGCGTTTGATTCCGACAACCGGGCCTGGGTCGCCGCTGAACTCGCCATGATGGGGCTGCATCAGATTCTGCGCCGTAACCGCCAGTTCGACGCGCGGAACCGGCCGCCACGCGAATCTCGCGTCCCCTGTCTCATAGCCGCCGACGCTGAGGGCAGGCAGCGCGCTGACGTACCGCCAGGTCGCACTGAATTCCATGTTCCGCATGAGATCGAGCCAGGACTGAATTCGTACCTGATGATGCGGGCTCGAGCCTTCGAGCGATGAGACTGTAGTCGTGTCGCTGCTTGTGGGGATCGTCTTCATATCCATATCGAGAAATGAATACGATCCCTGCAGACGCCACCACGAGCGCGGCTTCCAGTCCGGCGCGATCTCGATGCCCGATGTCGTACCTTTCACGCCGTTCAGATTGAAGAAGGGGTCGATGGTCGCCGTAAGGCCGCCGTCATCCTCGGTGTAGGGTGTCTGCGTTTCCAGACTCAGCAGGTGGTTATACCGGTTGTGGAACGCCGCGATATCGAGCGAAAACGTATTGCTGATCAGGCTCCGGTAGCCCGCCTCGAAACCGACCAGAATTTCGTCCGTGAAAATGCGGTCGCCCTGCGTTCGGCTGAAGACCAGCGGGCTTGTCGAAACCAGCGAAGTCGTCGTCAGCGTGTCTTCGATGTCCGACGCGGTTCGCACGGCCCGCGTGACGGCGCCCCAGAACGTCCGTCGCGGCGTGGGCGTCCACAACAGGCGCGCACTCGGCTCGACGTTGAACCCTGAAAGGCTCTCGTTCAAAATCTTGGCTCCCGCGATGAAAAGCAGCTTGTCCCCCGCCAGCGGAATGCTGTCCTGCGCGTAGGCCGTATAGAGCTGATCGGTCCGTTCGCTCGGGTTGAATACGTAAGTCGGCACCACCTGCGGAACCTTGCCGACGCTGGCGCGCGCCCCGAATCCCCAGATAAAATCCTGGCCTCCGAAGAGCGTCAGATGATGCACGAGATCGATGTCGTAGGTGTCGCGGTATTCGGCCTGATTGGCCTGGAGGCGATTGACACGATCGTAGTAGGCTTGGATCTGCAGGTCTGAGGTGGCGCTGAACATGCGCTGCCAGCGTGCGAGAACATTGCCGCCCGAAAGCAGGGCATTCTGCTCGGCAACCGATGCCGCCGGAGGATTCTCCGAGGTTACCCGGACGCTCTCTCCGGCGACTCCGTCGTAAAGGTCGCCCTGCACCGTGATCGTGTTGCGCGGATTGACATCCCAGTCGGTGCGGAATCCGCCCTGCATGCGCCGCCAGTCGTCGAACTGGCGATTGTCCTGATGGTACGCGGGGCTTTGATCTTCGCCTTTTCCATACACGCGGTAATTGAACCCCGAATCGTTTCCGCCGCCCGTCCGAAAATCGAGAAAGCCCTGGTTGACGCTGCCGCCGCCCGCTGAAACGAGCGTGCCCCTTGTATCGCGCGAGTTCTTCGTGATGATGTTGATCACGCCGTTCACGGCGTTGGCGCCCCAGATCGTGCCGCCCGGCCCGCGAATGACTTCGATGCGGTCGATGTCTTCGATCAGAGTGTCCTGAACTTCCCAGTAAACGCCGTGAAACAGCGGCGAGTAAACGCTGCGGCCGTCGATCAGCACCAGCACGGAACGCGAGAGACGGCTCTCGAATCCGCGAATACCGACCGCCCACTTGACCGAATCGATCTGCGCGACGTCGACGCCGGGCGCGAGCCGCAGCGCTTCCGGCAGGCTGCGCACGCCCGACCGGCGGATATCTTCCTGCGTAATGACATAGATCGCGGCGGGTGTTTGCGAGAGTTTCACAGGGCTTTTGGAGACGGTGGTGACCTCGATATTCCCGAGTTGTTCGAGGCTGAGGCCCTTGAGGCGGCCCGAGGGCGATGTCTCGGCGTCCTGCGCTTCAAGAAGCGCGCAGGTGAACAGCAGGAGAGCAAAAATGAAGAGGTTTGGCCGCACGGAAAGGGGGCGCGAAGGCTGAAGGCGGCGTTTGATTTCACCCTTTATAGCACAGAGAAACCGCGTTGAGAATTTGCGGCAACCGCATTTGCGAAATGGTGTATTAAGTGAGCCGCAGGCCGGGATTCATCCCGGCTCTTCGTTCTCGACAAAAACGTGACCGCATTTTGCCGAATGGTGTACTTAGCCGATGTATCGTGCGCCGTTCAGACTGAGTCGATTCCGCAAATGCCGGTCGCGTTCTGTCGGCACGCTTAGCTCAGACGCAGGTACGTCCAGATCAACCCGGCCAGGAGCGCCATGAACTGCGCTAAAGCGAGCCCGCTGATCAGAATATTTACGAGATCGTGCGGCGCCTTCACATCGAGCAAATCCGGATCGTAAGGTTCAATCCCGAGAGAAAGCAGAAACACACGATCGTCTGACCCCGCCGGCGGGTGCCCGATCACGCGGAGTTCGTCGTGTACGGTCAGATCACAACCGGAACTGGTTCGTTCTGTCACGCCCTTAGTACTGGCACGCATAGTGCCACGACCCGGCTGAAGATTTTGGCGTGCGGCTTGCTTTTACAGGCGAGTGTCTTGAGCTACACCCGCGGCCCGTTATGTATCTAACCGGTTCCGAACCCGATCCGCCGTTCGGATGTGGTTTATCAGTACATCCGTATGATTGACCCCAACCACGAAATCCAGGCGCCGGAACACGAGCAGCGCCTGCTGCCTGCGGCAAAACCCAAAAAGCGCCGCTGGCCGTGGGTTGTGGGTCTGCTCGCGTTGCTGCTCGCGGCATTTTTGATCTTCGGCAAGACCGGCAAGCCCGACTCTGCAAAAAAGGACGGAAAAGGTGGCCGGGGCGGCGCGGCGACCGCGACTCCGGTGGTGGCGGCCGAGGCGAAGACCGGCAATATCGGCGTGTATGTCACCGGCCTCGGTGCGGTTACCCCGATCTACACGGTGACGGTAAAGAGCCGGGTGGATGGGCAACTCGAAAGCGTTCATTTTCGCGAAGGCGAACGAGTCAGGCAGGGGGACCTGCTGATCGAGATCGACCGGCGCCCTTATGACGCAGCCGTGACGCAGGCGGAAGGGCAACTACTGCGCGATCAGGCGCTGCTCGAGAACGCGCGCGTCGATCAGACGCGGTACACGACGCTGCTCAGCCAGGACGCGATTCCGGAACAGCAACTGACCGCCCAGAAGTCGCTCGTCAAGCAGTACGAAGGCACGGTGAAGAACGATGAGGGTCAGCTCGCGGCAGCGAGGTTGAACGTGACTTATTGCCGGATCACGGCGCCGATCAGCGGCGTGATCGGGCTGCGGCTGGTGGACCCCGGAAACATCGTTCACGCCGCGGACACCAACGGCATGCTGGTAATCACCCAGGTGCAGCCCATCAGCCTTATTTTCACGGTGGGAGAAGATCAGTTGCCGCCGATCCTGCAAAAAATACGGGCCGGACAGCGGCTGCCGGTGGAAGCCTGGGACCGCGACCTGAAAAATCGGATTGCGACGGGCCGGCTCGAAACCGTCGACAACGAAATCGACCAGACAACGGGCACGCTGAAGCTGCGCGCGATTTTCGATAACACCGACGACGCGCTGTTTCCGAATCAGTTTGTGAATGCGCGGCTGCTGCAGCAGGAAAAGACTGGGGTCACGCTGCTGCCTTCGGCGGCGATCCAGCGGAACACCAACGCGACCTACGTTTATCTGATCCAGCCGGATAGTACGGTGCGGCTGCGAAACATCACGATCGGAACCACGGAAGGCGACCAGACCGAAATCACGTCCGGTCTTTCTCCCGGCGACCGCGTCGTGATGACGGGCGTGGACAAGCTGCAGGACGGGAGCAGAGTCTCGGTAAGCGGGGGCGGCGGGAAAGCGCCCGGAGCGAAAGCGGCAACGTGAGCCCGTCGAAGACATTTATTCTGCGGCCGGTTGCGACATCGCTCCTGATGGTGGGCGTGCTGCTGACGGGCGTCGTCGCCTACCGGCAACTTCCGGTTTCGGCGCTGCCGGAGGTGGATTACCCGATCATTCAGGTGATCACGTTTTATCCGGGCGCGAGCCCCGACGTGATGGCGTCGTCGGTGACCGCGCCGCTCGAGCGGCAGTTTGGGCAGGTGCCGGGGTTGCAGCAGATGACGTCGATCAGCTCCGACGGCAGCTCGGTGATCACGCTGCAGTTCAACCTCAGTCTGAATATCGACGTCGCCGAGCAGGAAGTGCAGCAATCGATCAACGCGTCGGGCACCTTTCTGCCGCCGGATCTGCCGACGCCGCCGATCTACAGCAAGACCAATCCGGCGGACGCGCCCGTCCTGACGCTGGCGCTGACTTCGACCGCGATCCCGCTGTCGCAGGTGGAAGATCTCGCCGATACGCGCCTCGCGCCGAAGATCTCACAGCTACCGGGCGTTGGTCTGGTGAGCATCAGCGGCGGGCAGAAACCCGCCGTCCGGATTCAAGCCAATCCCACCCAACTGGCGTCTTACGGGCTGAACCTCGAAGATTTGCGGGCGGCCCTCACGGCAGCCAATGTGAATCAGGCGAAGGGCAACTTCGACGGACCGCATCAGGCTTACCAGATCGGCGCGAACGATCAACTGCTTTCAAGCGCCGATTACGCGGACCTTGTCGTGGCCTACCGGAACGGCGCGCCGGTCCGTCTGCGCGACCTCGCGGTTATCAAAGACGACGTCGAGAACCAGCGCGAGGCGGCGTGGATGAACAAGGTTCCCGCAGTGATTGTGAACATCCAGAGGCAGCCGGGCGCGAACACGATCGCGGTGGTGGACCAGATCCACAAACTGCTGCCGCAGTTGACAAGCACGCTGCCGGCGTCCGTGAAAGTGACGACGCTCACGGACCTGACGACGACGATCCGGGCCTCGGTGAAAGACGTCGAGTTTTCCCTGATGCTGACGATCACGCTGGTCGTGATGGTGATCTTCGTCTTCCTGCGATCGCTTTCCGCGACCATCATTCCAAGCGTGGCGGTCCCACTTTCGCTGGTGGGAACGCTCGGCGTCATGTACCTGCTCGGTTACAGCCTGAACAATCTCTCGCTGATGGCGCTGACGATCTCGACCGGGTTCGTCGTGGACGATGCCATCGTGATGATCGAGAACATCGCGCGCTATATCGAAGCCGGAGAGAAGCCGCTTGAAGCGGCGCTCAAGGGGGCCGAGCAGATCGGGTTCACGATCATCTCGCTGACGATTTCGCTGATCGCGGTCTTGATCCCGCTGCTGTTCATGGGGGATATCGTGGGCCGGCTGTTCCGTGAGTTCGCGGTAACGCTGAGCGTGACGATTCTGGTGTCGGCGGCGGTCTCGCTGACGCTTACGCCGATGATGGCGGCGCGGCTGCTGAAGCATACGAAAGAATCCGACCGCGGAAAGTTCTACAAGGCGTCGGAAGACCTGTTCAATCGAATCATCGCGTTTTACGGCCGCACCCTGAAGTTCGTGCTGCGATTCCAGACGATCACGCTGCTGGTGGCGGTGGCGTCGCTCATCCTTACCGTGTTCCTTTTTTATGAGATCCCGAAAGGCTTTTTTCCGATTCAGGATACGGGCGTGATTCAGGGTGTGACGGAAGCGGCGCAGTCGGTCTCTTTCGACGAAATGTCGCGGCTGCAGCAGCAGACTGCCGACAAAATATTGCAGGATCCGGCCGTCCAGAGTTTGTCCTCATTCATCGGCGTGGATGGCACCAACACGACGCTCAACAGCGGGCGGATTCAAATCAATCTGAAGGCGCTGGCCGATCGGAAGATCAGTGCCAGCGATGTGATCCGCCGTCTGCAGCCTGACGTGGACAAGATCTCCGGTACGACCCTCTACATGCAGCCGGTGCAGAGCCTGACGGTCGACGATCGCGTGAGCCGGACGCAATTCCAATACACGCTGGAAGACCCGAGCGCCGATGAGCTGAATCAGTACGCGCCGAAGATGCTGGCGAAGCTGAAACAACTGCCGCAACTCGTCGACGTCGCGAGCGATCAACAGACGGAGGGCATTCAGGCGCGGCTGGTGCTCGATCGTCCGACGGCTTCGCGGCTGGGGATTACGGCATCGTCGATCGACCAGACGCTGTATGACGCCTACGGGCAACGGCAGGTATCGACGATGTTCACGCAGCTCAATCAGTATCACGTGATTCTTGAAGTGCAGCCCAATTTCGACCAGCAGCCGCTGAATTTGAGGGACCTTTACATCCGGTCGGGGATGGCGGGAGCATCGTCGTCGCCGGGTATTGTTTCCGGAGGATCGGCGGCGACGGCGGCGAATGGACCGTCGAGTTCGGCGTCGAGCGCCTCAACGGTCGCGGCGCAAACGGGCGGCGGAACGAGCGCGGGCGCGAGCACAGCCGCGTTGAAATCGCCGCTGCAGTTCGGCACGGCGCCATCAACCACGGCATTTCCGAACGGCGGCCAGGTGCCGCTCAGCGCCTTCACGAGGGTGGAAACGACTGCCGTGCCGATCACCGTCAATCATCAGGGCCAGTTTCCGGTCATCACTCTGTCGTTCAATCTGGCGCCGAAAGCGTCCCTGGGAGATGCGATCAAAGCGGTGAATGAAGTGAAAGACAGCCTGCACATGCCGCAGAGTATTCAGGGCTCTTTCCAGGGCGCGGCCGCGGCTTTCGAGAATTCGCTTACGAACGAACCGGTGCTGATTCTCGCCGCGCTGATCACGGTGTACCTGGTGCTGGGAGTTTTGTACGAAAGCTATATTCACCCGATCACGATTCTGTCGACGCTGCCGTCGGCAGGTGTGGGGGCGCTGCTGGCGCTTTTCATTACGGGCAACGACTTCAGCGTGATTGCGCTGATCGGGATGGTGTTGCTGATCGGAATTGTTAAGAAAAACGCGATCATGATGATCGACTTCGCGCTTGAAGCCGAGCGCGAACAACATTTGCCGCCGGAAGAGTCGATCTACCAGGCGTCGCTGCTGCGATTCCGTCCGATCATGATGACGACGATGGCGGCGCTGCTGGGGGGTGTGCCGCTCGCATTCGGAAGCGGCGTCGGCTCGGAGCTGCGCAGGCCACTTGGGATCACTATCATCGGTGGCCTGCTTTTGAGTCAGTTGCTGACGCTGTATACGACGCCGGTGATCTATTTGTTTTTCGACCGCCTGGCGAGCCGGTTCGCGAAGATGCGGGAGAGAGTGACGGAGCCGCGGCTTGCGCCGGCGCGATGACAGGATGGTGAAGAAGGCGAAAAACCGTGGCTTGTGGCGCCGGCACTCATGCCCGCGGCGCCGGCACTCTTGCCGGCGTATATGGCCGGGTGCATGGCCATTTTCGACAGCAGGTAATGAGCGAGCGCCCGCGCCACGACCATGAACGTCTCGAAACCCTTCATCGATAAGCCGGTCGCGACCACGCTGATCACGGTGGCTGTCGCGCTTTCCGGAGCCGTGGCCTTCCGCCTGCTGCCGGTATCGCCGCTGCCGCAGGTGGATTTCCCGACGATCTCAGTGCAGGCGGCGCTGCCAGGAGCGAGTCCGGAAACCATGGCGTCATCGATAGCGACTCCGCTCGAAAGACAGTTCGGGCACATCGCGGCAGTGACCGAGATGACGTCCTCCAGCAGCCTTGGGGCGACCTCGGTGACGCTGCAGTTCGATCTCGACCGCAACATCGACGCGGCGGCCCGCGACGTGGAGGCGGCGATCAATGCGGCGCGCGGCTATCTGCCGGCGAATCTGCCGAGCAATCCGAGCTATCGAAAAGTCAACCCGGCGGACTCGCCGATTTTCATCATCGGGCTGACTTCGAAGGCGCTCAGCAAAGGTCAGATGTACGACGCTGCTTCGACCGTGATGGCGCAAAAGCTGTCGCAAATCGCGGGCGTCGGGCAAGTGACGGTAGGCGGCAGCACGCTGCCGGCCGTGCGCGTCGAGCTGAATCCGGCGGTACTGAATAAGTACGGCATCAGCCTCGAAACCGTGCGCAGTGTGCTGAGCGGCGCCAACGCCAATGTTCCGAAGGGCCACTTTTCCGACGGCATGCGCTTGTGGGAGGTCGGGGCGAACGACCAGATGCTGCATGCGGCGGATTACGAGCCGCTGGTGGTGGCCTACCGCAACGGCACCGGCGTGCGGCTTTCCGATGTCGCAAGCGTGGTGGACTCCGTTGAGGACATCCGGCAGGCGGGCTATCTGAGCGGCGAGCCCGCGGTCTCGGTGATCGTATTCCGCCAGCCCGGCGCGAACATCATCGAAACGGTGGACCGAATACGCGCCGCCCTGCCGCAGTTGGAGGCGGCGTTGCCGGCTGCGATTCACCTTACGGTAGCGATGGATCAGACGACGACGATCCGGGCGTCTGTGCACGATGTGGAGCGCAATCTCGTGATCGCGATCGCGCTGGTAATTCTGGTGGTATTTGTCTTCCTGAGGGACGTGCGGACGACATTTATTCCGAGCGTCGCCGTGCCGGTATCGCTGATTGGAACGTTCGGCGTGATGTACCTGCTCGGATACAGCATCGACAATTTGTCACTGATGGCGCTGACAATTTCGACCGGCTTCGTAGTGGATGACGCGATTGTGGTGATCGAGAACATTTCGCGTTACCTCGAGCAGGGGATGAAACCGATGGAAGCCGCATTGAAAGGCGCCGGCGAAATCGGATTCACGGTGATGACGATCAGCTTCTCACTGGTGGCGGTGTTTATCCCGCTCCTGCTGATGGGCGGCATCGTGGGGCGGCTGTTCCGCGAGTTCGCGGTTACGCTGTCGATTGCGATCCTAGTGTCGATGGGGATCTCGCTTACGACGACGCCGATGATGTGCGCCCGGCTGCTGCGGGAAAAGAATGAGCACGGCTGGTTTTACCGCGCGAGTGACCGATTCTTCAAATGGATCGTCGAGACTTACGGAAAAACGCTGAAGCTGGTGCTCGATTATTCGCTTGTGACCGCGCTGGTGCTGCTCGCGACCGTCGCGCTCAACGTTTTTCTGTTTCTGCGCGTCGAGAAGGGATTCTTTCCCGAGCAGGACAACGGCAGAGTACAGGGCGCGATTCAGGCCGATCAGGATACTTCATTTCAGGCGATGGATGGTCTGCTGCGCCGTATGATCGGCATCGTGAAGGCGGATCCGGGCGTCGACCACGCGCTCGGGTTCACCGGAGGAGCGAACAGCGCGCGCATGTTCGTGTCGCTGAAGCCGCTCGACCAGCGCAAGGCGACCGCGCAGCAGATCATCGCGCGGCTGCGGCCGAAGCTGGCGAAGGTGCCGGGCGCCACCCTTTATCTGCAGGCCTCGCAGGATGTGCGAGTGGGGGGCCGCCTCGGCAATGCGGCGTATCAGTTTTCCATGCAGGGCGAGAATCTGAACGATCTGGTGAAGTTCGCGCCGAAAATGCTGGAGAAGCTCAGGACGATCCCGATTCTCGCGGATGTCAACAGCGACCTCGAAAACAAGGGCCTCCAGGCGGAAGTCACCTACGACCGCGCGACGGCCGCGAGATTCAACATCGCGCCGCAACTGATCGACAACACGCTCTACGATGCTTTCGGGCAGCGGCAGGTCTCGACCATGTATTCGTCGCTGAACCAATACCACGTGGTGATGGAAGCCGCGCCCGAGTTCTGGCAGAACCCGAAGTTCCTCGATCAGGTCTGGGTGACCGCGCCGGGCGGCCAGCAGGTGCCGCTCAGCGCGCTGGCGCAATACGCTCCGGCGACGGCTCCGCTGACCGTCAATCATCAGGGACTCTTTCCGGCGGTGACGATTTCATTCAATCTGTCGCCCAACGCGTCGCTGGGGACGGCGGTCGACGAGATCAACAAGGCCGCGGCGACGCTGGGCTTGCCGCCGACGATCCACACCCTGTTCGCCGGGACGGCGCAGGCGTATCAGGACTCGCTGAAAAATGAGCCGGTGCTGATCGCGGCCGCGCTGGTAACGGTTTATCTGGTGCTCGGAATCCTGTACGAGAGCCTGATTCATCCGATCACGATTCTCTCGACGATTCCCTCGGCCGGCGTGGGCGCGCTGCTGGCGCTCGAGTTGACCCATACCGATCTGACGATCATCGCGATTATCGGAATCATCCTGCTGATCGGAATCGTGAAGAAGAACGCGATCATGATGATCGATTTCGCGCTGGCGGTGGAGCGGAACGAAGGCAAGAACTCGCGCGATTCGATCTTCGAGGCGTGTATGCTGCGGCTGCGGCCGATCCTGATGACGACGATGGCGGCGATGCTGGGAGCGCTGCCGCTGGCGGTCGGCCAGGGGACGGGCTCGGAGCTGCGAAGGCCGCTCGGCATCACGATTATCGGCGGCCTGATCGTGAGCCAGGTGCTGACGCTGTATACGACGCCGGTGGTTTATCTCTACTTCGACCGGCTGAAGAACTGGTGGAAACACAGCTTTCAGCGATCGGCCGTCGGCTTTGAACCACGACCTGGGTGAACCATTTGCGCTGGAAAAGGTAGCCGCCGATGAACGCCGATAAACGCAGATTATATTGACCTCGCGTGGGAGATTGGGAAACGTGCCGTGGCCGCATAGCTACGCGTGAAACGGGGCTTAACGAACCACATGAGTGAAAAGTCGCCATCTCAAATCTGCGCTGGTTGATTTCCGCGCGCGATTAACTGACCCCCACCGGATACCGCAATGTATCCATCAGCCAATCCCTGTTCGCAGCCACCGCATCGCGTAACTTCGCAACCAGCCCATCCCGCTTCTCATACAACCGATACGGTTCCCGCGGCCCATGCTTCTCCATCAGCGCCTTCACGATAAATGGCATCATCATCGAGTAATCGCCGGGCAGACTCTCCGTCGACTGCTGATAAGTCTCCTTATCCACCTTGCCCCACGTCACCGCCTCGGCTGGAGGACACGAAGAAAGCGATCCATCCGTCACCGGCGCCGTCGTGATCTGCACATCGAATTCATAGCCGCGGATTTCCGGCAGCCCCAGCACCTGCCCCAGCGCCGGCTCCGGCTGCAAATTGTAATTCTTCGGCACGCCGCCGCCGAGGATGAGCGTCGCGATCGACCGTGCTTCGCTTTCAAATAATCCCCAGTGATGGTAAGCGCACGCTTCGAAAAGCTCGGCGTGCAGATCGAGATCGAAGGCGTAATCCGGCACGAGCCCCGCCTCCTTCATCGCCCACAGCTTCATCGAATTGAGGAACACGCTGCCGTCTGCCGGCGCGCCCACGAAGATCGGAATCCCCAACCGATTACACGTCGCGAGCAGCCCCGGTTTCACGCGATTGCGATGCTCCTGCTGCGCATAGTAAGCGCCGAGCCGATACCGAAGCTCCGTGCCTGTCATTTTTTTTTGAAAATCGGGACGCGCCAGAACCGCCGTCAGAAACTTGTCCTGATCGAGCAGCACCGTTTCATCGAAGCCCATATCGGTGACGCGGATGACGCCTTCCTCGCGCAGCTTGCCGTCGTCGCCGAAGATCGGCACTTCAAAAACGGGATCGTCCGTATGCTCGTTCAGGCTGCGGTGACCGTCGTGATAGCAGACCGCATCGGTGGTGCTCAGATAAGCCACCCACCCGGTTTCCAGCAGCGGAATCAGCCACGCCTGATGCTGCCCCGACACCGTCACGGGACCCGCGATCGACAGCGTCAACGGACACTTCGCCGCGATCGCCCGATCGAGAATGTTGTAAACGCGCCGCAGAATCGCGCCGCCGAACGCCGGCAGACAATGCTCGAAGATTTCATGCACCGACTGGCATTCGTCGATGCGGCGAACCCGCACGGGCTTCCGATGATCGCGAGGCATGCAAACGATTTTCGCAGGCTACTCGATCCGGAAGTCCCAAATCTGCGGATTCGCCTTCCCCTCGGTATATTCGATGAGCGCGTATTCGCCCTGGGGCAGCGCGTCCTGCGGCCAGATCTTATAAAGGCCATTCTCGGAAAGCTGCTTCGTGAACGTCGGCACGAGCGTCCGTTCCTCCATCATCTCTTTCGTGATGGATTCGATGGTGATCTTCTCGACGACGCGGATGCCTTTTTCCGGGGCCAGCTTGATCATCGCGAAGCTGTCAAATGCCGAAAGCTGCATGAAGAACTCGGGACTGCTCTCCTTCACGATGCTTGACGAGTGTTCGGCCGGAATTTCGATCGTGGCCTTGCCCGGAATCAGCGGCACAGGCGAGAGCGCGCGCAGCACGTTGCGACCCTTCGCGTTGTGCATTGTCGATTCGGCGGCGTTGAAGATCCGCAACTTGTCCTCTTCGAGGCGGTAAACGCCGGGATCCTGCGGAATGCGCTGGATCTCACGCCGCGCATCCTTCGCCGCCTGCGCCTCGTCATCGAGTTCCTGCGACTGTTTGGTCAGCGTCTCCTTGCGCGCCTCCGCCTCCGCTTCGGTGCGCTTCAGGTCCACAAGTTCCGCCGGGATGTCTTCCCAGTCGCTGCGTTCGACGCTGTAATACGAAACTTTGTCCCCGTCGACTTTGTACTCGCGCACAAGTTGATAGCCGCCGTCTTTCAGGTACAGCTTGAAATTCGCCGCGCTGACGGTGAGAACAAATACTGTGAAGAAAAACAGCAGCCTCCGCATGGATAAACCTGATTTCAGTCTATGCCTATAATGGGGGCGCATGAAGCTGCGGCCGCTGGGCAAAACGAATCTGAGTGTAAGCGAGATCGGATATGGCGCGTGGGGAATCGGCGGCACAATGTGGATCGGCGCTTCCGACAAAGAGTCTCTCGAAGCCCTTCACTACGCGCTTGAGCTGGGCGTCAACTTCATCGACACCGCGCTGGTCTACGGCAACGGACACAGCGAGGAACTGGTCGGAACGGTTGTTCGCGAGGCCCGCCATAAGATTCACGTCGCGAGCAAAGTTCCGCCGAAGAACCGCCTTTGGCCCGCGCCGTCCGGTATCGGAATAGAGGAAGCCTTCCCGCGCGATTACATCGTCCGTTCGACCGAGGAAAGCCTGAAGAACCTCGGCATCGAGTGCATCGATCTCCAGCAGCTGCACGTCTGGAATCCCGAATGGACCAGCCGCGATGAATGGAAGCGCGCGTTCGAAGACCTGAAGGCGCAGGGAAAGGTGCGCGCGTTCGGCGTCTCACTCAACAATCACGAGCCCGATTCCGCGCTCGGCGTGATCGAGACGGGACTGATCGACGCCGTGCAGGTGATCTACAACATCTTCGATCAGTCGCCGGAGCGGAATCTATTCCCGGCCTGCATCAAACACAGGATCGGCGTCGTCGCCCGTGTGCCCCTGGATGAGGGCGCGCTCACCGGCCGGATCAACGAGGACAGTGTATTTCCGGAAGGCGATTTCCGCAACTCCTATTTCCGGAACGATCGCAGGAAGCAGGTAGCGGATCGCGTGGCCGCGCTGGTGGCGGATCTGGGTCTCGAAGATGCGAAGGAACTGCCTGGCGTCGCGATCCGCTTCTGCCTGTCACATCCGGCTGTTTCCGCCGTGATTCCGGGCATGCGGTCGATCAGCAGCGTGGAAGGAAATGTGATGGCATCGGGCCAGGGTCCGCTGCCGGAGAGCATGCTGCAGGTTCTGCGGCGCCACGCCTGGGACCGCGACTTCTACCGCTGACACTTCGGACAAAAGTGTGTCCCCCGTTGCGCCAGCACGATCCGCTTGATCTCACCACCGCATTTCACACACGCCTCGCCAGTCCGCCGGTAAACCCGGTGAGCCTGCTGAAAGCTCCCCTTGCGCCCCTCGGCATCCACATAGTTTGAAATCGACGAGCCCCGGCTCTCAATCGCTTCCACCAGCACGTCGCGCATCGCGTTGTAGATCCGCTCGATACGATCCTTCTTCAACGACGACGCGATTCGCTTCGGATGCACCCCCGCGCGAAACAAGGCTTCGTCCGCATAAATATTCCCCACGCCGCGGATGACCGCCTGATTCAACAACACCGCCTTGATTGGCGATTTCCGCGCCTTTAAACGCGCCACGAAGTCGCCGAGCGAAATCTCCAGCGGCTCGGGACCGAGCGCGGCCACCCGGTCAGGCAATTCGAGCCCATACTCGATGCGCCCGAACTGCCGCTGATCGTCATAGTGCAGCGAGCCCTTGTCGAGCGTAAAGACCGCGTGCGTCCACCTGGTGGGATCGGCATTCACCAGCAGTTTTCCCGTCATGCCGAGATGCACAACCAGGTAGCCGCGATCGAGCCGTATCGCGATGAACTTGCCGTGCCGTTCGATCGACTGGATCTTCCGTCCCGCAAGCTGCCGCGCTGTTCGGCCAGGCGATCCGATCAGCACGCGCAACTGCGTAAACTCTGCGTTAAGAATGCGCCTCCCGACGATCGCGGGACGAAGGGTGCGAACGACCGTTTCAACTTCGGGCAGTTCAGGCATGCCGCTCTGGAATATCGACCAGTATCGTGCCGCCCTCAACGCGCACGTCATAGGTTGGGATGCGCAGCTCATTATTGAATGCGCATACTCCCGTCGCCGAATCGAATTGCCAGGCATGCCAGGGACACGCGACAAACGATCCCTCAAGCGCTCCCTGTCCAAGCGGTCCGCCGTGATGCGGGCAAACGCCGGCAAGAGCGCGAACGTCGCCCCCTACATTACAAAGCGCGTAGAGCTTGTCGTTGTGGATGATTTCGAGGAGAGTGCCCTGGGGAAGTTCGTCGAGCGATGCCACTTTTCGGAAGGCCATGCGGGATGACCTTCCAGTGTAAGGCACCCCGCATTCGTGGCGCTGGCATTCGTGCCCGCCGCCTCGGCGATCATGCCGGCGCTTCTTGTGCCGGTCGCTGACGATATCACCGAGACAACCCGCTACTCGCTCAGCGTATACCGCACATCGATCGTCGTCACCACCGCCACCGCCTGCCCGTTCAGCAACGTTGGCCGGTAGACCCACTGCTTCACGGCATCGACAGCCGACTGGATCAGCTCCTGCGGACCCTGCGCCGACGTGATGTCGCGCACGGTGCCATCTTCGGCGATCTCGACCTCGAGCGTGACTGTACCTTGAATGCGGTCCCGCTTTGCGTCTGCCGGATAAACCGGCTTCGGTTGCGAGATCAGGTTCGCCTGCGCCACGTTCCCGCCCACTCGGACCTTCGGCGGGGGTGGAGCATCGGCTGCGGTCAACGGGATCGCTCCGGTGATAAACCAGCACGCCGCGGCCACGACACTGAGTCCGGCGACGAGTGCGGAGATGGATTTTCGTCTGTTCATTGGAACCTCCTTCAGAATCGAAACAACTCTTTGCTTCAAATGCCGGCGGCGCAGGAACAGCGGAGCCGGGGACAAATCCAGTTGCGGGCCTGCTCCCGCGATCGCGAGCAGAGCGTCTACATAGGGTTCGCGGAATCCGGTCGTTCGGATCACCGCCTGATCGACAACCTGCTCCCGCGCGAGTTGAATCTCGCCGAGCAGCCACCAGATCGCCGGATGAAACCACAGCAGCGAGCGAATGGTCTCCTCAACGATGGTGAACAGCCAGTCGCGTCGGCGGACGTGCAGCAATTCATGGCAGAGGATGGCATTCCTGACCGAAGCGGCGAGGCTCTCAAACCCATCGGGAAGGAGAATCACGGGGCGCAGAAAGCCGAACGTGACCGGGCTCGTGATGTCGCTGGAGATGAGAATCCGTGCGCCCGCCGCCGCGCCTTCGAACGGCCGCGAATGTTTTCGGTAGCGGCGCAGCCGAAGCAGCCCGAGCGCGAGCCAGCCGAAGCGGACGGCAACGCCGGCAACGAGCAGCAGCAAGAGAATGCTTGCCAGCGCGGGCGCTCTCGACGCCTGAGCCTGCGCCGTCCCGCGCACGATCGTGCTGACCGTGACGAGGCCCGTCGCCGTCCCTCTTGCCCACGGACGAATCAACGGCAACAGAAGGCACGCGCCCAGCAGCGTTTGCCAGAAGACGAGGCGCGTCCCCGGCGTCCGGATTCGCATCACGCGAGCGGCGACTGCCGCGATCGCAACCAGCATGCCGATCTGCAGACTATAGGCCGCGATATTGTTCATTTCTTTTTCCGCAATTCCGCGATCTCTCGCAGGTCTTTCGCCGAGAGCTTGTGCTCCTCGACCAGATGGACCAGCAGCGGTTCGGCCGCTCCGTTGAAGACGCGATTGACGAATTCACGCACCATCCCGCCGATCACCTGGCCCTTCGGCTGCGTGGGCCGGTAAACATACGCCCGATCGACGAGGGTCTTGCGCAGATACTTCTTTCCCTCGAGGATCTTCATCATCGTCATCACAGTCGTGTAAGCGACCTTGCGTTTCCCGAGAATCGCCTCGTAAATCTCCCGCACGGTCGCCGCGTCGCGCTCCCAAACGAGCTTCATGATTTCCAGTTCCTGGTCGGTCAATGTTGTGCTTCGCCGTCGCATAGGTTAATTGTCGGCCGGAATTTTCTCCGCGTGGTCGACCACGAGAACGTCGAGCGGACCTTTGCGCGATTCGAGGCGCAGTCCGAGTTGCTCCTCGACAGCCGTGAAGACTGATGGACCAGCGGGCGGCTCCGCGGTCGTCTGCACGCCCTGCGGCTCGACGGCCCAGTCCAGGTGGATTTCGAACGGCCCCTTGAGCCCCGTCTCGTCGATGACAATACTCCGTTCGAAGCGGGAGAGCAGCGTGGCCAGCCGCGCCGTTGTCATCTGATTGCTTGCGATGTGCCCCGCGGCTGAGATGCCATTCGGGAACGGGGCGCCTCCTTCTTTCGCCAACTGCATTTTCGGCCCTTTCTTGCCCGGAATGAGCGCCAGGTACGTCATCTCTTTCTGCTCGTGATGCAGCGCCAGTTTCAGCCGCTGCGCCAACAACGCCTGCAGCATCGTTTGAATCTGTTCCAAAGGCGTGTCGGGCGCGGTCTGCGCCACGATGTCGAAGCGTACGGATTTCGATTTGATCCAGTCCGGCCCCGCGAGCTGATCGTCGGAGACGATGCCGTAAGCGAACTTGAGGCAATCGCTCAGCGACGCGTTGGCGAACGTGACGCGTCCGTTCGCCACACGGCCGATATTGATGTTGATGAGATCGCCTTCCGGCGGCGGCGATGGTTTCAGAGTCGCGACGTCGAAGGCAGGCTGCGCCGGCAGGGTTACGGCGAACATGAATACGGCCAGAATCGATTGGACACCGGCCGGCCGCCGGCGGTTCCCGGCATGCTGATCCCGAAATCCAGGGCCGCAGCGCATACTAATTAATTAGTACTAAGGGCGGAAAAAGTCAATAGGCAAGGGTAAAATTACTATCAGTTCTCTGTCGGCGTCTTCAGTGCGTCGTCCACTACGATCACATCCAGCATGGCCTTTTGTTGCTCGAGCTTCAGCCCGGTCTGCGCCACCGCATCCACCAGCGCGGATGGCGACATGTTATCCAGCACACGCAGCGCCCCGGCGATAACACCGAACCCGCCGCAATCGCCGACCGGATCAGCAGCGGCCGATAGTCCTCCGGGTTGATATCGAAGCCGAAATCGTACTGCCCCTTGAGTCCCGTCATATCCACAATGGGCCGATCCGAAAATCGCTCCAGCTCGGACGCAAATCGCGCCAGACTCAATTTCTTCGCTTCAAAACGGTTGGGCACGAACGACCATGACGAACCATGGTCGAGATTGACATGAACGCCGGCGATCGAGCCGCCACCCGAGACGCTCGTTGCATTGTTCGGATCGTCATCTCGCTCGGGCGGAACCTCTTTCAGCCTGAGCGGACCGTTTCCCCGAACCAGCGCATAAACGGAAAATTCCTTCTGCTCATGGTGCAATTTCAGATGGAAACGATTCGCCAGCAGCGTCTGCGCCATTTCGGGAAGCTCCGAAGTTCCCGCGCCCTGTGGCAACTTCGCGTTGATGTCATAGCGCTGCTTCTCGACCCAGTCCGGACCGGATATTCGTGTGATCGGCACACGGTACGCGATGCCGATGTAATCACGGAGCGTCAGGTACTGCACGCGGAACTGGGAACCATCAATGTGGATACCCACATCCACCCGGCCCTGCGGCATCGGACCCGATGCGCGAATCGACGCGACCTCGAACTCCGGAACCCCAGACGCCTGCGCGTATGCAAAAGATGCGGCAAAAAAAGCCGAAACAATGAAATGCGTCAGCCTCATGGAACCATTTATACGTCACCCTTGTGAGAAGTTCATCGATATCCGCCTGACAACGGCGCGGCGCGCAGGACACGGGCGATGCCGGTGACATGCCAGTCGCTCCAGGAACAGAATGCGAAAATGAATACTTCGTGGACTTCCTCTCGGGCCTCAATCCCCAACAACGTGAAGCGGTCGAAACCACCGAAGGCCCGGTGCTCATTCTGGCCGGCGCCGGCAGCGGTAAGACGCGCGTCATCACCCACCGGATTTCACACCTGATCAGCGCGAAACACGTGCCCGCCACGTCGGTGCTGGCAGTCACGTTTACGAATAAGGCCGCGGGCGAGATGCGGTCGCGCGTGGCGCAATTGCTCGCGGAGATGAATCTCGAACGCCCTCCGCAGATCGCGACGTTTCACTCATTCTGTGTCCGCCTGCTGCGCCGCGATGGAGATGCGCTGGCCTCGATCCGTCCCGGCTTCACCCGCACGTTTTCGATTTACGACGACGAAGACCAGCTCGCCATCATCAAAGCCGCTTACCGCCGCCTCGGGCTCGACGAGAAGGAAATGCCCTATCGCGCGACGCTCTCGCAGATCAGCCAGGCTAAGAGCACGAAGGAAACGCCGCAGGAGATGTACAGCAAGTCCGCCGACCGGCGCGTGACGCGCGTAGCGGCAGTCTACGAAGAGTACGAAAAAGAGCTGCGCACTGCCAATGCTCTCGACTTCGACGACCTGCTGCTCGAAACCGTCCGCCTGCTTTATCACGACACCGAGACGCGCAATGCCTGGAATCACCGGCTGAACTACATCATGATCGACGAGTATCAGGACACCAATCGCAGCCAGTATGAGCTGATGCGCCTGCTCTCGCAAACGCACGATAACGTCTGCGTCGTCGGCGATGAAGATCAGTCGATTTACAGTTGGCGCGGCGCCGACATCCGGAACATCCTCGACTTCGAAAAGGATTATCCGAATGCGAAGACCATCCGGCTCGAACAGAACTATCGCTCGACGAAAAACATCCTCGAGGCCGCCAGCGTCGTGGTTGCCAATAACCTGGAGCGCAAAGGCAAGTGGCTCTGGACCGACGCCGACGAAGGCGACCAGCTCACGATCTATACGGCATACGATGCCGAGAACGAAGCGCTGTTCATCGCCGATACGATCGAGAAAATTCTCCGCCAGTATCCGGACCGGCGGGTGGCCGTCCTGTATCGCACCAACTCGCAGTCGCGCCAGATTGAAGAAGCGCTGCGGCGCTACAACCGCAGGTACAACGTGGTCGGCGGCATCAGTTATTACCAGCGCGCCGAAGTCAAGGACATCATTGCGTACCTCAAGCTCGCGCAATCGCCGACGGACACGATCAGTCTGCAGCGGATCATCAACGTGCCGGCGCGCGGCATCGGGCGAACGACTGTCGAGCAGGCGGAGAAATTCGCGGCGGACAATGCGCTTGGCTTGTTTGCCGCAATAGAGCGCATGCTCGAAGAGAACCAATTCGGCACGCGCGCGCACGCCGCGATCGCGGCCTTCCGCAACATGCTCGATGAGCTGCGCGAAGCAGTCGAGACACTGCCACTCAACGAAGCGCTCGCTTTTATTGAAGACCGCACCGGCTACCGGCGCATGCTCGAACAGGAGAACACTCCCGAATCGCAGGCGCGCATCGAGAATCTGAACGAGCTGATGAATGCGGCGGCGGAAGCGGTCGAGCGCGGCGAAACCGTCCGCGATTTCCTCGACCACGCGGCGCTGGTCGCGCAGACGGATGCGATCGAGGAAGGCTCGCAAATCACCCTGATGACGATCCATAACGCCAAGGGACTCGAGTTCCCGGTCGTCTTCATGGCGGGCATGGAGGATGGACTTTTTCCGCACAGCCGGTCTCTGCTGAGCGAAGCCGCAATGGAGGAAGAGCGGCGCCTCTGCTACGTGGGGATGACGCGCGCCGAGAAGCGCCTCGTGCTCAGCTGGGCGCGGTACCGGCGGCGCTACGGTGGCGGCGAGCAGGAGCGGACGATGCGGTCGCGCTTCCTGCGAGAGATTCCCTCGAACCTTGTCATCACTCTCGGCGTGGATGAAGAGGACGAAGTGCCGCAGGTCGATCTGACCGCCGAGCGCTGGCAGGTCAGGCAGGATTCCCGGAAGAACCTCTACACAGGCAAGACGTATAACTCGGTTGAGAACGTCGCGCAATTTTTCAAAGACCGCGGAATTAAGGTTCCCACGCGCACCGTGACACCCCCGCCGCGTCCAGCTCCACCCCGGGTGAACGCCGACGACACGCCTCCGTGGGAGACATCATCTGCACCATCTTCACCACCCGCCCGCACACCGCCCGCGCAGGGTGGCCTCTTCGGCGACACGCGGCCCGGTCCGCCGGTGTCGAAGCCGCTGCCCAAAGCGCCGCCGCCTCCGAAGCAGCCCGCCCGAACAGGTACAGTAGTAGAGCATCCCAAATATGGCAAGGGGACGATCGTCCGCCGTGAGGGTGACGGTGACAACGCGAAACTGGTGGTTATCTTCCAGCACCACGGGATAAAAAAATTAGTGGAGAAATACGCAGGGCTGACGAAATCCTGACCGACAAAACATGAATACAAAGAGCGTAGAGAAACCCGAAGAGCGTAAGAAACTGAAGCGGACGGCGCGCAAAAAGGCGGCCCCGAAGGCCAAGCGGGCAGCAGGCGTGGCGCGCGGATCCGAGAAGAAGAAGATCCGGAGATCGGCACAGGGTCAGCGCAAACGCTGAGCTAAACCGTTTGTGGGCGCGCTCCTACGGACTCGCAGCATCGACGCGCTGATTGCCGCCTCGGAAGAGCCGGAAAAACGGCTGCGAAAGTCGCTGGGTCCGTGGAGCCTGACGGCGCTCGGAATCGGCGCTGTCATCGGTTCGGGAATTTTCACACTCACCGGCACCGCCGCGGCGGGCAAGGTCGAGAGAGTCGAATCGATTCTGCACGCGACGGTGCTCGATCTCGCCCTGCACGGCGGTCACGCGAGCTCCATGCTGGGGCGGCCCGGCGCGGGTCCGGCGATCACCGTTTCATTCATTCTGGTGGCGATTGCCTGCTTGTTCGCGGGGCTCTGCTATGCGGAGCTTGCGTCGATGATTCCTGTCGCGGGGAGCGCCTACACATACGCCTACGCGATCCTCGGCGAGTTGTTCGCGTGGATCATCGGCTGGGACCTGATCCTCGAATACGCCGTCTCGAACATGTCGGTGGCAGTCGGTTTCTCGGCGTATCTGCAGGACCTCGGCGATAACCTCTTCGGCTTTCACCTTCCGGCCGCGATCGCCTTCCCGATGTTTTCCGCGCCCGGCCAGCCGAGCGGAACCTTCAATGTTCCGGCGCTCGCGATCACTATGCTGGTCACATGGGTGCTGGTGCGCGGAGTCCGCGAAGGCGCGCGCGCGAATACGGTGATGGTGATGATCAAGATCACGGCAATTGCGATCTTCTGTGTGGGCGCGGCGGGCGCGGTCAATAGCGGCAATTGGAAGCCGTTTGCGCCGCATGGGTTTTCCGGCGTGCTGACCGGCGCATCGATTGTCTTCTTCACCTACATCGGCTTCGATTCGATTTCGACCGCTGCTGAAGAGTGCCGCCAGCCGCAGCGCGATCTTCCGTTCGGCATCATCGCGACTCTGATCATCTGCACGATTCTCTACGGCTCGGTGGCGCTGGTGCTGACGGGCATCGCTCACTACGAAACGCTCAACACGGATTCACCTGTCGCCGATGCGCTGAAGGCGCTCGGATACAACCGGCTGCGGCTCGTTGTGACTTTCGGGGCGCTGATCGGGATGACCTCCTCGCTGCTGGTCTACCAATACGGCCAGGCGCGGATCTGGTTCGCTATGTCGCGCGACGGTCTTCTGCCGCGGATGTTCGCGCGCGTCCACAAGTCTTTCCAGACGCCGCACATCAGCACATGGATCGCGGGGTTTGTGGTTGGCATCCCCGCCGGTTTCTGGGATATCGATACCTTCGCGGAGCTTTCCAACATCGGCACGCTCTTCGCGTTCATCGTCGTGTCGGCCGGTGTGATCGTGCTTCGGAGGACTCAGCCCGAGCGTCCGCGCAGCTTCCGAACGCCATGGGTGCCGCTGGTGCCGATGCTTTCGATTGCCTGCTGCGTGCTTCTGATGGCGGGACTGCCACTACTGACCTGGATACGGTTCTTCGTCTGGCTGGTGATTGGTCTCGCGATCTATTTCCTGTTCGGCCGCCGGCACAGCGTGCTCGAAGCGTAGGCAGTCACAAGCGCTCGAAAGCCGGTCAGCCCTGCATGATCTCGACCGGATTCCCCGCCGGATCGCTCACATACACCGACCGCGTCCCATCCCGATGCGGCTGCAGTTCCCCGAACTTCGCCGCGTCCGGACTCACAAACGCGATATGCGGGGGATGCTGTTCCTCGACTACCAGCGCCAGCTTGACGTTCCCGAACTTCAGGAAAGCCCAGGAATCGTCCTGATAGGTGACCTCGCAGCGGAACGTCCGCCGGTACCAATCCACCGCGGCCGCGACGTCCCTGACGGCAATCGCGACATGATCGATCGAGTCCACATGACTATGATCGCGCACAACGCACCTTCGGGCTGTGCGCTCCAGGGCGCGCCATTACAGCGCGGCCACAAAGCCTTCCCAGGCGGCGGTCGTATTTTCAAACTGAATCCGCGCGTCCTGACTGATCCGCATCATCGTCTGATCGTCGTGCAGAGGGTCGTGGTGGAACAGCATCAGATGCTCGGCGCGGGCCTCCCTTGCCAGCAGCACCGCATTCTCCCACGTGCTGTGACCCCAGCCTTTGTGCGTCTCGTACTCTCCGGGCGTGTACTGGGCGTCGCAGATCAGGATGTTCGCATCCTGCGCGTATTCGCAGAGCCGGTTGTCGGCCTCGCGGTCGCCGTGCTCATAATCGGTGGCGTAGACAATCGTCACGCCGTCGCCTTCGATCCGGTATCCCGACGCGCCCTGCGGATGATTCAGGGCGAATGGCCGAACCGTCAGGCCGCAGGCGTCGACCCTGCCACCGATCTCGATCTGATGGAAGTCGCGCTGTGCCGCGACCTGGCTGAAATCGATGGGAAAGTAAGGCTTCGCCATCTGGCCTTCGAGAGTTTCCTGCAGCGGCTTGCCGGTCGAACCGGAGAAAAAAGAAATATGATTCTTCGGCCCGTAAAGAGGCGCAAAAAACGGCAGGCCCTGAATATGGTCCCAGTGGAAATGCGTCAGAAATATTTTGGTATTGATCGGCGCGCCGCGGGCTTCCTGCATAAGCGTCTGGCCAAGCGCGCGGATACCGCTGCCGGCGTCAAAAATAATGCATCCGTTTTCCGCAGTGCGGATTTCAACGCACGGCGTGTTCCCGCCGAATTTGAGGTTCTCAATCTGGGGAGTGGGCGTGGAGCCCCGCACTCCCCAGAACTTGAGCCGTACCTGTACGCCATCCATTAAAAGGCCATTTTGGCACGAATGCGCTTGCGATCGGCCTTTTCGACTTCCAATTTCAGCGCGGCCGCCCAGGCATCGCGGGCTGCATCGTTGTGATTCAGAGCTTTCTCGGCATCGCCGATCTCTTCCTGAATGGCCGCGTTCTGCGCGTCGCGGCTCGCGGCCTCGCGCAACTGGGCGAGCGCCATGTCCGGCTGATTCGACTTAAGGTACAGACCCGCCAGCGCCACTCGGGCCGCGATGTATTCCGGCTTCATCCGCACTACATACGCATATTGCCCGATCGCGCCCACCGTGTCGCCGGTTTGCGTCAGCAGTTCCGCGAGGCTCAAACGCGATGCGAGGAAATCCGGGTTAGCTTTGATGTTGAACTCCCATTCGGCAACGGCTTCTTTCTCGCGGCCTTTGATTCCTGCCAACAATAAACCCAGGTTGTGATGCGCCGGAATCAGGTTGGCATTCTTCTGCAGCGCATCCCTGTAGAACTTTTCGGCTTCGGCGGTCTTGCCTTCGGAGGCCTTGAGCGACCCGAGCGCGTTGAGCGGCTCGGCCGAATCGGGCGCGAGTTTCGCGGCCTGCCGGTAAGCGGCTTCGGCTTCTCGGCGGCGATTCGTCCGCTGATAGACGAGCCCGAGGTTGTAAGGCAGATAGCTGAACTGCGGAGTGATCCGCATGGCCTGCTGGTAGCTGCGGATGGCGTCCTGATAGTTGCCCGCTTCAACATAGGCGAGCGCGAGATTGTGCAGTGGATAGGACCAGTTGGGCGCGCGGCGCGCGGCATCCCGGAACGCCGGTATCGAGCGCGTGAAATCGGCCTGCTCGAGATAAGCGATGCCGAGCGCGTTGTATCCGTAAGCCTCGCCCGGGTCGATGCGGACCGAGCGCTCGAGCAGATCCGCCGCCTGGCCGTATTGCTTCGCGTAGAGAAGCCCGCGGCCCTCAAAGAAATCGTTGCGGCCTTCCAGATAAAGAGACTCGGGCGTCAACTGCATGGCCGCTTCCATATATTGCGAGCCGGCGTCGAACTCGCTCCTGGTCTGCGGCGATTGATCGCCCGCCAGATAGCGGAGCAGCACCTGCTGCGCTTTATCCTCGAGCGCGACGCGGAGGGCATTTTCCTGCAGGAACACCTGCTCCGGCGCGAGTTCAGTCCGCAATCGCGGCAGGAGGTTGAAAGCGCTGCCCGGATCGGCCGGAAGGATCGCACCGTTGCGAATCGCCGTATGGAACGCGTCGACATCCTGCGATGCCTGCAATGGAAGCTGAGCACCCTGTGGGTCCGCCGACGCGAGGAACAGAGGGCCGCCGCTCCGCGAATCATACAGGCTGCGGAAGCGCGAGACGTTGATTCCCTGCCGGCTGAGGTCCGAGAGCTTCGTCGCGTTTTCGAGGTTGCCGAAATCGCGCGCATGCTGCTTATTGTTGGTCAGCTTCGGCGTGTTCGTGCGGACGTAGTCGGTCAGTCCGCCCGCCGTGACGAATGGGGCGTTGTTCTGCGCGGCGGAACCTTCCAGACCTTTGATGACCGAGTACGCGAACGCGCCGTGCCCGCCGCCGAACTGTGCGCCTTCCTCGGAAAGCTCACGAGGACGAGCCGCCATCAAACCCAGAATTTCACCTTGCGCTTCGCCGAGTTTTTCGACTGCGCTGCCGATCGCCGCGGTCTTCAGATTGCCGATCTGCGCGGCGCGCGCCACATCCGCCAACAGGACGACACGCCCGACTTTCGGGAGTTCCTCGTCCACCAGCGTCTGAATTTCCGACATCGGGATGGCGGTGGTCGAGAGATCCTGCGGATCACTGTCGTAACTGAGGATAAACGCCCCGCGGCTGTCAACGATGCCATGTCCGGCGATGAGGATGAAGATCGTGTCTTTCCTGCCCGCGCGATTGCGCAGGAAAGTCTGGAAAGCGTTGCGGATCGCCGCCGTGGTGGCTTCTTCATTGGTGAGCGTCACCATCTGATCGGCCGGAACACCGCCGCCGCGGGCGCTGCCGAGGAGTTGGCCCAGCGTCGTCGCATCGGCGTCGGCGAATTGCAGCCAGAGATCCTGCGGAAGCTTTTCGTATTTCGAGATGCCGATCATCAGCGCGAAAGTGCGGGCGTCGGGCGAGATCTCGGCGGCTTTGATGGCGGCTGCATTGGCCAGCGCTTCTTCGAGATCGAAGATTTTTCCGCGCACCCAGACCGCGTCTTTCCACTGGTCCGCGACTTTCCTGTAGGCGGCCAGGGCGTTTGCTTCGAGCTTGTTCTGCTCGAATACGGTGGCTTCCTGCACCAGCGAAGGAAGGTCCATCGGATTGGTGCGCAGCGTCTGTTCGAAGGGCGTGATGGCGGTCTTGACAGCGGCAGGGAGAGCGTCGAAGGCGATCACGTCCCCTTCCGGCTTCGCCAGACCGCGGCTCATGCTGACTCCGTAATGCTGCTGACTGGCGACGGCGACGCGCGCGACTTGGGGAAGGAAGCATGCCCCCACCGGCTTTGGGGGCTCCAGTTTGCCGGTCTTTACTTTGAGACTCTTCGGGTCGAGAAGAACCTCGCCGCCCGCATCGAGGGTCTGCGACGCCTTCGCCGGACAGTAAAGAAAGTTAGCGGGGGCGCCGATTGCCGAGAGGGAGTCGCCGGAAAACAGGATATCGCCGGAGCGGGCGGCCAGCGGCGTTTCGGTGTTGGCGCGCAGGACTTTGCCGCCGGCGGCGGTCAGGATCAGGCCCACCGCCTCTTCCTTTGCGTCTGCTGCGAAAAGAGCGGACGGCAAGAGCGCCAGCGCCGCGACCAGCAACCGTTTGCTCATGCGACGGCGCCTTCGAGGTTGTGGACGTGGCGGATCTCGTCGGTCATCAGGGAAGCCAGCGTATAGAGTTTCATCGGCTCGGTCTTGCCGCGTACCGGCACCGCACCCAAGTACACAGTGTCGATTCCCCCGCCGGCTATTTCATACGCCGACCCGCTGAGCAGCAATTTTGTTTTGTGCTCTTTATTGAGGCTTTCCAGGCGGGAGGCCAGGTTGACCGTATCCCCAAGCACCGTGAACTCCATCTTGTCGGACGATCCGACGTTTCCGATGACGACTTCGCCCGAGTGCATGCCGGCGCCGGTCTTGAAATCGTTGGGCGCGGTCACCATCTCGTAAGCGCACCGGATCGCCCGCTGTGCGTGGTTACCGACAGCGTCTTCATCCACGTCTGAAAAAACCGCGAGGATGCCGTCCCCGATGAACTTATTGACGTGGCCGTGGTGCGACACGATGATCTTGCACATCAGGGCCATGTAGGTGTTGAGCAGGTCGACGATGACGGCCGGATCTTTCGATTCGCAGAAGGCGGTGAAGCCGCGGATGTCCGTGAACAGGATCGTCACCATGCGGCGCTGGCCGGTGAGTCCGATCTGCTCGCTCTGGTCGAGGGACTTCGCCACGTCCTTGCCGACGAAGAGTGCGACCGCGCTCCTGAAGAAGCCGCTGCGTTTTTGTTCCGTCGCGAAGCGGTAGACGGTTCCACCGACAAGCGACAGAATGTAGACCAACAGCATGTCGGCGCTCGAAAGCAGCCAGCCGAGGCGAAAAAGCACATGGGTAATAATCAGCGCGGCCGCCAGAACAATCAGCGACCAGATCGCCGTTTGCGAAGCGGCCAGCGCGGCGGCAAGCGAAACGGTGGCGCCGGCGACCGCGATCATTGAGACGACGCTTGCCCACTCAGGCACGGGTTGCAGGAAATCGCCCGTCAGCAGCGTCCGCAGCGAATTGGCGTGCACTTCGACTCCGGGGGTCTGCCATTTCTTCGACAGCCCGAAAGCCGTGTAGAACGGCGTCGAGTGACGATCGTCGATGCTGTCGGGTCCAAGCAGGACGGCTTTGCCTTTGAACCACTTCTCCATCTGCGCCTGATTGCCGGAACGGACCGCCTGGATGACATCGTAGAGCGAAACTTTGGGGAACGTGTCCGCGGGGCCGGCGAAGTTGATCGTCATGTTGAGGTCTTTGTCGACCGGGATTTCGCGCTTGCCCAGGAACAGCCGTCCATTGGTTACAGTGGCGTCGACGCCCAGGAGTTTCTCCGCCGCGCGCAGGGCCATGCTCCGCTTGAGCGATTCGACTGGTGTGCCGGGCTGCGGTGTTTCCATCATTACCTGGCTGCGCACGAAATCGTCGCTGTCGACGTGCAGGTTGGCCATCGCGGCGCCCGACATTGCGGAGGCAATCATGTTTACCGGAATCGCGAAGGCGGGGTCTGATTGATTGGCTCCGCTGGCCACCCAGGCGGAAACGATAGGCATCGTGGCGGAGGCCGCGGCGTAAGCGCCTGCCAGCTTTGAATCGTCCTCAGCAGACCACTTTTCCACCGGAATGCCGAACGCGACGTCGAGAACGAAGACTTTGGCTCCGGCGGCGGCGGCGCCCTGAATCGCGTCGGCATAGTAAGGTCGCCAGAACAACATGGGTTCGGGGAAGTTGTTGACGGCCTTGTCGTCCATCGCGATGACGACGATGTCTTTGGTGGGCTCTTTGCCGCGGAGGATGAAGTGCGCATCCTGAGCCTTGAGTTTCACAAGCTGGAAGAAAGTGATGCGGTCGAGCAGCAGGGTCACGATGGCCGCACTGAGCGCGATCGCGGTGCACATGGCGATGCGCTTCCAGTTTCGGTTCATGGCTTCCTCTCGGATTTTACTATTTTTGTAAGGAGCGGCACAGATTCAACAGACCAATCGATTGCCTGCGCTGCCCGTCACGCAGGGATAGCCCGGGCCTGGCCGGCTTCGCGGCTGCCTTTCCGAATCGGGGCCTTTTCTCAACTGCATGGACGGCCTCGGCCTGTGCGCTTGTTTTGGGCCGGGGATTGAAGGTGCACGGCGAGGCTGAGGCCTGGGTTCCGATTGTTTGGAAATTTTTGTTTTCGGCTTTTTTTCTGCGGCCGCTCCCGTGGAGAAATTGCGTGAAACGGATGCCAGGCGGTCTAACGGTGTCACGACGTTAACGTCTTGCTGTCTCTGCAGTGACGACGTGAGTCGGCAGCGACCCCGGCGCGAATATTCCGATCTCAGACCTGCGTCATTTTCAAACTCGCATCGAGACGCAAAATGAACTCATCCACATCCGCCCGCGCAATATTCAGCGGCGGCGAGATGCGGATCACATTGCCGAACATGCCACCCTTGCCCATCAGCAGTCGGTTCTCCCGGGCTGCCTCCATCAGCGCGGCCGTCGCAGCCGTCGCGGGTGTCTTCGTCTCGCGATCTTCCACCAGCTCGATGGCCTGCATCAATCCCATGCCGCGAACGTCGCCGATAATCCTGTAGCGCGCCTGCAATTCTTCCAGACGCCCCCGCAGATACCCTCCCGTCTCGGCGGCGTTGGTCATCAGGTTCTGTTCGTCGATGAAATCGATGACGGCTTTGGCCGCCGTGGCCGTGACTGGATTTCCCCCGAACGTCGAAATCGTCGCACCCTTCAGGGCATCGGCGATTTCCGCGCGCGCCACCGTCAGGCCCACGGGCGTACCATTCGCCATGCCCTTCGCGCTGGTCATGATGTCGGGAGTCACGCCATAGTGCTCGATACCGAACCACTTGTTTCCAGTGCGTCCCCAGCCGGTCTGCACTTCATCGCTGATAAAGACGCCGCCCGATTTCCGTACAATCTCCGCGACGATTTCGAAATACTCCTTCGGAGGCGTGATGAACCCGCCCAGACCCTGGATCGGTTCCCCAATGAAAGCCGCGATGCGCCCGGAAGTCGAAGTGCGGATCAGATCCTCCATATCGCGCGCGCATTTGACGCCGCACGACGGATACTCGAGGCCCAGCGGGCATCGATAGCAGTACGCGTTCAGCGCGTGCACGAATCCCGGCGTGGGCGCGCCGCCGAGTTTCCATGAGGCCTGCCCCGTCGCCGCCATCGCCAATGCCGACCGGCCGTGATAGCTATGCCGCAGCGCCACGACTTCATAAGAGCCTGTGTAACAGCGTGCCGCGAGGATGGCCGTTTCATTGGCCTCAGTGCCGCTGTTGGTGAAAAAGCTTTTCGTGAGCGCCCGGCGCGGCGTGATTTCCGCGATGCGCCTGGCGAGCGCCGCCTGGGGTTCATTGGCGAACACGGTGGACACATGCTGCAGGGTGTCCATTTGCGCCGCAATCTTGCAATTCACCGTCTCGTTGCAATGCCCTACGCTGATCGTTACGATTCCGCCGAAGAAATCGAGATACTGGTTGCCGTCCGCATCCCAAACGAACTGATCTTTCGCGCGCATGATGACGAGCGGGTCGCGATAGTAATGGAAGACTCCCGGGAACAGATACTGCTCGCTCGCCAGTATGATTTCCTGCTTCGTCATGGGAATCATCATACCGGGGCGCGGTATCGGCAGTAATGCTTCACGATGTCCCGCTCGCGCCGGTCTGCCCGCTTTCCTTTTCCGTCAGCTTGTCGAGCGCCGACTGCATCTGTTGCACCCACCCGGCCGTTTCGGCTTCCAGCGCCTTTTCGGTCTGATCGACAAGGAGATCGATGTTCCGGGGCCGGGTCTTTTCCCATGAGGAGAGCGCTTTCCACCACGCATCAATGTTCTGCAGTGTGGCGAGTGTCTGATTGTAATGCACCAGCGTCATTTCAGTCTGGTCGGACTGCAGCCTGGTCGTCAGCGCCGTCACTACCGCGGTCGCCAGCGCGACCCATACGTTCAGCTTCATCGCCGCCAGAAAAGTGCCGGCGCCGCCGGCTACGAGAATCGCGAGCTGCATCCCGATCAGCCGCTTGCTCAGCCACCGGATTTTGCCCTTGAAGTAGTCATTGACCTGCTCGCGAATGCGCGCCGCCACATACTCTTCCGGCGCCAGCGGCGTAAGCCGCCGCGGCGGGGCGTCGGGCCTGGCTGGTTTGTCTGCCAGGCTGGTCTTGTTCACGCCGCTTTGTTCCAGAGCGGATGTAATATCTCCCAGCTTCGCCACCAGCTTCGATTCGCGCGAAGTCTGCGTGCATTGGGCGTCGGAGTAAATGCCCGATTGCGCCCAGAACCTGAATATTTCCCGTTTGATAGCTTCAGCGGCGCCACGCAAAAGAACCCACTTATCGCCATCCCGAAAATGGTTGTTGTAAGCCGCCACGATCGACAGAACGATCGGGGTTACGATTATGAGAATCTGGAGCCCACTGGCGAACGGCCCGGCGGGAAAAGGAAACGACCCCAGAATCCCAAAAAATGCGGCCAGAACGGCCAGCCAGATCAGGGCTATTTGAATTCCGCGAAACCGCGTCTGTTCCAGTCTCGCGGTGTGATCGATCGCGTCATAACGCAGCCAGGCTTCCTGCAGCGTTTCCGCGAACGTCTTCTCGCTCGACTCGACGCGTCCGGTCAGGATGCGCCGTAGATCGTCCATTGTGGCGTTGAGAGAGGAAGGGAACAGGTCGGCCGTCTCGAGAATTTCGCGCAACTCCGGGTCGATTGACGCCGCATAAGTCCCGTCCGGACCCGGCGCCGCGCTGAGGATGTCGTCCGCGAGCCCTTTCGTCTGGCCGATAACCAGCACCGGCCATCCGCGGCGGGCGCACCACAACACGGATTGTTTCTCCGCCGCGCCGCCGCCGAAAAGCACTACCGCGACCCGGCCGGCATCAGCGGCTTCCGGCGCGAGATCTGACGCCGCCTTGAACCAGTGCTTCGCCAAAACCGCGCCCGCCGGCAACCGCAGGACGCGCGAATGGTTCCGATCGATGGCATTAGGATCTCTCTCGTTCGGGATGATACCGATCACCGGCGGCACCGCGTCCTGCTCAGCGGCGGCGATTGCGATAAGCGGCGCGCACCCTGATACCCCGGCGTCGTCCACGATCAGCGCGCCGGAATCGACGGCGACCGGCACTACCACCCGATTGAGTATCGAGCGGACCGGGTCATTCAGGCCCGCATCGTAAGCTCCCACTATTACAATGAGCGACCGCGGCGCGGGCGCAATCGGGTCGATTGGTTTCGCGGGGTCGATATCTTCGATTTTCTGAGGCATGCGGCGTCAGAAGAAGATATCACAGGAAGGCTACATATGCCCTGGCGCCACGTTCCCGGAATCGCGCCCATCACCACCAGCGCGAGCGCATGGTACCCCCATTCACCAACGCATAACTCCACCCGCGCTTCTCGAACAGGGAAACAACCCGGTCCCCATCGCCGCCCACCCGAACCCGGCGAGAAATCCCGCGGTCGCGCCCCACGCGTTCTGCCCTGGACCAGGTCGTCTTCGGGTCGTTCAGAAACATCGCGAGGTTCAACGCCATCATGAGACTGAGCAGGAACCGGATCAAGCCTTTCCTCAAGGCGCAGCTTCCGGGCTGAGCCCCCGGACTGAGCCCCCGGACTGAGTTGCGGCGATTCGATCGATGCAACCCTGATCATCGGCAATAACGCTATGATCGTCCGCATGATCTTCTCCGGTCTCGACCTCGCGCGCCGCCTCGAACGCGCCGAAGCTCTCGCAGGCTCGCGTTTCGTCGAAGCGCGCAACCACATCTCGCCCGAGATCGGCGCGTGCTGGATCGAAGCGGCCGGCATCCGCGCGATCTTCGATGGACCATCCTCTCCCGCCACGCAAACTTTCGGACTCGGCCTTTTCGCCGACCTTACGCCATCGGACCTCGACCGCATCGAAGCTTTCTTTCGCGAACGCAGGGCTTCCGTTACACACGAAGTCAGTCCGCTCGCCGGAGTTCCCGTCGCCGACCTGCTCAGCCGCCGCGGATACCACCCCGTCGAGTTTTCGAGCATCATGTACAAGCCGATCGACGAGCACTTCATGCCCCGCGAGCCGAATCCCCGCCTCACCATCCGGCTCGCCGGGCCCGGCGAAGAAGAACTCTACTCGGAAACTTCGCTTCGCGGATGGGCCATGCCCGAATTCGCCGAATTCCTGCGGAATCTCGGACGTGCCATAGCGCAATGCGAAGGCGCCCTCAGCTTCTTTGCCCTGCTCGACGGGCAACCGGTCGCCACCGCCGTGCTGCGCTGCGACGACGGCGTCGCTTTCATGGCCGGAGCGTCGACGGTCCCGGAAGCCCGCCGCCTGGGAGCGCAGCGTGCCCTCTTCGACGCCCGTTTGCAGCTGGCGCGCGAACGCGGATGCGATATCGCGATCATGGGAGCCGAGCCTGGCAGTTCGAGCCAGCGTAACGCCGAGCGTGAAGGCTTCCGCGTCGCCTACACGCGCACTAAGTGGCAGATGGCATAATGCTGAAAATCGCGGCCGATGCGTGTTGGGCAGGAGATTGAAAATGCGTCACGGAAGCTCGTAAATGCGGAAAAGTGTACGCGTCGTCTCAGCTACGTAGCGTCCGGAAGCGGAGATGGCGACGGAGTCAAAAGTGTGCGACCCGGCGCCTCTCGCCCAGGCGATCTGCGGCGCGCCCCAGGCTGCGATATCGGCGCCGGAGCGAAAGTCCCAAACGATGCGGTCGCCGTGAGGAAAGACAAGCGCTTCGTTCCTCCCCGGAAAGGCGAGATCGCTCGTGAATACGAGTCGTGAGCCGTGGGAACTCGCGGCGGCGGGGACGCCGCCGAGGAAGCCGCCGAATTGGGCGATCTTCCTGCCGCTGTTGATGTCCCAGCACTGATTTCGCCCCGACGCCGGCTTTGGTCTCGCGGCTCTCGCATCGCGGCTCTCGCGTTGCCCGATGCACAAGGCGATATCGTGTAGACTTGGCGGGCACGGAGGTGTTCATGAGACGTTTATTCACTGGAATCGGGCTAAGCATCGTGTTGTTCGTGCCGGCGCTTGCATCGGCGCAGATTCTGGTTGGCGGAGAAGGTCCCGTCGTCTACGGACACCACCATCTGAACACGACGAACATGGACGCACAGAAGAAGTTCTTCGTCGACACGCTCGGCGGCACTGTGGTCAGGTTCGGAACCGGTGACCGGCAGCAGGAGATCGTCAGGTTTCCGAATGTGCTGATCTTTTTCCGTCCGATGCAGGCGCCGACGGGCGGTTCGATCGGCACGACGGTCAACCACATCGGTTTTTCCGTTCCCGATCTGCGGCCGCTCGTGGCGAAGATCAAGGCGAACGGCTTCAAAATGATCACCGCCGATTCGGTCGCGGCGAACGTTAAGGTGACCGACGATATCGCGGCCGCCAGTCCGATGACGAACCTTGCGTTTGCGCTCGGTCCGGAGGATGTCAAAGTGGAGTTCGTCGAAGTCAAATCGCAGAAGATCCCGATTCAGCTTCATCACATCCATTTCTTCGGCCAGATGAACACCGAGATGCAGGCGTGGTACGCAAAGACGTTCGGCGCGACGATGCTTCCGGCGAATCCGGCGTCCGCGTTCGTGCAGGATCAACTGCCCGGCGTGGTCCTGAACTTCTCGCCGTCGCCGACGCCGACCGTCGGCACGACCGGCCGGTCGATCGATCATATCGGCTTCGAGATCAAAAATCTCGAAGCGTTCACGAAGAAGCTCGAAGCGCAGGGCATCAAACTGGATCGTCCTTACACTAAGGTGCCGCAGCTTGGCATCGCGATCGCATTCATCAAAGATCCCTGGGGAACGAATATCGAAATGACGGAAGGCCTCGTCGACGTCAAGTAAAGTTACATCAAAATGAGGACAGCTATTCCGGTTCTGGCGGCATTGCTGTCATGCGCAGCGCCGCCTTCTTTCGCGCAACTCCTGAGCCATGCGGACGCACCCATCCGGATCGGCCACTACCACCTCAACGTTACAAGCATCGAGGCACATAAGAAGTTTTGGGCCGACACGCTCGGCGGCAGAGCAATGAAGTTCGGCGGCATCGATGTAATTGAGTTTCCGGACGCGTTCATCTTCCTGCAGGTGCGGAAGCCTGCCGGCGGGACACGCGGCACCGCCTTCGATCACATCGGCTTCGCAGTGCCGAACGTGCCGGCGATGGCGATGAAGCTGGCAAGCGCGGGATATCAGGAAACCACCGGGCGGGAGCCGAAGCCGGGGGAAACGCCGGCAACTGCATCAGGCACATCGGCGGTGTATGGACGCTTTGCGTATTTCCTCGGCCCCGACGGGGTGAAAATCGAGCTGGTTACCAGCGATCGAAAAGACGCGGCGGCTCCCATAGTCGCGCACCACATCCACTTCATCAACAAGCAGCACGTCGAGATGCAGCAGTGGTACATGAAGGCGTTCAACGCGACTTTGCGTCCAGGACAGACCGACTACTTCATCGGGGCCGACCTGCCGGGCGTCGGATACAGCCTCAACTTCTTTCGGTGGGAAGGCGATCAAGCCATCACTCATGTGCCCACTGCGGGCCGCGTTGTGGATCACGTGGGATTTGAAGTGAAGAATCTCGACGCGTTCTCGAAGACGCTCGAAGCGAAGGGCATCAAGGCCGTTCGGGCTTACCGGAAAAGAGACCCGGCCATGAACAATATCGCGACTGCGACGATCGTCGATCCGTGGGGAGTCTCAATCGAACTGACCGAGGGTCTGGACAAGATCAACTGACTTCGGCTTCCGGAAGACACGCACAACGGACTGGCGCCGCGGCCCTCACTTTTGAATGCACGCGAGGCAAAGTCAGCTCGGTGCTCGCCACTTATCGCGTGACCTGCCTCACGTTCTGTCAGACTTCCTTTGATGCGGATTTGAGCGCTTCGTAACAACCTACCGGACGGCGCTTTTCGCAACACAGGGTGTGCTGTTGCGACACGGAAAAATCTCCAGATTCGAGCGCAAAAGATTCGTTCTTCATGGTACACAAAACGGCGTATCCGCCATTCCTCCGGGCTTCGGACAAATTCCTCCGGACGGATGGCGTCTTCGTCAAACCGGGTCGGTGCCGAAAAGTCCTGCATATCCGCTTGCAATTCCGGATTCATCCCTCAGACGTCAGCCTGTTCACAAGATCAGCCGGGCAACCTCAGAATACCCATACGGGAAAGCACACTGGAGTAAAGGGTGCGGATCAGTCGCTCGTACTGGGGATGGCTGCAGTCGGTCTTGCAAAAGATGCCTCCAGGGAATCGGCAGCTGAAAAAAGCGCCGACGGGGCGGAGCATGGGCGATTTATTCCGCGTCGCGGCCATCGCGATTGCCGACTTACCCCAAAGTAACTCGCGAAAGTTTCAGTCCCGTAAAGCGTACTGATATGCCCCCCACGTGTTTGACAAGACATAACTCAAAGGCCAAGATGGACGATATCGAAGTTATCGCCTTGGGCCGGATGCAACCGGAACAGGCTGAGGCTGCCGTCGACGGGGACGAAGTCTGCCTCCCTTCCCTCCATGTAGAGTTCAAATCGAACAGACATGACCTTAACCCGCGGCTAAGGCCGGTCCTTGGTTTTCCGGCGCCCGCACGAGAGGAGTATCTGTCGAAGTGAATTACCCGCTCGAAGAGCGCTATACCAACGCGAGCAAGAGCTGGCATGTCGTGCGCGTGCGCGCCAATGCCGAGCGTCAGGTAACGCGCAGTCTGACCAGTAAAGACATCGAAGTTTTCCTGCCCGTGCAGAAACGGGCACAAACGCGCAGGAAGGCGGGCGCGGAATCGCCGCTGTTTCCGGGCTACGTTTTCGCCAGCTTCGACAGCCGCTTTACGTTGCCTGTGGTGGCATGCCCCGGCGTCGTTCATATTCTCTGCCGCGGGAATGTGCCTGAAGTCGTCGACCCGGCGGAGATTTTCGCGTTGCGCGCCGTCGCCAGCCGCGCTCGGACGCTGCTTCCACATCCCGTGCTGCAGTGGGGCGAAAGAATAAGAATTCTTCAGGGCCCTCTGGCGGATGTGGAAGGCATCGTGTTGCGCGATGAAGGCGGGCCCCGCCTGGTTGTTTCGATCTCTCTTCTGCAGCGATCGGTTGTCGCCGAAGTCGATCGCGAATGGTTGCAGACTACGGCAGAAGTTTCCGCCGCGGCCGGCCGATACGACTGAATAGAGCCAAGTGTGCCGATGCATCCGTTTGCCTGATTGACCGGAGAGTCAATCGTATTTCCGAAGTGTTCCCTGTTGTGCAGCAGGAGTGTGCAGCAGGAATGTACAGCAAGAGGATTCAGCGAGGAGTAATTATGAGCCTGGCTTTAGTACGTAGTATTGTCTTCGTCATTCCGGCGGCAGTGTTATCGCTGTTGCCGGCCATGGCTGCCGCGACCGATGGGGCGGCGAGCGTTACGGCGAAGAGCACCGATCCGGCGGCTCCCGCCCGGGAACTGATTCCGCGTGGCGATCGCACTCTCTACCGTCTCGGGCCGGGAGATGAAATCAAGGTATTTCAGGAAAATGCGCCGGAGCTGGACGGCAAGACGGCCCGCATCGACGACCTTGGCTTCGTCAACTTACCGCTCACCGGCAGAATCAGGTTATCGGGACTTACTCTGGAAGAAAGCGAGCAGGCACTTGCCACGCCGCTGGCAAAGTATCTTGTAAGTCCAAATCCGGTGGTTTCGATTACAGACTACCGGAGCCAGCCGGTCTCGGTGCTTGGCGCTGTAAATACGCCGGGTGTCCTGCAATTGCAGGGACACAAGACGCTGATCGAGGTGATCACGCTGGCGGGAGGACCGCGGGCGGATGCCGGCACGGAAGTGCAAATTACCCGGCGGCTTTCCTTCGGGACTCTGCCACTGCCCAACGCAAAGCCCGATCCGAGCGGCGATTTCAGCACAGCGAAGCTTAACCTCGCCACACTCCTGAAAGGCCTGGCGCCGGAATTGAACATCACGATGCTTCCCCAGGATGTGGTTTCCGTCCCGCGGGCCGAATTGATTTACGTGACCGGCAGTGTCAAGAAGCCCGGCGGCTTTCCCCTGAGCACGAACGGCTCGATCTCCGTGATGCAGGCGCTTTCGCTGGCCGAAGGTGTAGCGCCGGACGCCGCCTCTCACAACGCACGGATCGTGAGGGACCGCAACGGCGACGGCAACCGGCAGGAGATCCCCGTCGATGTGGGCAATATTCTGCGCGGCAAATCGCCGGATTTCGATCTGCAGCCGCGCGACATCCTCTTTATTCCCGACAGCACGAGCAAGAAGGCCGTGACTCGCTTCGCCGAAGTCGCTCTTCAGTCCGTGGTTGGTATTGCCATTTGGCACGCTTGGTAATTCTTATGCATTTTCCCAAAACAAACAACAGGCTCGAACTCGCTCCCGCTCCGCGCGGGTACACGGTGGAATATACCGTACCCACGCCTTCTGACACCCCGTTGATCCACTATTGGGACGCTCTGCTCGCTCACAAAGGCATCATCGTGTTAAGTCTCCTGCTGTGCGTCGGCATTGCCGCGCTGGTGACTTACTCGATGAGTCCGGTTTACCAGGCGAAGGGCGTGCTTGAGTTACAAACGCCGCCGCAGATGAATTACGGCCGCGACGGGGCCACCCCGGACGTAAACGGCCAGACTTTCGATGCGTATGTGGAGACGCAGATTGGAATCCTGCAGAGCGATACGCTGATCCGCCGCGTAGTCGCCCGTGTGAACGCGGGGAACCGGATGGCAGCATACCAGCCGAGCGGTCTGGCGGGATGGCGCGCAAAGTATCTCCATCTGCCTTCCGACAGGCCGCTGGCCGCCGATCAGGTTCTCGATGAGGTGAAGAGAAACCTGAATGTTCGTCAGGCCCGGCTCAACAATCTGATCGAAATTTATTACAGCTCGAACGATCCGAAGCTGGCGGCCGACTTCGTCAACGCGCTGGCGGACGAGTACGGCGTCCAGAATCTCGAATCGCGCTGGGAGGTAGCTCAAACCGCCGGAAAGTGGCTGACTGGCCATCTCGCGGAGTTGCGCACCAAACTTGAGTCCTCCGAAAACGAACTGCAGCGTTACAGCCAGGCGAACGGGCTGCTGCTGGTCGATTCCAATGAGAGCGTCGAGGTCGAAAAGCTCCACCAGACACAGGAAGCATTGTCCAAAGCGGAATCCTTGCGCATGCAAAAGCAGGCCGACGTCGAGATGGCGGCGGCCAGCAAGCCGGATGCCGTGCCGGAGGTGCTCGATAACAGCGCTCTGAAGGAATACGAAGTGAAGGTCGCGGATCTGCAGCGGCAGCTCGCCGACCTCCGGCAGATCTATACGCCGACCAATCCCAAAGTACAGGCCGTGGAGTCGCAGATTGCCACCCTCCAGGCAGCGGCGGACAAGCAGCGGACCAACGTTCTCGGCCGCCTGAAAAACGAGTTCGCCGCCGCCGAGCGCAACGAGCAGATGCTGTCGGCGAGTTACGCGCGCCAGAACCGCCTGGTGACCAATCAGGACGAAAAGATGATCCACTACAACACGCTCAAGCACGAGGTGGATTCCAATCGCACGATCTATGAAGCGTTGCTCCAGCGCGTCAAGGAAAGCAGCGTCTCGGTCGCGCTGCAGGCGACGAATGTGCGGGTGGTGGATGGCGCCGTGCCTCCGCTCCATCCGTATAAGCCGAATACGCCCATCAACCTCGGCGGCGGATTGATGGCGGGCCTCGTGGTCGGTCTCACCGGCGCGGCGTTGCGCAATCGCACGCGCCCGGCCGTGCGGCGCGCGGGTGTCACGCAGCGCTTCATGTCGGCGCCGGAGCTCGGTGTGATCCCATCGGCTAGTCGCGGATGGGCGCGCGAGTCGCTCGAAGATGAATCCGGTTCGCGCGGGAGTCTCTTCAAACCGAAGCCGGATCGCATGCGCGCCTGGCTGAGCCCTCACTCGGCCGCCAGCGAGTCTTTCCGTTCGGTGATGACTTCGCTGTTGTTCGCGGTCGAGGATCCGGGCGTTCGCATTCTGGTCGTTACCAGTCCGGGATGCGGTGAAGGTAAGACAACTCTGACGAGCAATCTGGGAGCGGCTTTCGCGGCGACGGGGCGGAATGTGCTCCTGGTCGATTCCGACCTCCGCAGACCGCGCCTGCACACGATGTTCGGGCTCTCGTCCTCGCCCGGCCTGCACGAGTTCTCGCAGGAGATAAAGGCGGACGGCACCACGCCTCCGCCCGATCGCTTCGTCCGTCCGACCGGCATCAGGAATCTTTCTCTTATGGCGAGCGGCGATTGTGACGCCGGCCAGGACAGCCTCGTCCAGACAATGCGCTTCCGGGAAACGTTCGCGGCATTGCGCTCCCACTACGACATGATTCTGGTCGACGCCCCGCCGTTGCCCTGGATACCGGAATCGCGCGTGCTGGCTCGCCTTGCCGATGGCGTGGTGATGGTCGTCCGCGCCGGCGCCACGCGCATCGAAGACGCCATCGCGACGGAACGCTACATCCATCAGGATGGCGGAATCCTCATCGGCACCGTTCTGAACGACGCGCCGCAGAACATTTCCCCCTATTACTCTCGATACGCGGCAACGGCCCAGGCCTGAGAAGCGCCAGTCACAGCGCAGCGATGAACTTCAGTGCAAATCCATCGGTTTACGCCACGGCGGCAGCGCCCGCGTTGCCGCGTCCCGTGCCGAGGGGCGAAGCCGCCGTCCGGAATCGGGCGGCGAGCACCACGGGCGACCGTCTGCTGCAGAAGATGGTGTTCGTCGCGATGATTCTGGAGATCGTCGTTTTCATCGAGCCGGCGCCCGTGGATGCGCTGCTGATGGTGTGTCTCGCGGCCGCGGTGCTTTCCGGGAAGCTGGACTTCTCCGCGCTTGGCCGGCCGGTCCTGATTTCGATCGGTATTTTTGCGCTGCTCAACCTGGTTTCGATGTACGACCCGTTCAATCCCCAGCGCGCGGTGGCGTACGTCGCGATCACGCTCTATCTGATCGCTTCCTGGTTCCTGTTTGCGGGGCTCATCGGGCGCTACGGTCCACCGCTGATGAACAAGCTGATCGATGCGTATTCTATCGCCGGCCTGATCTCCGCGCTGCTCGGAATTGCCGGCTATTTTCACCTCGTTCCGTTCGCCGGCACGCTGCTTTTGAACGGCCGCGCGCGCGGTCTGTTCAAGGACTGCAATGTATACGGTCCGTTCTTTGTACCCATGGGTCTGTTCGCTCTCGTGCGAGTCATGGACTCCCGTAACGCCGCCCGCCAGAGAATCTGGCAAGGTGTGTTGCTCGCCGCCGCGGTAGTTGCGATACTGCTGAGTTTCTCGCGGGCGTGCTGGCTCAATTTCGGTGTGTCTCTCGTGATCGTCCTCGCGGGCCAAACCTTCCTGCTGCCCGGCCGCGGCCAAATCTCCGGGCTTGCCGGAAAGGTTGGAATTCTTGCGGCGGGCGCCATTACGGTCATGCTGTTGTTGAGTATTCCGGCGGTCCACTCGATGTTCACCATACGCGTCAACTCCGATCGCTTCCAGGATTACGACCGCGTCCGTTTCGCCACCCAAAGCCTCGCGCTCGAGGCGGCGAAGCAGCATCCGCTGGGAATCGGTCCGGGTCAGTCGGAGGAGATCTTCGATTACGCGACACACAGCATGTATCTGCGCATCCTGACGGAAAATGGCCTGGGCGCTCTCATCGCTCTGTTGGTCTTCATGGGCGCGACGCTGGCACGCTGCTGGATTTTGATGCGCCGCGCCGCCGACCCGTGGATGCGCGAGCTTGGCCTCGTCGTCTTCGCCTGCATCTGGGGGCACGTCGCCAACAGCTTTGTTATCGACACCGTGCACTGGAGGAGCATCTGGTTCATTTACGCATTGCCGTGGGCCACGGTTCCGCTGCAGCGTTTCATACGGACGCTTCCCGCGACGCAGCGGTTGGGGGAGCGATATGTGCGGGTGCCCCAGCCCCGATTGGCGCGAATCTGAGGAGCGGGAAGTGGGGCAGGATGGCATCCTGCGGCCGATTGCCAATCGGCCTGGCGCTGTGATTTGCGGCCATCGACACGGCGTTTTGCAAAGCATTTGAGGATGACGATGAAAGTTCTCTTTCTGATAACTCGTCCCGAGCGCGGAGGGGCACAGGTACATGTCCTCGATTTGATGCGTGGCCTGCGGGATCGCTGTGACGTGGAGCTCGCCGCGGGCGACGATGAGGACCGGTTCCTTTTCGAAGAAGCGGCAAAGCTGGGCATATCCTGCCATGTCCTCCCCAGCCTGCGTCAGCCCGTCGGTGTTTTGCGGGATGCGCGCGCTCTCGTCGAAATCTCGGCTTTGCTGCGCCGCACGCGTCCGAATCTGGTGCACGCGCACACGTCGAAAGCGGGCGTGCTCGGCCGTCTCGCCGCCAGCCTGCACGGCGTGCCCGCGATATTCACCTCGCACAGTTGGTCGTTCGCGGAGGGTACCTCGTGGAAGTGGAAAGCAGTCGGTGTCCCGCTGGAACGGGCCGCGGGACGCGCGCGGGGTTTGATCATCAATGTCTCGGAAGCGAACCGCGACCTCGCCCTCAAATACAAAGTCGCGCCCGCCGCGCGCATGGTGACTATTCACAACGGCATACCCGATGAGCCATGGACTTACTCCGAGCCGGATGGGGATGAGCCCGCCATCGTTATGGTCGCGCGGTTTGCGCCGCAGAAGAATCAGGCGATGCTGCTCGATGCCATCGCGCAGATTCGCCGCCCATTTCGCGTGGTGTTCGTCGGCGCCGGACCCACCTTGGCGGCCGTCGACGAAAAGGCGCGCACCATGGGACTCACCGGCCGGGTGACATTCGCGGGGAACCGCTCCGATGTGCCTGCGATACTGCGGCAGTCCGCCATTTTCGCTTTACCGACGAACTGGGAAGGCTTCCCGATCAGCATTCTCGAGGCGATGCGCGCGGGTCTTCCGATCGTGGCGAGCGACGTCGGCGGCGTGCGCGAAGCCGTGGTCGACGGCGATAACGGATTTCTCGTTCGCCGCGACGACACCTCTCAATTGCGGCGCAGCCTCCAAACGCTTCTGGACGATCCGGAAAAGCGCCGCCGCATGGCATTGCGCAGCCGGCAGCTCTTTGAGCAGCGCTTCACCGCGCAGCACATGCTCGAAAAAACTTTTGGCCTTTACCGGATGGCCGTGCCCGATGCGCACGCCGAATACGACCTGGCGGCTCTCCGCACCGGCGGACAGGCCTGACAGCTTCTTTCCTGTACTTATAACTTACTGAATTTAACCGACTAACTTAATAACTTCACCGGCAACACTATCATGTCGACACAATTAATGACGGCGCACTTACGCCTGCCGGCTGTCCATCGCTGCCGGCCAGGCTGGATGATCACAACCCTGGTCATCGGCGACGCGCTCAGCCTGGCTCTGGCGGGCGCGATCGCCATTCTCGTAAAGCTTGTCCCGAGCGGCCAGATGGGCAGTTTGCATTCGTATCTCGCACTTATACCGTTGTTACCCGTCTTTCTCCTGGTCTACTGCGCCATCGGGTTGTATTCCGGCATTTCGCTTGGTTCCCCGGAAGAGCTCCGGCGGCTTACGCTTTCCTCGATCCTGGTTTCGCTTCTTCTCGGCGTATTGACTTTTCCGGCGCGCGGCACGGGCACCGTCTTCACCGGGACCATGGCGATTGCGCTCTTCTGGAGCGTTATTTTGGTCCCGCTCACGCGCGTTTGCCTGCGCATGAAATTCGCCGGCTCAAGCTGGTGGGGTTATCCCACTGTCGTCTTTGGCGACAAAGCGAACGCCGAGGCGCTGATCCGTAATCTCGTGATAGAACCGGGTCTGGGCCTGAAGCCTATCGGATTGTTCGCGCCCGACGCATGGCGTTCGGTCCATGGCGTCCCGGCCCTTGCGGAACGTGAACTGGACCGCATGGCGCACTCGATTCACGGTCCGGCTTACGCGGTGCTGGTTTCATCAGGCGCGACGCGCGAACAGATGGACACTCTGATCCGCGCGTACCGGCGCTACTTCTCCCACATCCTGGTCATTCCGAACTTTTCGGGCTTCTCGTGCCTGTGGGTCAATCCGCGGAATCTCGGCGGGATGCTCGGGCTCGAAGTTTGCCAGCAGGTGTTTCTGCCCAGCCGCCAACTGGTCAAGCGGATCATCGATCTTGTGCTGACGATCGCGATCGGCGTGGTCCTCGCGCCGGTGCTTCTTCTGGTCGCGCTGGCGATCCGGCTGGATAGTCCCGGGCCGATCATTTACGGTCAGCGGCGGATCGGCCGCGGCGGCCGCGACTTCAAAGCCTGGAAGTTCCGGTCGATGGTCGCCAATGCGGACGAAATCCTGCGGGTCTATCTCGACGAGAATCCCGAGTTGCGCGCGGAGTGGGATGCGACGCACAAGCTCAAAGACGATCCGCGGGTCACGAAACTCGGACGCTTTCTGCGCCGCACGAGCCTTGATGAATTTCCGCAGCTCTGGAACGTGCTCACCGGCGAGATGAGTCTTGTTGGGCCGCGGCCGATCGTGCGCGACGAAATCCGCCACTACGGCATGGACTTCGAAACCTACACCTACGTCCAGAGTGGACTCACCGGCCTCTGGCAGGTGTCGGGACGGAGCGAAACCAGCTATGAGCAGCGCGTCGATTTTGACCGCTTTTACGTGCAGAACTGGTCGGTCTGGCTCGATCTCTGCATACTCTTTCGAACGATTGGAACGGTCTTGTCGCGCGCCGGCGCTTTCTGATCATGGCAATGGAAGTGCAAGCCGCGGCGGTTGCGGAACTGTCGGCGTCAGGTCGGGCGGAGGGCGCGAAGCCGCGCTTTCTGCCCGATCTCGTCGTCAAGAACACCTTCGCGCTTTATGGCGTGCAGGTTGGCCGCAAATTGATTCCGCTGGCGTCGATACCGTATCTGGCGCGCGTTCTCGGGCCGGAGGGATGGGGCGAGGTGGCATTTGTCACCGCGATGGCGGAGCTCATCGTGATCGTGATCGAGTTCGGCTTCAATCTTTCGGCGACGCGTTCGATCGCGCGCCATCGTAACGATCCGGTGGAGCGTGGCCGTATCGCCGCGGGGGTTCTGACCGCACAGGCCCTGCTGGCCGCCGTGGGGGTCGCCGCAGCCCTCGTGGCCGCGCAGTTTATTCCGCTCCTGATGCACCGCTCTTCTTTGCTTACCGCCGGCCTCATCTATGCGGTGGCGCAGGGCTTCAATCCGCTTTGGTACTTCCAGGGGATGGAGCGAATCCGGCTGGCCGCTGCCCTCGAAGTGGGAGCCAAGACGGCGGCGCTCGGCGCGCTCTTCATGTTCGTTCACCAGCCGAACGACGCGTGGCGCGCCCTGATGATCCAGGCCCTGAGCCCCATTGTGGCGGTTGTCGCCGGCGTTTATCTTGCGTTCAAAAGCAGCGTGATTTGCCGGCCGGAGTGGGCGTTGGTGCGCGAGGTGGTGCGCGAGGGCTGGCACATGTTTATGTATCGGAGCGCCGAAAGCCTTTACGGCGTCGGCAATTCGTTTCTGCTCGGTCTCTACGCGGCGCCCACGCTTGTCGGATTTTTCAGCGCATCGGAAAAAATCAGCAAGGCGGCCGCAGGGCTGGTGAATCCCATCCGTGAATCGCTCTATCCACGCGTCAGCAATCTCGCGCATAAGGACCGCGTGGAAGCCTTCCGCCTGGCGCGCATCGGCACGTGGTTCATGGTCGGCGCGGGGGCGCTTCTTTCGGCCACACTGCTGATCTTTGCCCACTTGGTGATCATTCTGCTGATGGGCCAGTCGTTCGAGCCCGCTGTCGCGGTGCTGCGCATTTTGTCGCCGATTCCGTTTCTGCTCTCGGTTACGTTTTCATCCGGGCAGCTCTGGCTCCTGCCGCATCGCCGCGACAAGGTGGTCAGCCACATCGTCTTTTGCGCGGCGATTTTGAATCTGGCGCTTTCGTTCTGGCTGGGACGCAAATGGGGCCACATCGGAATGGCCACGACCGTGCTGATTTCGGAGTCAGTGGTCGCCGTGAGCATGCTCTGGAGTTCTTTCCGCTATCTCGATCGGGGGAAGGCCGCCGCCGCATAGTATCCGCGAGGCCGATCACGCAAATGGAAAATACCGCATCATTGCATTCCACGTCGAATGCTTCCCCACCGATTTCCGCGCCGCGGCGGACCCACGTTCTCACAATCGCGCTCGAAGACTATTTCCACGGCGCGGCGTTTCGCGGGCTGATCCATCCACGTTCATGGGGCCGCTTCGAAACGCGCTTTGAGAAGAGCGCCATGGCGGCGCTCGAGCTGCTGAGCCGGTCCGGCTCGCGCGCCACATTCTTTGCGAATGAATGGATCGCGCGGCAGCGCCCAGGCGTGCTCGGGGAAATCATCCGCCAAGGCCACGAGATCGCGCTTTCCGGTGTCGGGGATCTGAGTTTCCGCTTTCTCAAGCCCGGGGAATTACGCAACCGGCTGCGTCGTGGGAAGGCTTCGCTCGAGCAGGCCTGCGGCCATGGAATCCTCGGCTATCGGCAGTCTGACGTTCTGCTTCGTCCCAAAGATCTTTGGGCGTTCGAAGTGCTCGCCGAGGAAGGCTTCCTTTACGACTCCAGCCTCAGCCCGACGGCGTGGGCATTCTACGGGCAGCCGTGGCGAAGGTTCGTGCACCGCCATAAGTTCGGCCCCCGGCAATTCTGGGAGTTTCCTCTCTCTTCGCAAAGCCTCGCGGGCGCGATGATTCCGTTCGCCGGCGGAAACTATTTCCGCCAGTATCCCGAAAGTCTCGTCCGCTGGTCGATCCGGAGCTGGGAAGCGATGCACCAGGATCCGCTGATTCTCTATTTCCGGCTTTGGGACCTCGATCCGGAGCAGCCGCACATCGAAACCGGATCGTTCGTGCGCGAGATGCGCCATTACCGCAACGGCCCGCGCATGGTGCGGATGATTGGCGAGCTTTTCGAAAGGTATCGTTTCGACAGCATCGCCGGCACGCTCGGCATGTCGCAGGCGCCCGTGCGTGTGATGCCGGCGCTGGTGAATCCGTCGCAGGCGCGCTCCGATTCTCCGGAAGCCGCCGATGCCCGCCGGCCGGTCAGCGTCATCATTCCCTGCTACAACGAAGAGGCCACGATCCCCTATCTGGCGCGGGCGCTCGAAGAGCTTCGCACCGAGCTGACACCGCGCTATGACGCCCAGTTCATCCTCGTCGACGACGGCAGCACCGACAACACCTGGGCGCGCCTGAACGAGTCCTTCGGTCCGAGTGACGCCGGTCATGACCACCTGTTGATCCGTCATGAAGTAAACCGCGGTGTGGCAGCCGCGATTTCGACGGGACTGCAGCACGCCCGCGAGATCGCCTGTTCGATGGATTGCGACTGCAGCTACGATCCGCGCGAGCTTTGCCCGATGCTCGATCAGTTGACTGACGGCGTCGATCTGGTAACCGCATCCCCTTATCATCCCGAGGGGCACGTCTCGAATGTGCCTTCGTGGCGCGTCGGACTCTCGCGCGGCGCTTCACTTCTTTATCAGGTGATTACCGGCCGCAAGCTCTACACGTTCACCTCGTGCCTGCGCGTTTACCGCCGCTCGGCCGCGCTCGCCATGCCGCTGAAACACGGCGGATTTCTGGGCGTGGCGGAACTCGCCGGCAAGTTCGCCGTGAGCGGCCGCAGGATTGTCGAGCATCCGGCCACGCTCGAACTGCGCCTGTTCGGCCAGTCAAAGATGAAGATCGTCCGCACCATCGGCGGGCATCTGGGATTGATGGCCACACTGGTCCGAGCCCGTATTTCCGGCGTTCCGGCGCCGGCGCCCGCGCCCGATCCCATGGCTTCGCAGCAAGTGCCCGTGCCGGCGGCAATCACGCCCACCGGCTTGAACTCTTCTGGACTTAATTCAGCAGGACTCAATTCATCAGGACTCAATTCATGACAACTACCGCAGCAGCACTGGAAACCGTAGTCTTACCTTCCGATCAGGATGCAACCGGAAGAACTCTTGGCGAAAGAGAAATCGAGCTCGTCACCGAAGCCATACGCACCGGGACCCTCACCAGCACCAAAGGAAACTTCGTCAGACGGCTGGAAAAATCCTTCGCCGAGAAGCTTGGCGTGCCGCACGCAATAGCCTGCTCGTCGGGCACCGCGGCAATTCACGCCGCGATTTCGGCGATCGACCCCGAGCCCGGCGATGAAATCATCACCACGCCGATCACGGATATGGGAGCACTTACGCCGATCCTTTACCAGACGGCCATTCCGGTTTTCGCCGATGTGGATCCGGACACCCTGAACGTGACCGCCGCGACCATCGAACCGATGATCAGCCCGCGCACGCGCGCAATCGTCGTAACGCATTTGTTTGGAAATCCCTGCGAGATGGGACCGATTCTGGATCTGGCCGCGAAACACAATCTGCCGGTCATCGAAGACAGCGCGCAGGCGTTTCAGGCGGAGTGGCAGGGCCGCCTCTCGGGCACGATGGGCACAATCGGGTGTTTCAGCCTGCAACAGGGTAAGCACATGACCTGTGGCGAAGGCGGCATCGTCACCACGCACGATGAAGCGCTGGCGCGCCGCATGTTTCTTTTCGTGAACAAATGCTGGGGCTACGGCGATGCGTCGCCTGACCACTACTACATCGCGCTCAACTCGCGCCTCACGGAGCTGCAGGGCGCGGTCGCCCTCGGGCAATTCGAAAAACTGGATGCGTGCGTGGCCAATCGCGAAAGCCGGGCCGACGAGCTGACTCGGAGGATACGCGGCCTTCGCGGCATCCGGCCGTTCCCCACGGCGAAAGGCGCGCGCAACGTTTACTGGAAATACTGCCTCATCGTCGACAGCAACGTGGTTCCCGACGGCGCGGTGGGGCTGGCGGCGCGTCTCAAATCGCGCGGCATCAGTTCCGCGCCGCGTTATATTCAGAAGCCCGCGTTCCAGTGCGAGGTCTTTCGCGATCGCCGCACCTTCGGTAATAGCCAGTTCCCGTTCAATCTCGCGCGCCCGGAAGCGCTCGACTACAACCCGGCCCGTTACCCCGGGACGTTCCAGGGGCTCGACCACACGCTGGTCCTTCCGTGGAACGAAAACTACACGGCCGATCACGTCGATTACATTGCAACGTCTCTCGAGGAGGTCATGAGCGAGTTATGAACGGGCGAAACATCAGACGCAACCATCCCCGGGGCACCCAGCTGCGATTTGGGCTCGTGGGCGCCGGAAGAATCGCGCAGGCTTACGCGCAGGCGCTGCGCGAAACGCCGAACGCCACGCTGGCGGCGGTGGCCGACATCGATGAGGAAGCGGCTTCGGCGATCGCCGCCCAGACGGGCTGCCGCGCCTGGTCGTCGCATCTCGACCTTGCCGACGCCGGTGAAGTCGACGCCGTGATCATTTCGACTCCGCCGGCGATGCACGGCCCTATCGCGATCGACTTCCTCGAGCGCGGTATTCCCGTGCTCTGCGAAAAGCCCGTCAGTACCGGCCTTGAAACCGCGCGCCAGATTCGCAGGACCGCGCACGAGCGCAACGTGCTGTTCACCATGGGATCCAAATTCCGCTATGTGCAGGACGTTGTGAAGGCCCGCGAGATCGTCAACTCCGGCATCCTCGGCGACGTGGTGTTGTTTGAAAACACGTTCATGTCGTTCGTGGATATGAGCAAGCGCTGGAATTCCGACCGCCGCATCAGCGGAGGCGGCGTCTTCATCGACAACGGCACGCACTCGGTCGACATCATGCGCTACTTCATCGGTCCGCTCGATGCGATTCATGCGATCGAAGGTCCGGAGATCCAGGGGCTGCCGGTCGAAGAGACGGTGCATGTAACGGCGCGTGCCACGGGTGGCGCGATCGGGCGCATGGACCTCTCCTGGAGCATCAACAAGCAGTGCGACGACTACATCTCCATCTACGGTTCGGAAGGCACGCTGCGGGTCGGGTGGAAGGGTTCGTTCTACCGGCAGCAGGGATGCGCCGAATGGGTGCAGTTCGGCTACGGCTACGACAAGACCCAGGCCTTCCGTGAACAGATCGCGAATTTCTCGGCCTCTATTCAGGGGCTCGAAAAGCTGGTGATCGATGCCGACGACGCGGTGGCATCGGTCGAGGTTATTCAGGCCGGCTATCGGGCGCTTGCCAGC